>NZ_WBYR01000002.1:0-373511 GCF_013283315.1 Marinobacterium sp. xm-g-59 | reverse complement strand
GGCGAGATCATTACAATAAAGTAAGACCACATAGTGCACTTGGCTATGTGCCACCAGAGGAATTCGCTAAGCGTGCTGCTTAGCAAAATCTCATCGAAGAAGTGGTACTAACTAAGGGGAAAGGTCAATACTATTCAAACATTACTTGATGCTGGAAAAACTGTTGTATACCTTTGGGATGTTCCTAACCTGGGTTTTACCGAACGTTCTTGTTTGCCACGAACGGGTAAGGGTGAAGATTGGAAACCTGAGAATTGTGTTATTTCAAGAAAAGATGCGGATATACAACTGAGAACGTTCTCAGATAAATTGAATCAAACACTAGCTAAATTCCCTAATGTAAAGCAAGTGCATTTATATGAAGGGCTATGTGATTCTGAAAGGTGCTTGGGTGCAACTGATGAGCATTTGCTTTACACCGATGACGATCATTTATCAACTCTTGGATCTAAATATGTCATTGGTAATCTTGCTGGCGAGATAGAAAAAGCCTTAAGAGAAAAGTAAAGGTAGCCTATTCATATGCAATGTCGTCCGAATAGACATCCATATCTGATCCTATCCAGCTAGCTAGGTATTTCAGCGCTGTAGACTTCGCGCCCCAACCGCCGCGAAGCATTATTTTTTCAAGGGGCACTCCTCGTTCAAGTAAGTCCAACGCTGCACCAACACGAAATGAGTGTCCGCTGAAGTTTGGTAAATGGCGGAGTCTTGATCGATACTGAAGGTCTACAAGTATATTACACATCGAAGCAGATGAGAGTTGATCGCCTATAGCATCATCTTTGCGAATGCTTCTTAGAATACGGCCTCGATTTACACCAACTCTACTTTGCCATTTGATGATTAGTTTGGCCAATGTGTCTGAGATTGGTATTAACCGGCCTTGGGCAAATTGGTCTGTCTTAGATTGGCGGAGCAGAATTGAGTATTTACCGTTCGGCATTTGCTCTAGGTCTTCAAATTTGAAGGCGCAGATTTCTGAGCGCCGACGCATGGTTTCGTAGCCGAGTTGAAGTAGTACTTTATCGCGCATACCCCGATTCGAGTTGTCACATTTGCGCTTCATTTGTTCTAGGTATTTTAAGGTCAGTGGAGATGCCTGTTTTTGAGCTCTGCCAATCTGGCGGTGCATGCGTTTCATGGCTAAGGTAACTTCAGGCTCATTAACCGGGTTAGGTGATTTAGTCAGATAAAACAATGACGAAAGTGAACTGAAACGGCGACGTATTGTTGCGCTTTTGTATTTATTGGACATCTCTTCAATGTATAGAGCTAGGCGATCTGCTGTAGCGGGGATTGGTGGCCAGTCATGAGATGCGCACCATTTTTCATAGTGTGTGAAATCGCTTCGGTATGCGCGAAGTGTATTTTCTGCGAAAGCACCGTCGAATGATGCTAGTATTTCATCGATCATAATTAAATAAACCTTGTGTGATACCTAAAGTATCACGGATGATAATATAAGTGATATCAGTAAGGCAAATAAAAGCTGCTCGAGCTCTTTTAGGGTGGAGTGCTACAGAGTTGGCTGAGCGCAGCGGCATTGGTTCCGCTACGGTAAAACGATACGAACTTCAGGATGGTTTCCCCAAAGCTACTATTCAAAATCTAGCATTGATAAAGAGCACATTTGAGAAGGAGGGAGTTGAGTTTACTGGGGATCCTCTTGTGAATCCTGGTGTTATGTTGCATTTGAAGTAGGGGGCGACATTGGTCGGGGCTTTTCGCTTCGCTCAAAGTCCCTCCTACAAAAATCGCTTCGCCTTTGGCTAGCTCCAACAGTTGTCTGCTCACCGTTTATCTGCGCTATTAAATTTGCAACATAAATGACATTTGCCAAAACGGTTTGTACGTGGTTATCTATACAGCATGTATAAATAACCAATAGGTGTTGCTATGACTGTGATAGCCGAAGACGAACATTTAAAACTTCTCAATAGAGTTCGTACTATCCATATGGATGAGGGAAACTTTGAGTATGAGGAGGTTCTGCAGGGGCTCTACTATGAGCTCGAAAATCCTACCGTATTATCAGTGTTGCTCATAGAGCAAATTGCCCAGGGTTTTTTCTGGATTAAAAGGCATACGCAAGATAAAGAGTCCTTGGTGCATTCTGCAATGATTGCTCTTGTTCGCGATTATAGTTTCTCAAAGCCCGGTGCTCCCAAATTAGCCCCTCGTTTATCTGAAGCAATAGAGAAGGGAAGGTTTTCTGAAGAATACAAATTGTTTGAGTCAGAACTAAATATTTGGAAGGGAGTCACTATTGAGGAGCTTAGGTCTAAGGCAACTTCAGATAAAATTGATAAATTAAAAATACTAGATGATTTAATTCATCGGCAGGTACAGAATCTCAGGCACCTTCAGAAAAGCCTAGATGCAGTGGACTTCAAGAAACGTATTGTTAAAAAAATGGATCTAGAGCTTGAGCGGATTGAGGCCGAAAATTCAAAGCTTTTAATTGAGTCTGAAAATGCCTAGTAGCATCTCTAAGAATAGGAGAGCGACCGGTCCGATCTCTAAGCGTGGTAAAGAGCGTTCTGCACGTAATGCTGTTAAACATGGCTTGAATGTCGCGACAACACATACAAGTGACCCTTTGTTTCAAGAAATCGCCGGTGACTTGTTAGCTATAGGTTATGGGTATGAGCAAACTGTTGAAGCTGCAAACGCTTTACTTGAGTTTAGAAGAGTCATGGCTGTCTATTCTAAGACCTATTGGAGCTCTGACTTCAGTGGTGACCATTTTATGCAGGTGGCTGAAAATCTGAATCATGTTCATTACTCTACGCTAGGGTATGAAAGAAAATCGGATCTTAGAGAAGCCCAGAAGCTCTTTAAAACAGTAGCTAAGTGGGATCTTAAGTATGGTTCCCTAGAGGGGAAGCGGGCGGCATTATTGAAGCCGATAATGAGATATCAGCGCAATTCTGTATCGAGGTTGTCTAAGGCGCTTTGTCGGGCGCGGTAATTAGCTGAGAAGCTGCGGCAGAAAGTAGTGTCAGACCGGAGGTCAGACACCGGTTAGGCATGAAAAACAACAAAAAGTGACAAAACGAACTACACTAAGTCACTGATTCATATAGTCCATTCCAATACGATAACGACGGCTTATTAAGGCCTAAACTGCTATTTGCATAGCAATCTATATGCGCATAAAATTTACACATCAATATGTGAGGTTTTCATATGCGCACGGCGAGTTCACGATCCACCACTAGGCGTCCTACTAATTTATCAATTGATGCAGAGCTATTAACTATAGCCAAAGAGGTTGGAGTTAATATTTCTAGATCGGCAGAAGTAGGTATTCAGCAGGCCGTTAAGCAAAAGCAAAGAGATCTTTGGCTTCAAGAGAATAAGGAGGCTCTAATGTCTTCTAATGCATTCGTTGAAGAGAATGGATTGCCTCTTGAAAAGTTTAGGTCATTTTAATGGCTAGGTACGATGTTTACCGTTTAAAAGATGGCGGGCTTGTTGTGGATTTGCAAGCTGATCTATTGGATAGCCTCAGTACTCGTGTTGTAGCTCCGCTTCTAGATGTTGGTGGCGCGTTTAAGCCAGCAGTTAGTCTCAATCCGGTATTTGCGGTTGATGGAGAAAAGCGAATTTTAGCAATCCAATTTTTGGCAGCCATTCCGAATCGAGAGTTGCAAGATTATGTCTGTTCTCTTTCGAGTGATGAGCAAATAATACTTAAATCAATTGATATGTTGTTTTCGGGCTTTTAATTCCATGCTCTCCTCCGTCATGCGTTTGGCTGTGAGAATATAAAATTGTTTTTGTTCGTTTCGTAGGAACACACAAACAGTATGATCTTATTGATGTGGAGGTTATCTGATGGACGAATTGTGATTGAACCCTAAAGGAAGGGTAAAAGCTTAAAGTTGCCTTCAATCAGCAAACAGGCTTGCTTATTTGCTGTCCGGTAAGCGCTATTTACTGAAGTGCTCCTGAGCAAACCCGGTGGCTTCGAAAAGACATCATGTTCAGCTTACTGTACATGTAGATCAATAGCCTATATATTTTTGCTATTGGATGTATATGAAGAGGTTCTTATGAGAATTGTATCTTTTACTGAAGCAAGAAATGGCTTAAAAACCGTTTTGGATAACGTAGTCAACGATGCTGATGCAATCGTTATTACACGCCGAGATTCTGAAGACGCAGTCGTTATGTCTTTGGAGTATTACAATAGCCTTATGGAAACCGTCCATTTACTTCGCTCACCAAGTAATGCAGCGCACCTAAACCGTTCAATTACACAGTACCGTGCTGGTAAAACGGCAGCACGAGATGTGATTGATGAGTAGTTGCTTGCTGGCATGGACTGATGAGGCTTGGGGTGACTATCTGCATTGGCAAACTCAAGACAAAAAAACACTCAAGCGTATTAATAAACTCATTGCTGATGTAAAGCGTTCTCCCTTTGAAGGGATCGGCAAACCAGAACTCTTAAAGGAAAATTTATCGGGCTTTTGGTCCCGTCGAATTGATGATACGAATAGGCTTGTTTACGTAATTGATGACGATGCAATAACAATCATCTCGTGTCGTTACCATTACTGAGCTAATTTCTAGAAAAGCTATAGGCTATGTAAAAGCCCGGCTCAAAAATGTTGTAGCAAGCCGTTTCTATATTAAACGGCTGTTTATGGCCTCTTTTTGCAGCTGATAGTTTTGTTGTCTTTAGTATATGGTTTCGAGCAGTTCGGAGAAGCGCAGGCTGATTGCTACTTTTGGGGATTCTTTGAGTGCTTTGAAAAGATAGCTGAAGTTGTATTTTATCTGAGGTTAATTGGACTCGTTCCAATCACCGCATAAATTGTTCACAATTTTTAGCTAATGATTGTGAAAGCAATTTTTGTGACTTTTGCGGTTACAGAGGTTGAGGCTTTTTCTATAAACTTGATATCGCGACTTTTGCCATCGAGTGAGCGTAACTGATGTACAAGAATGACTCCTTTGGTCGATGTATCTTCCAATTCAACTTCTAAGGCATTGCCCCGTACAGTACTGGTAATGGGTGCGACAATTACGAATCCAGTATGCTTATTGAAGGCGTTTCGGGAAATCACTAAGGCAGGCCTTCTTTTGATGATTTCTTTTCCTGAGCTGGGATCAAAGCTAAGTAGTACAATGTCTCCTTTCTCTGGAACGTACATCAGAGTTCCTTACCAATGGGTTTCATGTCCAGCCACTCTCTGTCTTCGTCTAGCGGAGCAAAGGACTCCTTTGGACTATTGGCAAGTAATCCTTCTAAGGTCAACTTTTCTTCAATCGGTGTGAGCACAATGTTTTGCTCGACAATTGAAAGCTCAAGTTTTGATCCAACGTGGAGGCCTAGTGTTTTTACAATAGCTTTTGGAATGCTAATTATATTAGCCCCACCTGACTGGCGAACTGCTACGGAAGCCATGATGCTCTTCTCCTTTTTAGTTATACTATGATATAACTCTTTGTCGTGTTTTACAATTGTAAAACTTAAGGGTTTCGCTTTTAGTGGATGTCTACGAAAGAACTTTATGCATGCTAATTCATTTTTAACCAATTATTGGATGTATATACAAAGTTGACACTGGGTGTTTGTGTTAGTGTATATACATTGAATAAACTATAGGGCTTGTTATGAAATCTCAAATCAATAAATGGGGTAATAGTGCAGCTATAAGAATCCCATCTACTTTTATGTCCGACTTAGGGCTTTCGATAAATTCAGCCATCAACATTGAAGTGTCTGAGGGGCGAATTGTTATTGAGCCCAAAAGGAAGGGTAAAAACTTAAAGTTGCCTTTTACTGAAGAGTCCTTGCTTGAAGGGTTAGATACATACTCTGCTCATGCGGATGAGCTGGCTTCGCCAATGACTTCGGAATTGTGCGAGTAATGTCTAATTCTTACGTTCCTTCTCGTGGTGACATAATTTGGTTAGATTTTGAACCTGTTAAGGGTAAAGAGATCGGTGAGTATCGTCCCGCTCTAGTCCTATCATCTAAAGCATACCATCAACAAACAGGCCTGCTTATTTGCTGTCCTGTAAGTACAAGCATCCGTGGTGCTTCTACTGAAGTACCAGTCAACAATTTAGACCAGCCATCTGTAGTTGCTTCGAGCTTAGTCCAAACTCTCTCCTGGAAGCAGCGCAAAGCTAAGTTTATTATTCAGTCAGAGATTCAGGTTGTTGAGCAGGTTTTGCTGCGACTTCTTCCTTTAATGGGTGCTGATAAAGTGTTGGAGCAATACCTGGATTAGTTTTGCTCCAGCCTTTATTTACTTACCAAGATCTTTGGAGTTTATGCAGCCCTTTGGCGTTAGGCTAAACCCTTCTCCCAAAAATGCGGGCCATGGTGCCGTCTTTTGCAAACAGCATATGTTTGAAGCTGGCAGCGACGTGCAGGAAGAAGGCGAGCATCAGTAGTTTGCTGCCGAGGCCATGGCCGATGTGGCCGAGCTTTTCTAACCATTCGATCTCTGTGTTGCTGCGTGCGATCACTTCCATTCCAAAGATAATTACGGCGTGACCTTCGCCAACCTGCATCAGTACACCAGAGATAGGCATGAACAGTGTCGCTGCAATCAGGAAGCTCATGACGATGATGGAGATCTTCTTCTGCCTCGGTGGGACATCACTCAGTGACTCTGGGAATCCGTTTTTCACACGAACCATTAAGCGCCATACGGCAAAGCCAAATACAACGGCGCCGGCCGTCATGTGGAGTTTCAGTAGGTCGAACTTCTCTGGGCTGCGCTCCATCTCTTCTAGTGTCAGGCCAATGATCATTGAGCCGATCATCAGTAGGGCGACTATCCAGTGCAGCGCAACGCTGGTGTGGCTCAGTTTTGCTTTGGTATCCATGGGAGGTCCTTTTTAAGGGAGTTAAATTAGAATGATCTAATAATAGGCTGTTAACTGATCAAAAGCATTGATCTAGAGCGTAAAGTTTCGCAAAGAATTGCTAAAAAACTGTTACACGAGTCGTTATACTTGAGCTCATGAATACACCTTTGAAACTGATCGATAAGTTTGGTCGCCACATCGACTATGTGCGCATCTCGGTGACGGATCGTTGTGACTTCCGTTGCGTCTACTGCATGGCCGAGGAGATGACCTTTCTTCCTCGCGAGCAGGTGCTGACTCTGGAGGAGATCTATGAGGTGGGTGCTGCGTTTGTGCGTCTGGGTGTCAATAAGCTGCGTTTGACTGGCGGTGAGCCATTGGTACGTCGTGATATTTTGACGCTGATCCGCAAGTTGGGTGAGTTGGACATTGAGTTGGTATTAACGACTAATGGCTCGCAACTACCGACCATGGCGAACGATCTAGTTGAAGCCGGTGTAAAGCGCATCAACGTCTCTTTGGATACGCTGAAGGCGGATCGTTTTAAAGAGCTGACGCGCAAGGATAAGTTTGATCAGGTCATTGCCGGTATCGATGCCGCCTGTGCTGCAGGGTTTAAACGCGTTAAGTTAAATGCGGTGATCTTAAAAGGCCGTAATGATGATGAAGTGGTCGATCTGGTCAATTTTGCGCGTGATCGTGACATGGACATCAGTTTTATCGAAGAGATGCCCTTAGGTGCTATTACTGAGCATGATCGCGAAGAGGCCTACTGCTCTAGCGATGATGTGCGTCAGTTAATTGAGCAAGTCTACCCACTGGAGAAGACGCAAGAGCAGACTGCGGGCCCTTCTACCTACTACCGCATGGTGGATTCGAATACGCGCATCGGTTTTATCTCGCCGCACTCGCATAACTTCTGTTCGGAATGTAATCGTGTGCGTGTCACTGTTGAAGGGCGTTTGTTGCTCTGTTTGGGTAACGAACACTCTATGGATCTGCGTGATCTGTTGCGCTCAGAAGCGGATCCTGAATTACGTGCTGCTAAGCTAGAACAGGCGATCATCAACTCTATGGATCTTAAGCCTGAAAAACACCACTTCGATCTAGCGAACGAACCGCAAATACTCCGTTTTATGAATGCCACCGGTGGTTGATGCGCATCAGTGCGCCTGCCGGTAAAGTTCGCAATAATACCCTTTAAACTAACCCTTTGTATGAGCTTGGAGAGACAATGAGCAGTAACGGTAAAGAGTTTGTCAGTCTGAATGTTGCAGTATTGACCGTATCGGACACTCGTAACGAGTCGAACGACACCTCGGGTGACTTTCTAGCGAATGCAGCCGTTGAGGCAGGGCATACCCTGATCGATCGCGCACTGTTGCCGGATGATGTCTATCTATTGCGTGCACAGGTTTCACACTGGATTGCGGATCCTGAAGTGCAGGTTGTGTTAAGTACCGGTGGTACTGGATTTGCGATGCGCGATTCAACGCCGGAAGCACTTAAGGTGCTATTCGATAAAGAGGTCGAAGGCTTTGGAGAGATGTTCCGTAAGGTCTCTTGGGATGAGATCGGTACCTCGACGATTCAGTCACGCGTCTTTGCTGGTCTGGCTAATGGAACGTTGATCGTCTGTATGCCAGGTTCAACCGGTGCTTGTCGCACTGGCTGGAGCATCATTGAGTCACAGCTTGATAACCGCCACCGTCCATGTAACTTCGTGGCGTTGCTTGAACAGGTAAAAGAGCAGCGTCTAGCTATTGAGGCAGCAGAGTAATGTCGGCAATGAAGCCGTTGATTCCACTGGATGATGCGCGCCAAGCGCTGTTTGATCAGCTCTCTGTTATTGCAGAGATAGAAACGGTCACGCTGAATGATGCAGCAGGCCGAATTTTAGCGGAATCGGTGGTCGCTTCGATCAATGTTCCGCCTAAAGCGAACTCCGCGATGGATGGGTATGCGCTGGCCGCCAAAGATGCAATCGCGGGTACCGAACTGGCTATATCACAACGCATTCCTGCTGGCTCAGTTACTACGCCATTAATTAGCGGATCCGCGGCTAGAATCTTTACCGGTGCCGAACTTCCGGACGGTGCGGATTGTGTAGTAATGCAGGAGAATACCGAGCTCTGTGACAAGGGCGTGCGTATTCTGCAAACGGCCAAAGTGGCCGAGAATGTTCGAGCGGCCGGTTTGGATATTACGGCCGGTGAAGTGATTGTCGAGGCAGGTGCTCGACTGACAGCACCTGCTCTAGGTATCTGTGCCTCAACCGGTATTACTCATGTAAAGGTCTTCAAGCCATTAAAGGTAGCGCTGCTTTCAACGGGTGATGAGCTAGTAGAGCCCGGTGTTGCTCTGCAACCTGGGCAGATCTACAACTCTAATCGTCCCATGTTGGTTGAGCTGCTTCATCAAGCAGGCTTTGATGTGATCGATATGGGCCAGGTGGCTGATAATCATCAGGCGACTCGTGATGCATTGATTACAGCTTCAGAGCAGGCGGATGCGATTCTGACTATGGGCGGTGTCTCAGTAGGTGAGGAGGATCACGTTAAGAGTGCGATCGATGAGTTGGGTTCCCTTAACTTGTGGCGTATTCGAATTCGTCCGGGTAAGCCCTTTGCCGCGGGTCGGGTAGGGCAGACCCCTATTTTTGGTCTGCCTGGAAACCCCATGTCAGCCTTGGTGACCTTCTCGCTGCTGGCGCGTCCTTGCTTGATGTATCTTCAGGGGGCTGTGTATAAGCCAGCGTTACGCATTCCAGTTGAAACCTCAGTTTTACGAGCTGCCCAGTCGCGCGATGAGTATATGCGTGTGGAGCTGCATGATGGCGTCGCACAGCGTGTCGTAAATCAGAGTTCGGGTGTTCTATCCTCAGCGTTGAATGCTGATGGTTTGCTGCACTTGCCAGCGGATGTAGAGATCAAAGCGGGTGAGCGTTACGACTTTATTCCGTTTTGTTCGTTATTGACGAGTTAACTTATCGCTTCATCTGCGATAAAGCTCCAACACTCAGCGCCAGTTGGAGCGGTCTTAAAAAGGCCGCGATCTAATCACCATAGTGTGTCTTAGCCCGAATAATAATCACCACACAGCGCCCATCTTCGATTCGATAGACAATTCTGTCCTGAAAGGTGAGTCTTACCGAGTAATAACCGGCTAAGTCGCCTAGCAGTGCTTTTCCTGATAACGGATCCACTGCAATCTTGTTCCTTAGTATATCTTTGAGTTTCTCTTTCAGCTTCGGTGATAGTTTCTTAATGTCTTTTTGGGCTTGTTTGGTTAGCTCTATGTCGTAACGTCTGTCGGTCACAATGACTCACCGAAAACATTATCAAAGCTGTCCGTCTTGCCGCTGTTGGCCTCTTCAACAGCCTCTTTAAACGCCTTGGCAAAACCCTCTTGCGATAGGAGGTGTAGAGTTTCTTGTAGGCTTTCATACTCTTCAGACGACATGATTACGGACTTGCCGTTTTTATGTTGAACCTCAACGATTTCATGCTGCTGATTGGTTCGTTTAATGATGTCGAAGAAAGATTTGCGTGCTTCGGTTGCGTTTAGAGTAATCATAATGCCCTCCATTTATGTACCATATAGTGTACCACTTGGTGATGGTGATGCAATTAGCTTATCGCTTCATCTGCGATAAAGCTCCAACACTCAGCGCTTGTTGGAGTGGTCTTAAAAAGGCCGCGATTAATTGAAAAGTGGGCATTAAAAAACCCCGGCATCTTGCGATGGCGGGGTTTTTTGCGTTGGGCGAATTACTTGTTCGCTTTACGCTCTTTCGCTTCAGCGATAACAGTCTCTGCTACGTTAGCTGGACACTGTGAGTAGTGGCTGAACTCCATAGAGAACTGACCACGACCCGATGTCATAGTACGTAGGTGACCGATGTAGCCGAACATCTCAGATAGAGGTACGTCTGCTTTGATGCGAACGCCAGTTACGCCAGCTTCCTGGTCTTTGATCATGCCGCGACGACGGTTAAGGTCACCGATAACATCACCAACGTGATCTTCAGGAGTGAAGACGTCAACTTTCATCACAGGCTCAAGAAGCTGTGGGCCCGCTTTTGGCATAGATTGACGGAAGCCGCCTTTCGCTGCGATTTCGAATGCGATAGCAGAAGAGTCGACTGCGTGGAAGCCACCGTCGAACAGTTCGATTTCAACGTCCACAACTGGGAAGCCTGCAACCGTACCTTCTTGCATCATAGACGCGAAGCCTTTCTCAACAGCTGGCCAGAATTCCTTAGGAACGTTACCACCAACAACTGAAGAGCTGAATGTGAAACCAGAACCAGGCTCACCTGGCTTCATGCGGTAGTCGATCTTACCGAACTGACCTGAACCACCCGACTGTTTCTTGTGCGTGTAGCTATCTTCAACTGGGATAGTGATCGACTCACGGTAAGCAACCTGTGGTTTACCTACGTTTAGCTCAACGCCGTATGTACGCTTAAGGATGTCGACTTTAACGTCTAGGTGAAGCTCACCCATGCCTTTAAGGATGGTTTCGCCTGAATCTTCGTCAGTTTCAACGCGGAATGATGGATCTTCTGCAACCATCTTACCGATTGCGATACCCATTTTCTCAGAGCCGCCTTTATCTTTAGGTGCAACAGCGATCGAGATTACTGGCTCTGGGAAGACCATGGCTTCAAGAGTACATGGGTGCTTCTGATCACATAGAGTGTGACCAGTCTGTACGTTCTTCATACCAACGATCGCGATGATGTCACCCGCCGTTGCAGAAGATAGTTCGTTACGCTCGTCTGCGTGCATCTCAACCATGCGGCCGATACGCTCAGTCTTACCTGTTGCAGAGTTAAGGATTGTGTCACCTTTGTTCAGTACGCCAGAGTAGATACGTACGAAGGTTAGAGCACCGAAGCGGTCATCCATGATCTTGAATGCTAGCGCACGTAGAGGCTCGTCTGGTGATACGATCGCTTTCTCGCCAGTTGCGTTACCTTCTTCGTCTGTTAGATCCTGTGGATCAACTTCAGTTGGGCTTGGTAGGTAGTCAACCACTGCGTCTAGTACTAGCTGAACACCCTTGTTCTTGAATGCAGAACCACAGAATGTTGGGAAGAAGTCTAGAGCGATAGTACCTTTACGGATACAGCGCTTGATGTCTTCGATAGATGGCATTTCGCCTTCCATGTAAGCCATCATTAGATCGTCGTCTTGTTCAACCGCTGTTTCGATTAGTTGCTCGTGGTACATCTCCACGTCGTCAACCATGTCAGCAGGAACGTCTTGGATTTCGTAGTTTTCTGGCTGGCCAGAATCATCCCATACGTAAGCTTTCTTAGTCAGAACGTCTACAACACCCACGAACTGATCTTCAGTACCGATAGGAAGAGTACATACAAGTGGGTTTGCACCTAGTACGTTTTTGATCTGGTCTACAACGCGGTAGAAGTCAGCACCCATACGGTCAAGTTTGTTGACGAAGATAACACGTGCAACTTCTGACTCGTTCGCGTAGCGCCAGTTAGTTTCAGACTGAGGTTCTACACCGCCTGAACCACAGAATACACCAACACCACCATCAAGTACTTTAAGAGAACGGTAAACTTCTACAGTGAAGTCAACGTGCCCAGGAGTATCGATGATGTTGAAACGGTGGTCCTTCCAGAAACAGGTCGTTGCTGCAGACTGGATAGTAATACCACGCTCCTGCTCCTGTTCCATGAAGTCGGTAGTAGCAGCACCTTCGTGTACTTCACCAGTTTTGTGGATCTTACCTGTTAGTTTCAGGATACGCTCAGTAGTTGTGGTTTTACCCGCATCAACGTGGGCGAAGATGCCTATATTTCGGTATTTGTTTAGATCAGTCATGTTCTCACTCGAATTCATGGACGTTTTAAAAAGTCGCGAGATTATACGCTTGTATAAGCCTCGATGGAATAGCTGATCGAAATGTAACCAAAAAGATGTGACATATATATGTATAAGTAAAAACGAACAGGCTTATTATTTGCCTTAAACCGGTTGGAGAGATCTTTTTTAAAGAAAATTGATCACATTGCTTGACTATATAGGCAATGACGTTAAAATTTCGCGCCCAGTAGGATTGCTAACTCGAATTGGCAGTCTTCTTATTTTTTTAAACCTAACACAGGAATTAAGCTCGTGGCTAAGCAAGCATTTGAACGTTCCAAGCCCCACGTTAACGTTGGTACTATCGGCCACGTTGACCACGGTAAAACAACTCTAACTGCAGCACTTACTCGTGTATGTGCAGAAGTTTTCGGTGGTGAGGCTGTCGCATTCGACGGTATCGATAAAGCTCCTGAAGAGCGTGAGCGTGGTATCACGATCAACACTTCTCACGTTGAGTACGATTCAAACATCCGTCACTACGCGCACGTTGACTGCCCAGGGCACGCCGACTACGTTAAGAACATGATCACTGGTGCTGCACAGATGGACGGCGCTATCCTAGTTTGTGGTGCGACTGATGGTCCAATGCCACAGACTCGTGAGCACATCCTTCTTTCTCGCCAGGTTGGCGTACCTTACATCGTAGTATTCCTAAACAAAGCTGACCTTCTTGCTGAAGACTGTGGCGGCGTTGGTACTGAAGAATACGAAGAGATGCTAGAGCTAGTTCAGATGGAAATCGTTGAACTTCTAGACACTTACGACTTCCCAGGCGAAGATACTCCAATCATCGCTGGTTCTGCTCTAATGGCTCTTAACGGTCAGGACGACAACGAACTAGGTACTACTGCTGTTAAGAAACTAGTTGAAGCGCTAGACTCTTACATCCCAGAACCACAGCGTCTAGTAGACATGCCATTCCTAATGCCAATCGAGGACGTATTCTCGATCTCTGGTCGTGGTACTGTAGTAACTGGTCGTATCGAGCGTGGTGTCATTAAAGTTGGTGAAGAGATCGATATCGTTGGTATCCGTGAGTCTTCTAAGACTACTTGTACTGGTGTTGAGATGTTCCGTAAGCTTCTTGACGAAGGTCGTGCAGGCGAGAACTGTGGTATCCTTCTTCGTGGTACTAAGCGTGACGAAGTTGAACGTGGTCAGGTTCTATGTGCTCCTGGTACTACAACTCCTCACACTCAGTTCGAAGGTGAAGTATACGTACTAAACAAAGATGAAGGCGGTCGTCACACTCCATTCTTCAAAGGCTACCGTCCACAGTTCTACTTCCGTACAACTGACATCACTGGTGCTGTAGAGCTTCCAGAAGGTGTTGAAATGGTAATGCCTGGTGATAACGTTAAGATGAACGTTACACTAATCAACCCAATCGCTATGGACGAAGGTCTACGTTTCGCAGTTCGCGAAGGTGGCCGTACTGTAGGTGCAGGTGTTGTATCTAAGATCATCGCTTAATTGCTGATAATCTTCTAAAAGAAACCCGCTCTCGAGCGGGTTTTTTTATGCCCGTAGTTTGGGATTGGGTGTTTGTTGCTAGGGTGGATGACAGGCTGAAGCCAGTCACCGTAAATGGGAAAAAATGCGCGCTGGGAAGGCGGATGATTGGCTGAAGCCAGTCACCAAAACTGAGTTGGGTGGTTGCTGGTAAAGCGGGTGACAGGCTGAAGCCAGTCACCGATACTGCGTAGGTGGTTAGGTGCTCCGGTGACTGGCTTTCAGCCTGTCATCCGCTGTCTAATTACGCACCAATCATTTGGCAAATCTTTAGTTGACCTACAGCCCAAAACTCAAGTAGAATTTGCGTCCCTTCATTTGAGGGGAGGTCGGCTATTGCCGTTTATTTAATATTTTAGGAAATGCGTGATCAAAATGCAGAACCAAAAAATCAGAATCCGCTTGAAGGCTTTTGACCATCGTCTGATCGATACTTCGGCTCAGGAGATCGTTGAAACTGCAAAGCGTACTGGTGCTCAGGTCCGTGGTCCGATCCCACTTCCTACTCGCAAAGAGCGTTACACCGTATTGGTCTCTCCGCACGTCAACAAAGACGCGCGTGATCAGTACGAAATTCGTACGCACAAGCGTGTTCTAGACATCGTTGAGCCAACTGAAAAAACAGTTGATGCTCTAATGAAGCTAGATCTCGCAGCGGGTGTAGAAGTGCAGATCAGCCTAGGCTAATAGCACGCGCAGATTTATTAATTTTTTATTAATGAAGCGCTATTTGTGGAATACCCCTGAAAAGGGTAGCCGTAGTGGGTAACAGCCCCGTACACAACTGGCAAGAGGTATATAAAATGTCATTAGGACTTATCGGACGTAAAGCGGGCATGACCCGTGTCTTCACTGAAGACGGCGTGTCCGTGCCAGTCACCGTCATCGAGGTGGAACCGAACCGAGTGACTTGCGTTAAAACTGTCGAAACTGACGGTTACGCTGCTGTACAAGTGACTACTGGTACTAAGAAGGCTAACCGCCTTTCTAAACCAGAAGCTGGTCATTTTGCTAAGGCAGGCGTTGAAGCGGGTGCAGGTTTGTGGGAGTTTCGCGCGAAGGGTGATGAGGAAATCAACGTAGGTGATGCACTTACTGTTGAGCGCTTCCAAGCAGGCGAAAAAGTAGATGTAACTGGTCAATCTAAGGGTAAGGGCTTCCAGGGTGGCGTTAAGCGTCACAACTTCCGTACTCAGGATATGACTCACGGTAACTCACTTTCTCACCGTGCTCCGGGTTCAATTGGTCAGTGCCAAACTCCGGGTCGCGTTTTTAAAGGTAAAAAGATGGCTGGGCACATGGGTGCAGAGCGTTCTACCGTACAGAGCCTTGAGGTTGTACGCGTAGATGCTGAGCGCGGCCTGCTGCTAATCAAGGGTGCCGTACCTGGTGCTCCTGGTGGTGACGTCATCGTTAAACCAGCTGTTAAAGCGCGCGGCTAAGGGAGATTGTCATGAATTTGAATCTAACTGGTGCCAAGGGTTCGGTTGAAGTAGCCGATACTGCGTTTGGCAAAGAGTTTAATGAAGCTCTAGTACACCAGGTTGTAACTGCTTACATGGCAGGTGCGCGTCAGGGTACTAAAGCTCAGAAAAACCGTTCAGCTGTAGCTGGTGGTGGTGCTAAGCCATTCCGTCAAAAAGGTACAGGTCGTGCTCGTCAGGGTACTACTCGTTCTCCTGTCTGGCGTACTGGTGGCGTAACATTCGCTGCTACTCCACGTGACCACTCTCAGAAAGTTAACAAGAAGATGTACCGCGCTGCGATGCGTTCTATCTTGTCTGAGTTGGTTCGCCAAGAGCGTCTAGTTGTTGTTGAAGACTTCGCTGTCGAAGCTCCAAAAACTAAGCAGTTCTTAGCAAAAATGAAAGAGTTTGACCTAAGCAACGCTTTGGTTATCACTGAAGAGGTTGATCTAAACCTATTCCTTGCTGCTCGTAACGTACCACACGTTGACGTACGTGATGCGGCAGGTATCGATCCAGTGAGCCTAATCGGTTTCGATAAAGTCGTTGTGACTGTCCCAGCTCTTAAGAAGATCGAGGAGGTGTTTGCATGAACCCGGAACGCATCTACAAAGTGCTACTCGGACCACACATCTCTGAGAAAGCAACGATCGTAGCGGAAGATACTCAACAAGTGGTATTCCGTGTCGCTAACGATGCAACTAAGCCTGAAATCAAGGCTGCTGTTGAACAGCTGTTCAACGTGACTGTTGCAAACGTGAACGTGCTTAATGCGAAAGGTAAAACGAAGCGTACTATGCGTGGCATGGGTAAGCGCAACGATGTTCGCAAAGCATACGTTCGTCTAGCTGACGGTTCAGAAATCGATTTTCTGGCTGCTGGCGAATAAGGAGGGGTTAAGAAATGGCAACTGTTAAAGCTAAGCCAACCTCTGCAGGACGTCGTCACGTCGTTTCTGTTAAAGGCCAAAACCTTCACAAAGGTAAGCCTTTTGCAGCGTTGGTTGAAAAGAAATCTAAGTCTGGTGGTCGTAACCACAATGGTCGCATCACTACGCGTCACATTGGTGGTGGTCACAAGCAGGCTTACCGTGTAATCGACTTCCGTCGCAACAAAGATGGCATTCCTGCTGTCGTTGAGCGTCTGGAATATGATCCAAACCGTTCTGCGAACATCGCTCTGTTGAAGTACGCAGATGGTGAGCGTCGCTACATCATCGCTCCTAAGGGCGTTGAAGCAGGTGCTGCTCTGATGTCTGGCGAACAGGCTGACTTTAAACCAGGTAACTGTATGCCTTTGCGCAACGTACCTGTAGGTTCGACTGTTCACTGTGTTGAATTGAAGCCTGGTAAGGGTGCACAGATGGCTCGCTCTGCGGGTACTTCAGCTCAGCTAGTTGCTCGTGAAGGTCAGTACGCGACTCTACGTCTACGTTCTGGCGAAATGCGCAAAGTGTTGTCTGAGTGTCGTGCGACTCTTGGTGAAGTAGGTAATGGTGAACATAGCCTACGTCGCTTGGGTAAAGCTGGTGCTACGCGCTGGCGTGGTGTTCGTCCTACCGTCCGCGGTGTGGCGATGAACCCAGTCGATCACCCACACGGTGGTGGTGAAGGTCGTACATCAGGTGGTCGTCACCCAGTGACTCCATGGGGTGTTCCGACTAAGGGCCACAAGACCCGTAAGAACAAGCGTACTGATAAGCTTATCGTACGTCGTCGTCAGGCTAAGTAAGAGGAATCAGCTGTGCCACGTTCACTTAAGAAAGGTCCATTTATCGACCTTCACTTGTTGAAAAAGGTAGAAGCTGCAATCGAGAACAGCGATCGTAAGCCAATTAAAACTTGGTCTCGCCGTTCTACAATCTTTCCGAACTTTGTCGGTTTGACGATTGCGGTACATAACGGCCGTCAGCATGTCCCAGTATTCATTACTGAAGATATGGTCGGTCATAAGCTGGGTGAGTTTGCAGTGACTCGTGCCTTTAAAGGCCACGTTGCAGACAAGAAGGCTAAGAAGTAATAGGAGTTGATGATGGAAGCTATTGCAAAGCATAACGGCGCCCGCATCTCCGCTCAGAAAGCTCGTCTGGTTGCTGACCAGATCCGCGGCAAATCTGTTGGCGAAGCTCTGAATATTTTGGCGTTCAGCACCAAGAAAGGTGCACACCTGGTTAAGAAAGTGCTTGAGTCTGCTATTGCTAACGCAGAGCACAATGAAGGTGCTGACATTGACGAACTTCGCGTTGCGACTATCTTCGTTGATGAAGGCATGACCATGAAACGTATCCGTCCGCGTGCTAAGGGACGAGCTGATCGTATTTTGAAACGCTCGTGTCATATCACTGTTAAGGTCGCAGACTAAGAGCTGAGTACTAGGAGATTTAATCATGGGTCAAAAAGTTAACCCAACCGGTATTCGACTTGGTGTCGTAAAAGACCATACTTCTGTGTGGTATGCGGACAAAGCCGATTACGCGAAGAAGCTGTTGAATGACCTTGAAGTACGTAAGTACCTTGAGAAGCAGCTAGAAAAAGCATCTGTAAGCCGTATCGAAATCGAGCGTCCTGCACAGAATGCGAAAATCACCATCCACACGGCGCGTCCAGGCATCGTGATTGGTAAAAAAGGTGAAGACGTAGAAGTTCTACGTTCAACTGTTTCTAAGATGATGGGTGTGCCAGTTCACATCAACATCGAAGAGATTCGCAAGCCAGATATGGATGCGAAGCTAGTTGCGCAGAACATTGCAGGTCAGCTAGAGCGTCGTGTTATGTTCCGTCGTGCTATGAAGCGCGCCGTACAGAACACAATGCGTGCTGGTGCAAAAGGTATCAAGATCTCTCTTGCAGGCCGTCTAGGTGGTGCTGAGATCGCGCGTACTGAGTGGTACCGTGAAGGTCGTGTACCTCTACACACTCTACGTGCAGATATCGACTACGCTACATACGAAGCCCACACTACTTACGGTGTGATCGGCATCAAAACTTGGATCTTCAAAGGTGAAGTTCTTGGTGGTATCGAACAGGTACGCGCTGAGAAAAATGCACCTGCGAAGAAAGCGAAGTGAGGTAGCGGAACATGTTGCAACCTAAGCGTCTAAAATTCCGTAAGGTAATGAAAGGCCGCAACCGCGGTTTGGCTCAACGCGGCAGCAGCGTTAGCTTTGGTGAATTCGCACTGAAATCGACCGAACGTGGTCGCATCACAGCGCGTCAGATCGAAGCAGCTCGTCGTACCATGACTCGTCACGTAAAACGTGGTGGTAAAATCTGGATCCGTGTCTTCCCAGACAAGCCGATCACAGGTAAGCCACTAGAAGTACGTATGGGTAAAGGTAAGGGTAACGTTGAGTACTGGGTCGCTCAGATCCAACCAGGTAAAGTGCTGTTTGAAATGGCAGGCGTACCTGAACAACTCGCGAAAGAAGCCTTTGAACTAGCGGCAGCTAAGCTTCCGCTTTCAACAACTGTAGTTAAACGGACGGTGATGTAATGAAAGCTACTGAACTACGTGATCAATCCGTAGAAGAGCTTCAGCAAACATTGCTGACTCTCCTAAAGGATCAGTTTAACTTGCGTATGCAAAAGGCTACTGGCCAGTTGGCACAGACTCACATGTTGGGTCAGGTTCGTCGCGACATCGCTCGCGTTAAGACAGTACTTAACCAAAAAGCAGGTGACTAAATGAGCGCTGAAAAACGTACTCGTACCGTTACTGGTAAAGTTATCAGTGACAAGATGGATAAGACCATCACTGTGTTGGTTGAGCGCAAGGAAAAGCACCCGATCTACGGTAAATTCATGAAGCGTTCAACTAAGTTGCACGCACACGATGAGAAGAATGAATGCCAAGCGGGTGACCTAGTGACAATCGCGGAAAGTCGCCCTCTGTCTAAGACTAAGTCTTGGTCATTGGTACGCATTGAAGAACGTGGAGCAAAGGTGTAAACTATTGCACCTTTGCTTCACTAGCCGCCTTATTCGACGGTCGATTGAGGGTCGAATGAGGCACTAGAGATTGTGGAGTAAACCATGATTCAAACTGAAACGATGCTTGATGTCGCTGATAACAGCGGCGCTAAGCGAGTGCAGTGTATTAAAGTACTAGGCGGTTCACACCGTCGTTACGCTAACGTTGGCGATGTTATCAAGGTATCGGTTAAAGAAGCGATTCCTCGTGGCAAAGTTAAAAAAGGCCAAGTACTTAAAGCTGTCGTAGTACGTACCCGTAAAGGTGTTCGTCGTCCCGATGGTTCATTGATCCGTTTTGATGTTAACTCAGCGGTTCTTTTGAACGCGAACGACGCTCCAATCGGAACTCGTATCTTCGGCCCAGTAACGCGTGAGCTTCGCTCTGAGAAGTTCATGAAGATCATTTCCCTGGCGCCTGAAGTGCTATAAAACCTCGAAAAATTCGAAGTTTTTAAGGAAAACGTCAAGCTCTAACGAGTTTGGCGTTTTTCAGCATGAGGAAGGTAGTAGGAAACGAAGGTAAATTAAAATGCGCAAGATTAAACGTGACGACGAAGTCATCGTTATCGCAGGTAAAGACAAAGGTAAGCGTGGCAAAGTTTCTCGCGTACTTGAAAACGATCGTTTGATCGTGTCTGGCATCAACATGGTGAAAAAACACCAGAAGCCAAACCCTATGCTTCAGCAACCAGGTGGCATCATTGAGAAGGAAGCGGCTATCGCGACTTCTAACGTTGCTATCTTTAACGCTGCGACTGGTAAAGGCGACCGTGTAGGCTTCAAGACTCTTGAAGACGGCACTAAAGTTCGCTTCTACAAATCAACTGGCGAAATCGTTGAGTAAGAGGAGTAGAACAGATGTCTAGATTGAAAGCGCTTTACGAGACTCAGATCAAACAGAGTCTTAAAGAAGAATTGAATTCGCCAAACGTAATGGCTGTTCCACGTGTTTCTAAAATCACTCTTAACATGGGTGTTGGTGAAGCACTGGCAGACAAGAAGCTTCTAGAGAATGCAGTAAATGATATGACTGCAATCGCTGGTCAGAAGCCTGTTGTTACGTTGGCTCGTAAATCTGTAGCGGGCTTTAAAGTTCGTGAAGGTTGGCCAATCGGTTGTAAGGTTACTCTACGCGGCGAGCGTATGTGGGAATTCCTAGACCGTCTAGTTGACGTTGCGGTTCCACGTATCCGTGACTTCCGTGGTCTTAACCCTAAGTCATTTGACGGCCGTGGTAACTACAGCATGGGTGTTAAAGAGCAGATCATCTTCCCAGAGATCGACTACGACAAAGTAGACGCGATCCGTGGTCTTGATATTACTATCACGACAACTGCGAAGACAAACGACGAAGGTCGTGCTCTTTTGACTGCACTGCAGTTCCCGTTCAAGAAATAAGGAAGGGATAAGATATGGCTAAGGTATCTATGTGGGAGCGTGAAGTTAAGCGCGAAAAACTAGCGGCTAAGTTCGCTGAGAAACGCGCTTCTCTGAAAGCTATCATCGCTTCACCAGCTTCTTCTGAAGATGAAGTGTGGGAAGCACAAGTTGCGTTGCAGAAACTGCCACGTGACGCTAGCCCAGTACGTAAACAGCGTCGCTGTCAGGTAACAGGTCGTCCACATGCGGTTTACCGCAAGTTCGGTCTTTGCCGTAACCAGCTACGCGAAGCTGCAATGCGCGGCGACGTACCAGGCCTTAAGAAAGCTAGCTGGTAATCCACCGGTTAGTTAACGGTAAGCGTAGTGGTCAGGGCCACGTCAGTGATGACGGGGCTACCGCACTACGCTGCACAAGAGAGGAAGTAAAAGCATGAGCATGCAAGACACGCTCGCGGATATGTTCACACGCATCCGCAACGGTCACATGGCTGAGAAAGTTGCTGTTGCTATGCCATCTTCAAAGCAGAAAGTTGCTATCGCAGCGGTTCTTCAAGAAGAAGGTTACATCAACGGTTACTCAGTTGAAGGTGACGTTAAGCCTGTGCTGTCTATCGAACTGAAATACTTCGAAGGCAAGCCAGTTATCGAAGAGATCAAGCGAGTATCTAAGCCATCTCTACGTATCTACAAATCTGCATCTGATCTTCCAAAAGTATCAGATGGCCTAGGTTGCGCAATCGTTTCTACTAGCAAAGGTGTAATGACCGATCGCGCTGCGCGCGCTGCTGGTATCGGCGGTGAAGTGATCTGCACAGTATTCTAAGGGGATTTACGATGTCACGTATCGCTAAAGCGCCTGTTGCTGTGCCTGCTGGTGTAGAGATCTCAATCTCTGGCCAGACGATCAGCGCTAAAGGCAAAAATGGTCAGCTATCACACGAAGTACACCCATCAGTTACTGTTGAACAGGCTGAAGGTGCATTGAACTTCGGTACTCGTGACGGTGCTAAACAATCTGTTGCACTGGCTGGCACAACTCGTTCTATCGTTAACAACATGGTTACTGGTGTTAGCGAAGGCTTCAAAAAAGAGCTAACACTGATCGGTGTTGGTTACCGTGCTGCGGTTTCTGGAAGCACTCTAAACCTGACTCTGGGTTTCTCACACCCAGTAGAGTACGCACTGCCTGAAGGTATCAAGGCAGAAGTACCTAACCAAACGACTGTTGTCATCTCTGGTGCCGACAAACAAGTTGTAGGCCAGGTTGCTGCTGAAGTTCGTGGTTTCCGCCCACCTGAGCCATACAAAGGTAAAGGTGTTCGTTACAGCGACGAATTTGTTCGCCGTAAAGAAGCTAAGAAGAAGTAAGGCAGGGTTATGAACGTTAAAAAAGAATCTCGTTTACGTCGTGCTCGTCGTTCACGCGCTAAAATGCGTGAGATCGGTACTGCACGTCTGTGTGTTAACCGCACACCGCGCCATATCTACGCGCAAATCGTAACTGCAGATGGCGCTACAGTTCTTGCTGCAGCTTCTACAGTTGAAAAAGATATGCGTGAAAGCGCAACTGGTAACATCGAAGCGGCTAAAAAGGTCGGTACTCTGATCGCTAGCCGTGCAAAAGAAGCAGGTGTTAGCCAGGTAGCGTTTGACCGCTCTGGTTTTAAATACCACGGTCGTGTAGCTGCTCTAGCAGACGCTGCACGTGAAGGCGGTTTGGAATTCTAAAGGTTTCTATTATGGCAAATCACGAACAGAAAGACGGTGAACTGCAAGAGAAGCTTGTTCAGGTAAACCGTGTAGCCAAAGTAGTTAAGGGTGGTCGTATCTTCGGCTTTACAGCTCTTACTGTAGTTGGTGACGGCAATGGCCGTGTTGGTTTTGGTCGCGGTAAAGCGCGCGAAGTACCTGTTGCAATTCAAAAGGCAATGGAACAAGCACGTCGTAACATGGTGAGCGTTTCTCTAAACGGTCACACGTTGCAGTACCCAATCAAAGCACGTCACGGTGCTTCAATGGTCTACATGCAGCCTGCATCTGAAGGTACTGGTGTTATCGCCGGTGGCGCGATGCGTGCAGTTCTTGAACTGGCTGGTGTAGAAAACGTATTGGCTAAGTGCTACGGCTCAACTAACCCAGTGAACGTTGTTCGCGCGACTGTTAAAGGTCTTGCGTCTATGGCGTCTCCTGAAGATGTTGCAGCTAAGCGCGGTAAGTCAGTCGAAGAGATCCTGGGGAACTAATCGATGGCTAATACAGTTAAAATCACTTTGGTACGCAGCCCAATCGGTATCATTCCGAAGCATAAAGCTACCCTAACAGGTCTTGGTCTACGTCGCATGAACCACACTGTTGAGTTGGAAGACACTCCTGCAGTTCGTGGCATGATTAACAAAGTCAACTACATGCTTCGTGTAGAAGACTAATAGAGGAGTCACCCAAATGCGTTTGAATACTCTTCGCCCGGGTGCCGGTTCTAAGCACGCTCCTAAGCGTGTTGGACGTGGTATCGGCTCCGGCCTAGGTAAGACTGGTGGTCGTGGTCACAAGGGTCTTAAATCTCGCTCAGGCGGTAGTGTTAAGCCAGGTTTTGAAGGCGGTCAAATGCCTTTGCAGCGTCGTCTGCCAAAATTTGGTTTCACATCTCGCCAAGCGCGTTACGTAGCTGAAATTCGTCTAAACGAATTGGCTGCTTGCGGTGTTGACGTAGTTGACCTCGCAGCGCTTAAACAGGCTGACATTATCCGTGAAGAGATCACCTCTGCACGTGTAATTCTGTCTGGTGAAATTACTAAAGCAGTTACCGTTAAAGGTCTTAAAGTGACTAAAGGCGCTCTAGCTGCAATCGAAGCTGCCGGTGGTAAGGTAGAAGCGTAATGGCAACTAAAGGACAAGTACCAGCAGGAAATGCAAGCGGACTAGGTGAGCTTTGGGCTCGTCTACGTTACGTTGCGATTGCGATCATTGTGTATCGTATTGGCGCGCATATTCCAGTTCCGGGTATTAACCCAGATCGTCTTGCTGCTCTGTTTGATCAGAACCAGGGTACGATCCTAAGCCTATTCAACATGTTCTCGGGTGGTGCACTCGAGCGCATGTCGATCCTGGCTCTAGGTATCATGCCGTACATCTCTGCATCGATTATCATGCAGTTGATGACAGCGGTTAGCCCTCAGCTTGAACAGTTGAAGAAAGAGGGTGAAGCTGGTCGCCGTAAGATCAACCAATACACACGCTACGGTACAGTTGCACTAGCAACTGTTCAGGGTTTGGGTATGACTGTTGGTCTAGCTAATCAGGGTGTGGCATTTAGCACAGCGTTTAACTTCTACTTTGTAGCTGTTATTACACTGGTCGCTGGTGCAGTATTCCTAATGTGGCTTGGTGAGCAGATCACTGAACGTGGTATCGGTAACGGTATCTCGATTCTGATCTTTGCTGGTATCGTAGCGGGTCTTCCTGGTGCGATCGGTCAGTCCTTTGAATCGGCTCGTCAGGGTGATCTTAACATCCTGGCGCTGCTAGCAATTGCTGTGTTAGCGGTTGCGACGGTTGGTTTTGTCGTGTTCATGGAACGCGCACAACGTCGTATTACTATTAACTACGCAAAACGCCAGCAGGGTAACCGCGTTTACGCGGGCCAAACTAGCCACTTGCCTTTGAAGGTCAACATGGCGGGTGTTATCCCACCGATCTTCGCAAGCTCTATTCTGCTATTCCCTGCATCTCTAGGCCAATGGTTTGGTCAGAGTGAGGGTATGGATTGGCTTCAGGATGTTGCATTGGCTCTAGGCCCAGGCCAGCCGCTGTACATTCTGTTGTTCTCGGCAGCAATTATATTTTTCTGTTACTTCTACACGGCGATTATGTTTAATCCTCGTGAAGTGGCAGATAACCTGAAGAAATCGGGTGCTTTCATCCCAGGTATTCGTCCAGGTGAACAGTCTGCTCGTTACATCGACTCAGTATTGAGCCGCCTTACTCTGTTTGGTGCTCTTTACATCACTGCGGTATCTCTGATGCCACAGGCGATGGTAGTTGCATGGAACGTACCTTTCTACTTCGGTGGTACTTCGTTACTGATCGTCGTAGTCGTGGTAATGGACTTCATGGCACAAGTGCAATCGCACCTTATGTCACACCAGTATGAATCATTGATGAAGAAGTCGAATCTAAAGGGTGGCGCAGGTCTACTGCGTTAAACCATTGAGGTGAATTATGAAAGTACGCGCATCTGTTAAGAAAATTTGCCGTAACTGTAAGATCGTACGTCGTAACGGTTCCGTTCGCGTGATCTGTAAGGTTGAACCTCGTCACAAGCAGCGTCAGGGTTAATCCTAAGCTGTAAACGAGGCGGAAGGGCGCATGGGTTGATTTAATAATAATCAACCCGTATAATTGCGCGCCTTCCACGAACTGAATGTAATTTCGTACCCAGTTCTTGCTGGAAGCGAATAATTAACTAATGGAGTACATTGAATGGCCCGTATAGCTGGCGTCAATATTCCTGACAACAAGCACGCGGTAATTTCACTGACTTACATTTATGGAGTCGGCCGCACAACTGCACAGCAGATTTGTGACACAGTAGGTATCGATCCAACGACTAAAGTTGGCGATCTTTCTGAAGAGCTACTCGACAATGTTCGTGGTGAAGTTACTAAGTTGACTGTTGAAGGCGACCTTCGTCGTGAAGTCAACATGAATATTAAGCGTCTTATGGACCTTGGTTGTTTCCGTGGTATCCGTCACCGTCGTAATCTACCGGTGCGCGGACAGCGTTCTAAAACTAACGCACGTACCCGTAAGGGCCCACGTAAACCGATCCGTAAGTAAGCGATAGGAATTACTAACTATGGCTAAGCCGAGTAATCGCACACGTAAAAAAGTTAAAAAGCAAGTTGCGGATGGCCTTGCGCACATCCACGCTTCTTTTAACAACACCATTATTACTATTACCGATCGTCAAGGTAATGCTCTTTCTTGGGCAACTTCTGGAGGCTCTGGCTTCCGTGGTTCTCGTAAGAGCACGCCGTTCGCTGCACAGGTTGCTGCTGAACGTGCTGGTCAAGCTGCACTAGAGTACGGCTTGAAAAACCTAGACGTGTTTGTGAAGGGTCCTGGACCAGGTCGTGAGTCTGCAGTGCGCGCACTGAACGCTTGTGGCTACAAAATCGCAAACATCACGGATGTGACACCTATTCCACACAATGGTTGTCGCCCTCCGAAGAAACGTCGCGTTTAATCTGGAGACGGTAAGTAATTATGGCTCGTTATATTGGACCTAAGTGCAAGTTGTCTCGCCGCGAAGGCACTGATCTCTTTCTTAAGAGCGGTGTTCGCGCACTAGACAGCAAGTGCAAGGCTGAAACTGTACCTGGCGTACACGGCGCTCGTCGCGGTCGTTTGTCAGACTACGGTCTACAGCTTCGTGAAAAACAGAAAGTTCGTCGTATCTACGGCGTACTAGAAAAGCAATTCCGCGGCTACTACAAAGAAGCAGCACGTCGTAAAGGCGCTACAGGTGAAAACCTTCTGCAACTTCTTGAAAGCCGTTTGGATAACGTTGTATTCCGCATGGGTTACGGCTCTACACGTGCTGAAGCACGTCAGATCGTTTCTCACCGCTCAATCACTGTTAACGGTGAAGTAGTAAACGTTGCTTCTTACCAAGTAGCAGCGGGCGATGTGGTTGCAGTACGTGAAAAAGCTAAAAACCAACTACGTATTAAAGCGGCGTTGGAACTGGCTGCACAGCGTGCACCGGTAGAGTGGGTTGAAGTTGACTCTGCAAAAATGGAAGGCACTTTTAAAGCCATGCCAGAACGCGCAGAACTACCAGCTGAGATCAACGAACAGTTGATCGTCGAACTTTACTCTAAGTAATTTTTAATTAAACGGTGGAACTATGCAGAGTTCAGTAAATGAGTTTCTAAGCCCACGTCACATCGACGTACAGGAGATTAGCAAGACTCGCGCTAAGGTTACATTGGAACCTCTAGAGCGTGGCTTCGGTCACACCTTGGGTAATGCGCTGCGCCGTATCCTTCTATCTTCTATGCCAGGTTGTGCAATTACAGAAGTAGAAATCGACGGTGTTCTGCATGAGTACAGCAGCATCGAAGGTGTTCAGGAAGATGTCATTGAGATCCTCCTGAACCTTAAAGGTGTTGCGATCATCATGCACAACGGCGACGAAGCGGTGCTGACAATCAACAAGTCGGGTCCTGGTGCAGTTACAGCTGCAGATATCCAGCTAAACCAAGACGTTGAAATCGCTAATCCGGAACACGTGATTGCTACGCTAACTAGCGCTGGCAGTCTGAACATGCGCCTAACTGTTTCCCGCGGTCGCGGCTACGTACCTGCTGATGCTCGTACTAGTGAAGACGATGAGACACGTGCTATTGGCCGTCTGCAGCTAGACGCTAGCTACAGCCCAGTACTACGTGTTTCTTACGCAGTTGAAGCTGCGCGTGTTGAACAGCGTACAGACCTAGACAAACTGGTTATCGATATTGAGTCTAACGGCACAATCGATCCAGAAGAGTGCATCCGTCGTGCAGCAACGATTCTGCAGCAACAGCTAGCAGTATTTGTTGACCTTGAAGATGCAAGCGAACAAGCGAAGTCTGAGCCAGCAGAGCCAGAGATCGATCCAGTACTTCTTCGTCCTGTTGATGATCTTGAGCTAACTGTGCGTTCCGCGAACTGTTTGAAGGCTGAGCAGATCTACTACATCGGTGACCTAATTCAGCGTACCGAAGTTGAACTGCTAAAAACTCCGAACTTGGGTAAAAAGTCACTTACAGAGATCAAAGACGTTCTTGCGTCTAAAGGTCTGTCGCTAGGTATGCGTCTTGAGAACTGGCCACCAGCTTCTCTTAAAGGCGACGACAAAGTGGCTTCTTAAGTCGACTTAGCTAAGTTTTAAAGGATAGATAAGATGCGTCATCGTAAATCTGGTCGTCATTTGAATCGTACCAGCTCACACCGCAAAGCGATGTTCAAGAACATGGCAGTTTCTTTGATCGAGCACGAATTGATCAAAACAACTCTGCCAAAAGCTAAAGAACTTCGTTCTGTTGTTGAGCCACTAATCACATTGGCGAAAAACGACTCTGTTGCTAACCGTCGTCTGGCTTTTGCCCGTACACGTAGCGATGCAGCAGTAGGTAAACTATTCAACGAACTGGGTCAGCGTTACGCTACTCGCCCAGGCGGCTATGTTCGTATCCTTAAGTGCGGTTTCCGTGCTGGTGATTCGGCTCCAATGGCTTACGTAGAACTAGTTGATCGTCCAGTTGCTGAGTCTTCTGAAGACTAAGCACTGTGTTGATCCATAAAAAACCCGGCTTGTGCCGGGTTTTTTGTTTCTAGCGTTACCTTCCACTTGTTTTGTTTTTAAATAGCGTCTGTCCATGCATTATGGTTGATTGAACGCTGTCTTATATATGTCCAGTTCATTAAGTTTTACCTGCGCTTATGTAGGCTTAAATTCATTACAACTGCAAATAAAAAGGGCGCTTTACGGTTACCAATCGTAAAGCGCCCTTTGTGATTTTAGTGACCTAATAGTGGATCATCGCATCATTTCTACTAATCCCAGTGATAGGCTTGGTACTGCTATTAATAGAATTAGCCTTAGTAAATCGACACCAATAAAAGGAACTAGCCCTTTGAAAATCGATGCAAATGATACATTGGGCAGTGTCGCCTTAAGAACGAATACGTTCATGCCAATCGGTGGGGTAATTAGGGCTATTTCAGTAACGACCACGACAATAATGCCGAACCAAATAAGATCGAATCCATTAGCGAGTACGATTGGGACGAATAGAGGTACACAGATCAAAATAATGGCCAGTGAATCCATTACACATCCTAACAGTAGGAATATGATCATGATCAGAGCGATCAATTCATAATTACTCAGACCTGAAGCCTCTACTGCACTCAATATACCTTCGGCTAGCCCTGAGAAAGATACAAATTTTGCGAACAGCATAGCGCCAAATAGGACAGAGTAGAGCATGACGGAGGTAAAAGATGCATCTAAGAAGATGTTTTTTAACTTCGCCCAGGTCATCCGTTTTTGCCAAACAGCTATGATTAAGGCAAATCCTGCCCCCATGCCAGCTGCTTCTGTAGCTGTGAATACCTTCGCGTAGATGCCTCCAAATATCAGAATAAACAGCATAAAGAATGGCCACACTCCTTTTAAGGATTCAACCTTCTCTTTAGCGTCTGATCGATCGCCTCGTGGTGCATGTTCTGGCTTGAAGAGTGCTACGACGTATATTGCTAACATATAAAATGCTAGTCCTAATAATCCCGGCACAACACCGGCTATGAACAGTTCCCCAATGTTTGTCTGTGTCAGAATGCCATAGATCATTAGAATAATTGATGGCGGTATAAGAATACCCAGAGTGCCACCAGCTGCTATTGACGCAGATGCCAGAGAATCCGAATATCCGTATTTTTTCATACTGGGGTAGGCGACTTTTGACATGGTAGCGGCCGTTGCAAGACTCGATCCGCATACAGCGCTAAATCCGGCACAGGTCACCATCGTAGAGAGGGCTAGTCCACCTCTAATGTGTCCTAGATAAGCATTGGCTGCTCTGAATAAATCCGCCGCTATTCCCGTTTTAGATAGGATGTTACCCATCAATATAAACAGGGGTACCACGGCTAGATCGTATGAAAATACAGCGTCTGATATGGTCATGGAGAGCATAGTGATCGACGTCGAATAGCCATAATCCCAAGCAATACCAAAGAAACTAACGGTTAGAAGAGAGAAGGCCAAAGGCACTCTTAAAAATGCCAGTACTAGCACTAGCCCTAGGCAGATTAAACCAAGAGTCATATTGGTTCCTCGGATGTGATATCTGAATGGTGTCTAGCCGGTAATAGACTTGCTAAACCTGCTGTAAATGAGCCGAAAGCAAATAGGTAGTACATGTAACTGCGTGGAATTAGAAGCTCATGACTCACTTCGTGAATCTCAGTTGCATCCAAGGCCGCAATGACAAATTGATAACCAATCAAACCTAATGCAGCTGCTACAAGGCAGCGAATTAAGAAGTGCCACCAGTTCAGACTATCCTTCATTAGGAATCCATCTAATAGGTCGACGCAGAGATGACCTCTCGCTGCAGTGAGTAGAGGCAAACCGGTGAATACAATAACAGCCATAAAGTGTTCGGTTAAATCGTGTGCACCGTAAATGGGAGTATTAAATAGACGACGGCCTAATACATCTGCAAAGGTGAGAGCCACCATTAGGAATAGTGAGATCATTAAGATGATCTCAATGGTTTTGAAGGTCTTATCTATAATAGGCTTCATTTTCTTCCGCCTCTATAAAGCAAGGGGCTATCTAACAGACAGCCCCTTTTTGTTATTTATTAGCGTGAGCGTTGTAACGTTCTTTATGGTAGTTGACAATTTCCATTGGATTGTCGATACCAAAGTTACTAGCATCAGAGGCCCACTCATTGATGATTTTCTCGCGAGCTTCTGTAATTAAGGCCATCAGTTCTGGAGATGGTTCGCTGAAGCTGTGCTCACCAGAGGCGCGCATTTTTTCTTCTGCTGCTTTTGATTGAGCGTCAAATGTCCCACCCCATAGTTTAGCAAATGCGGCACCTGAAACAGTTTCGATCGCTTCTTTATCAGCTTTAGAAAGCTTATTCCATCTTTTCTCATTCATAGCCAAGAAGAACGAAGCATCATAGAAACCTTCTGGGATCTTAGTATGGTGGGTTAAAACGCCATCCAGACGGAAGTTAACAACTGATTCCATAGGGTGTAGTGATGCATCAATGACACCACCATTCAACATTTCGTAGGCTTTAGTAGCCGGGGCAGCGACAGGTATCGCACCCACTGTTTCAATCAGAACTTTTTGAATAGGTCCGCCCATGCGAACCTTTTGATTTGCGAGGTCTGCCGGTGTAACTATGTCTTTAGAACCATGGTTGATGACTCCAGGACCGAGTGTCCCTACACCAAGGACCTTAACCCCGTCGAACGCTGTATTAGCCTCTAGATGAGTTTTGTAGGTATCCCATAAAGCAAGCGATGAAGCTTCAGCTGAGTCACCAATAAAAGGCACTTCCGAGAACCAAACTGCTTTGAAACGTTCTGGCTCGTATGTCCAGTTTCCCCAAGTGATGTCAGCGACCCCTTTGCGAGCTAGCTCCCAATGCTGTGGTGGACTACCAACTGCTTTTGGCAGCATGCGGACAGTCACTCGGCCCTCAGTTGCTTCGCTAACATCTTCAGCCCAGTCTTTCAAAATTACACTAACAAAGTGAGCTGGTGGAACCCAATTTGACATTGTGAGTGTTTCAGCTTGAGCGTTGAAGGATAGAGATCCAATCATTGTGGCCGCTGTTAGCGTGCCCATAATATTTGTTTTTATAGTCATTATTTGATCCTCAATAAAGGTCTATTTTATGGATGTTTCGCAGAAAAACTGCTCTATTAGGTCTACCCACATTTGAGTACCCACAGATAAAGCATCATCATTGAAATCATAGTGCGGGTTGTGTACGCTGCACGGCCCCACGCGTTTGCCATCGGTATGGCCGTTATCACCATTACCAATTAAGAAGTAACAGCCAGGAACGCTGTTTAACATGTAAGCAAAGTCTTCACTTCCAGTCAGAGGGGCTGCTTGTGAATCCACGAGCTCTTCACCGAATGCTCGCTCGGCTACTGTTCTAACAACCTCTGCATATTGAGCGCTGTTTTGCAGCACAGGGTAGCCGTATTGATAGCTGATTTGTGCGTTACAGTCATAAGCGGCTGCTTGATTATCGACCAGTTGTCTTATGCGCCTTTCAAGCGTGTCACGTACTTCTGGTTGCAGTGCGCGAACACTTAATTCAAGCTCGGCTCTCTCTGGAATAACGTTGTAGCTTTGGCCGGCTGTAATTTTTCCAACACTAATAACGCCTGTGTGAATTGGATCGGTATTGCGGCCAATAATTGTTTGCAGACCAAGTACGGTGGCAGATAACGGTAGTGTTGGGTCGATCGACATTTGCGGGAGTCCGCCGTGGCCGCCTTTTCCTGTAAAGGTAATCTTCACAAGATCTGATGAGCACATGAAGGGACCACTTCGGAATTCGACACGACCAACAGGAACGCCAGGGTAATTATGGAGTGCAAAGATGGCATCGCATGGGAATTGTTCGAACAAGCCCTCATTGATCATGCGTTGTGCACCACCTCCACCACCAACCTCTTCTGCTGGCTGAAAGATAAGGTTGAGTGTGCCATTAAACGAACTTGTATCCGCTTCGGATATCGATTTCGCAGCCCCTAACAAAATAGAGGTATGCCCATCATGCCCACAGGCGTGCATCTTGCCTCTATTTTTGCTCTGGTAGGGTAGACCCGTCATCTCTTGGATCGGTAGCGCATCCATATCGGCTCTTAGGCCTATTTTAGGACCACTGCCATCACCAAATACCTTTTGAGCAACCACTCCTGTTTCTGCAATGCCTGTGGTGACTTGATAGTTCCATGATGTTAGGAGTTGTTGTACCAATTGGCTCGTATCGTTCTCCTCAAAACCTAATTCTGGATTTGAGTGAATACTGTGGCGCCAACTCTTCATGAGGTTGATCTGTGTATCGGTGATTTTTTTCATATCAGTACTTCTTGTAATTTCCAAACAGATTAAAACGAGTATATGATCTCAGCTATATGACTTTTTTGGCTATGTGATCATTTTTTGGTGTCACTAATATGAAGCAGCAACAAATACGTGCATTGGTTGCGATTGCGGATATGGGATCTATTCGCAGTGCAGCTGTTGAGCTCAACACCAGTCAGAGTGCTTTGACTAGGGCGATGCGTGAGCTTGAAGAGAGTCTAGGTGTGGAACTTTTGCAGCGCAGTTATCGGGGAGTTACTTTCACCCCTGCAGGTGAAGCGCTTTTAAAGCGGGCAAGATTAATTGTTGCGACCATCGAAAGAGCCAAGGATGAGGTTCAGCAGATCGGTGGTGGACGAGGCGCTAAGGTCTCAATTGGCGTCACTCCTGTTGTTGCTGCAACGATCTTAGCGGATATCTACAAAGGGTTTCACTCTCGCATGCCAGAAGCAAAGTTGGTTCTGACAGAGGGCTTGTTGACGACAATTGTTCCAGGATTGATTGAAGGGGCCCTGGATTTTGGTATTGCACTTGCATCCAAAGAGTCCATACCGTCTGAGTTAGTGTTCGAACCCTTATGCAACGTTAAAACAGTGGTTGCTGGAAGGGCTGGACATCCTCTTGCACACTCTAATGACTGGTGTGAGCTACTGGATGCCTCTTGGGTTCTTAATATGTCACTAGGTAGTAGTTCAAACTCCTTACTCCAATGGTTAGAAGAGGAGGGTTTGCCAAGGCCAAAAGAGGTTGTTCAGTGTACCTCTCCGCAAGTGATGCTGGAGATGATGCGAAGAACCGACTTAATAGGTTATGCGCCTGGGAGATACATCACTGATTGCTTTTCTGGAGCAGGGGTAGAGCCCTTCTCTGTTGATAAATTGCCTCCAGAAAATCAGTTGGGTATCGTCAAAGTAAGGGGTGTTCCGTTAACCCCTGCAGCACAGTATCTTCAGACTATGGCTCAAAGGTTGTTAGGCAGTGACTTTTCAAAAGAGTTAAGCGATCCTAATATTGTGTAAAGATCTAGTTAGATACATTTTATTTTAATCACCTCTTCTTAGATGAAGTTGGATTCAATGTTGAGAACAATTATGTCCGTTGAAAAAGCACTGCTTAACAGAAAAACCGTTAGGGCCTTTAAACCTGATCCTGTTCCGAAAGCGTTAATCGAAGAGCTGGTTGAGATTGCCAATCGCGCACCATCCAACGGGAATTTACAACCTTGGCGTGTTATTGCTCTGAGTGGAGAGTCGCTGGAGGTTTTAAAAACCAAGGCTGTGCAGAAACTTCAGCAAGATGGTTTTGAACAACCAGAGTACCAAGTCTATGTTTCACCTATGCCAGAACCCTATAGATCTCACCGTTTCGCTGTAGGAGAAGCCCTCTACAAGACGATTGGTGTGGCGCGTGAGGATAAAGCTGGACGACAGGCTCAGTTTGCAAAGAATGCCGAACTATTTGGCGCTCCTTTGGGTCTATTCTTTTATATAGATCGCCGTCTTGGACCTGGGCAGTGGATGGATTTGGGGATGTACATTCAGAGTCTTATGTTGTTGTTGGAAGAGAGAGGGTTGAGTAGTTGTGCTCAAGGTTATTGGAGCTTTTTGCACGAGACGGTCACTTCAGTTACTGAAGCGAGTACTGAGTGGATGTTAGCCTGCGGTTTAGCTGTTGGATACGAAGATAAAGAGGCGTTTATTAATAGTTTAGAGTCTAGTCGTCAGCCATTAGGTGAATTCTTCCATCTCAAAGAGTAGTGAGCCAGTTGTCATAATAGAGCTGCAGTAGCTTATCTTTTAGCTATATCGTGGTTAGACTTATTTTAACTAGATGATCTAAAATTGATGTCATCCCTTTGCATCTGTTTTTTTAATATTTCTTAAAAGTAGGTTACCAATAATAGTCCTTACACTAAGGTGTATCTAATGACTAAACGGGCTGGATATCCAATAAAATAAAGGGCTCAGGCTCTTTATTCCTATTTTTAATTCAAAAAATTAACTCCTATAAATTTCCTTTCGTTAATAAATCCGTGGATGACTCCCCTCAAAAACAGTGTTCCATAAATTGTCTGGAAAATTGGTATAGGGTTGTTCTTTACAAAACGATGAGATAGTTTGATCTCAATGGATCGTCCGGGAGAGAGTATTTTATAGCGCATAAAATACCGCCGAAGGAGCACGTGCCCCGCAAACTCTCAGGCAAAAGGACCGGCGATCTTTAAAACATCCGAAGAGTGATCTGCGCACTTTCAGATCCACCGAAGGAGCAAGCGCAGTCGTCAAAGGGGCGGCGAGCGTGAATCTCTCAGGTACCATGACGGAGAGGGCAGTCGGACATAAATGCAGTTCTGCTTATCAATTATTGTCCGCAAAAAAGAGTGCAATCCTATGCAAAATATTGCTGTTTTAGGTGCCGGTATCACCGGTATTACGACTGCCGCTAAATTACACGAACAGGGTTTCAACGTTACGGTTATTGATCGTCAACGCTACGCTGCAATGGACACTAGCTTTGCCAATGGGGGGCAACTGTCCGCTTCGAATGCAGAGGTGTGGAATACTTGGTCAACGATTCTGAAGGGTCTTAAATGGATGCTTCAGTCTGATGCTCCCTTGCTTGTGAACCCTAAACCCTCTTGGCACAAGATCAGTTGGATGCTCGAATTTATGGGTAACATTCCCAACTACGAGCGAAATACAATTGCAACGACAGAGCTTGCGATAGCCTCTCGAGCGCACATGCATGCCCTTGCAGATCGGTGGGGGGTGGAATATGACTCATCAGACTGCGGTATTTTACATTTCTACTCTGACAAAAAAGACTTTGAACATGCTCGGCGTGTAAACAAACTATTGGCTAAAGGTGGCTTAGAACGTTTCGAGTTATCACCCTCAGAGATCATCGAAAAAGAACCACAACTTCATGGTGACTTTGTCGGCGGTTTTTGGACGCCTAGCGATTTTACCGGCGACATCCATAAGTATGCTTTTGGTTTGGCGGAGGCTATTCGTAAGGACGGCGTTAATTTTTTGATGGAGACCGAGCTGGTTGACGTTAAAACTGAGCAAGATGTCGTAAGGCTGAAAGATGCCAATGGCAGCGAGCTGGAGTTCGATGGCATCGTTGTTTGCTTGGGGGTTGGCAGCCGAGCGCTCGCCGCTAAGTTAGGCGATCGCATCAACATCTATCCAGTTAAAGGCTACTCGATTACCGTCAATTTGCGTGATGAGCAGAGCCAGCAGAGTGCGCCTATCCGTTCCCTTCTTGATGATAAAGCGAAGATAGTGACAAGTCGCTTGGGTGTTGATCGCTTCCGTATCGCTGGCACAGCTGAGTTTAATGGCTACAACCGAGATATTCGAGCAGACCGCATCAAACCGCTCGTTGATTGGTGTCAACATCACTTTCCTGGAGTGTCGACCGAAAGTGTGGTGCCTTGGGCAGGTCTTCGTCCAATGATGCCAAATATGATGCCTAAAGTAGGCGTTGGACGCCGTCAAAATGTCTTCTACAACACAGGGCATGGCCATCTAGGTTGGACGCTCAGTGCTGCAACCGCTGATATCGTGACGGCCGCTGTTGTCGAGGCCCGAGAAGGTAATGAGCACTTTAAAAAGCTTGCGCTTTAATCCTAACTTTTAAGCTATGAAACCCCTTTGTTAACAAGGGGTTCATAGTCAAAACCAAATTCAATTGGAGAAATTTATGTTAAATATTACACGCCTAGATATAGCTGATGCCGGACTTTTAATTGAGGGGGCTCGTGAAAAGGCTCAAGAGATTGGCATTCCAATGTGTATCTCAATTGTAGATGAGTCAGGAAATCTTATCGCTTTTGAACGTATGGATGGTGGCAAGATCACCAGTGTGACCATTTCTCAGGATAAAGCGTTCACTGCGGCTGCCGCTAAAAAAGCGACCCATGATTACAATGCTGTGTGTCAGCCAGGTTCTCTCGTTTTTGGCATACATACCGCGTTGGGTGGTCGTTTATGTGTTGTTGGTGGCGGTTTACCGATCGAACATGATGGCCAAGTCGTTGGGGGTATTGGTTTAAGTTCTGGCACGCCTACACAGGATATGGAGTGTGCACAGGCAGGTATTGATCACTGGCGCTCTAAGACCAAAACGCAATAAGGATTTTAATTGGCTACATTAGAGTAGCGCTTGGCCTAAACAAAAAGGGAAGCCGAAGCTTCCCTTTGATTAGTTAGTAAACATTACTTCTGGTATTTGCGGAACGCTTCTAGAGCGGCTTTTGCATCGACACCGCGATCGGCTACCGATTCCATCCACATTGCGTCAAGACCTTTCATGGTGTTACGCATGTCTGCAGCAAGTTTTTCGTAGCTATCAACCATATGAATGTTGGTACCTACCTCTTTTGCATGCGCCATACCGATCGCATCCATATCCTGCCATGTCTTACCCTGCATTCGAGATAGATTTTCACCTAGAGCTGCACGGATTGCTTCAGCATCTTTTGGATCTAGATCTTCCATGAATTCCTGGTTAGCTACGAAGCTGAATACTATGGTGTACAGTGCTGTTGGGAAGACGGTTAGGTGGTCAGTGACTTCATCCAGTTTAAAGAACTTGTGTTCACCAGCTGGAAGGAAGGTACCATCAACAACACCTTGCTGCAGCTTCTCGTAAGAGCTAGGCGCTGAACCGCCGACAGGGGTCACTTCCAAGCGTGCAGCTAGTTCATTGACCATACCGCCGCCAAGACGGATCTTTTTACCCTTGAGGTCGTCTAAGCTGTTGATACGGAATTTAGAGTGGATAATGCCAGGTGCGTGTACCCACATGCCTAGTAGTTCTAGGCCTTCGTATTCGTTGGCATCAGCAAAATACTCTTGCTGCACCTTCCATAATGCTACAGATGCATCTTCTGCATCCGACATTTCACCTGGGATTTCAGCAACACCGGTTAAAGCAAAGCGACCTGGCGTGTAAGCGTTTACACCCCAAGAGGCATCAATGATGCCATCTTCTACTGACGAGTAGATTGTCTTTGGGTGACCTTGGAAGTTTTCGATAACAACCTTAACGCGGCCTTCAGTTGCCTCTTCAACCATCTTTTTGAACTCTGGCATCGCAACAGAGTTTTGTGGGTGAGTAGGTGGTAGCCAAGTCGCAACACGCATGGTTGTTTCAGCCATTGCGTTCATTGAGATTGCAGCGCCTACCGCTAGGCCGATTGCTTTAAGTTTTAGGTTGGTCATGTTTATTGCTCTCATTTTAAATGGTTATTTTTATAGTAAAAAAACAGTAAAAGTTATTTTAGGGATGACTTCCACTGCACCTTAGTCGAAACTGTTAACGATATAGCAGATCCGGCAAGAATAGGGTGATCGGTACAAAAGCGACGATCAGTGCTAAGCGTACAATGTCGGCACACCAGAATGGTGTTACGCCTTTAAAGATCGTGCCGGTTTTAATGTCTTTGAGAACAGCGCTGAGGACAAAGACATTCATACCCACCGGCGGTGTAATCAGACTGATCTCTGTCACTACAACCACCACGATGCCATACCAGACAAGATCGAATCCTAGGCTATCAATCAACGGGTAGAACACAGGGACCGTTAGCAGCAGCATTGATAGGCTTTCAAATACCATTCCCAAAAGAATGTAGATGCAAAGAATAACGATAATGACGGCCATGGGAGAGACATCAAGCGACTGCACAAACTCAAGAAGCCAAACGGGTAGACCGGCACGGTTGATGAAGTCAGAGAAGATCAATGCGCCGATGATCACGGCAAATAGCATGGTCGATGTTCGAACGGTATCCGACAGTACTTCGTAGGTTTTCACCAGATTGAGTTGTCCACGAAGTAGGGCGATCAAGAATGCGCCTGCCGCACCAATACCGGCTGCTTCGGTAGGCGTAAAGACGCCTAAGTAGATACCGCCCATTACGATCGTGAACAGCAGAAGTACACCCCAGATGCCTTTCAGTGCCTGCATGCGTTCTGCCCAGGTGAATTTCTCACCGGCTGGGCCCGATTTAGGATTGCGCATAACGACCCAGCGCACAGCTAACATGTAAAGAATGACGCCTAAAAGACCTGGTATAAAACCTGCCGCAAACAGTTCGCGGATACTGGTCTCTGTCAGTAGGCCGTAAATAACAAGGATGACTGACGGTGGTATCAGAATGCCAAGTGTACCGCCCGCTGCAATGGATGCGGTTGCAAGTGAATCGGCATAACCAAACTTACGCATTGGTGGCAGTGCAACCTTGGCCATGGTCGCCGACGTTGCTAGGCTGGAGCCACAAATAGCAGAGAAGCCACCACACGCAACAACCGTAGACATGGCGAGACCGCCGCGACGATGACCCAAAAAAGTATAAGCGGCGTTGTATAGCTCTTGAGACAGGCCTGAGCGAGTGACAAAGTTACCCATTAATATGAACAGAGGGACTACTGAGAGAGAGTACTCCTGTGCCGTCTCAATGACACGGTTAGAAGCCAAAGTCAGTGATGCTTTCCAACGGAAGTCGAAAAGGTTATCAAGAGTTAGGCCCTGTAAAATAGCGAAACCAAAGAACCCGACGATCGCCATCGCAAAGGCGATGGGCATTCGGATGACTAGAATTAAAAAGATAAGGAGCGCGAAGCCTATAATTACTGCGGTCATCGTGATAAATCCTTAATGCTTCTCTTTGTATATACGATAGATGCCATAGGTGATCATACCCAGTGCAGTGAACCAACTCATGACGGCGATGTACTCAATTAGATAGCCTACTGGTAGTTCCAAGTATTCTGTTACCTCGCCTCGGCGCAGTTTTCGTGCACCCAGTTGCCAAATACGTACACCGACAACGTAGAAGGAGGTTGAGATCGCCAGTGCCGAAAACATAGCCAGAATACGCACGATTTTGTGGCCAAGTGTTGAGTCTAAAAGGTCCACTAAAATGTGTCCTCCACGCCATGTCACAACAGGCATTTCGGCGAAGATAATGATGGCAAGACCTAGTTGGGTGATCTCAAAAGCACCATCAACCCCATTGTTGAAGAGGTAACGGCCGAAGACATCGGCAACGGTCAACATCATTAAAAAGAAGAGGCCACAAGCCGCTATGACTTCTAAGCCAAAAGCGATCCATCTGAAGGGGCCGGGCTCTGGGTAGTGTTGATCTAGCCACTCCGCGCGGCTAAGGGTAGTCTCGTTACTCATATGACCTCAAAAAAATCGATCTCTACACAGTCAGGTTTACGAACACCCGTGCCGATAAACAGACGTTCCGTAATCCACTGAAAGCGTTCGGCACTGGTTTCAAAAATAGGGGTGCACTTGAAGTAGACTTCGCTTGGATCGACGGGGATTCCATCGATGATCTTTTGTGTTACTTCTGGATCAGCAGCGCGCAGTGCTCGATTCTGTACAAATATGGTCTCGCCATCATCCGACTCAAGCACATAACGTGCATCCAGTTCGGCTAATCCTGGTGAAACGATACGTTGAAAGTCAGCACCACCAGGTAAAACACGGCCATTCCAGCCCTTACCTTGAACGGTGCCACCTGTAATCGGAATCACTCTGCGCGTGCCAAATTGTGCTGCACCTATCTCCTGGGGTGTAGCAATTTCAACACGCAGTGATGCGAAGTGCTTTAACTGTGGAATATCCATTAACGCTATACTCTATTTATTATCTGTAGTTTTTGGATACGAAGCTTATTGTTTAGGTGTACAACATATCACGTGTCGTCTCTAAATCTATGCACTTTTCCAACTAATTCACAAAAAATTATGGCTTTTGCGATTTTTGAACAAGGGTCAGGATATCGTAGCTTGCGACAAGCTCACCGTTTTGATTAACGACTTCGACATCCCAAGAGACAACACCGATAGCATCGCCTTTGTTGTTGACTTTACCTTGGTCAATTTTCGTCTTGCATGTGATTCTAGCTTGTATGGTATCGCCGATACCAACAGGGTTTACGAATCTGAGTGTGTCTAAACCATAGTTGGCCAGGACAGGCCCTACACCCGGATCAACGAATAGGCCAGCGGCCGCTGAAAGCACAAAATAGCCATGAGCGATGCGTTTCTCGAACATGGAGTCACAGGCCGCTTGCTCATCGAAGTGCATGTAAAAATGATCGCCTGAGAGGCATCCAAAATTAACAATATCAGCTTCTGTAACCGTTCTTCTGTGAGTTAATAGAGTCTGACCGATCTCGAGCTCATCGAAATGGTAACGGAATGGATGAAGCGGTTTTTCGATTTTGTCTGCGCCACGGACATATTGGCCTGTCACCGCCATCAGCATCGTTGGTGATCCTTGAACAGAAGCACGTTGCATGTAGTGTTTAACCGCTCGAATTCCGCCTAGTTCTTCACCGCCGCCAGCTCGACCTGGTCCGCCATGTTTAAGCATGGGTAACGGTGACCCGTGACCAGTAGATTCTTTTGATGAACGTTCGTCCAAAATGTGAACGCGTCCATGCCATACAGCCAGTTTAGGTGCTACCACGCCTGCGATGGCAGGGTCTTTAGTGGTTAATGTTGTCACCAAAGAGCCTTTGCCGCGTGCAGCGAGTGTGCAAGCGTGATCAACGTCTCTGTACGGCATCAGTGTGCTAACAGGTCCAAAAGGTTCAATATCGTGAGCCCCTCCCTCTGCGTCTGGAGAGGTGTTTAGTAGCAATGTAGGTTCAAAGAACGCGCCCTTTTCAGTGCCTTCACCAAAGGGTTTGCACTCTGCACCTCTACCAAGAAGCACGTCGCTGCTGGACATCAACATCTCTAGTTTTTCTTGTACATCACGCTGCTGATCTATTGAAGCAAGGGCTCCCATTCGAACACCTTCAATCGTTGGATCACCTAAAGTCGTTTTACCCAGTCTCTGTGTTAATGCACCTGAAACCGGTTCGATAAGATGCTCTGGGACTAGGATACGACGGATTGCAGTACATTTTTGTCCTGCTTTGACCGTCATCTCACGCGCCACCTCTTTAACAAAAAGCTCGAATTCCGCATCCTCTGGTGTCACATCAGGTGCTAGGATCGCACAGTTTAATGAGTCTGCCTCTGCATTGAATGGAATAGAGTGATTTAGAATGTTCGCATTGCTTTTTAACATCCGAGCGGTGTCTGCAGAGCCGGTAAAGGTTACGATGTCTTGAGAATCAAGTCGATCCAACAGGTCACCTGTAGACCCTATGATCAGTTGTATAGATCCTAATGGAAGCAGATTAGATTGATGCATCAGCTTCACGCACGCCTCGGTTAAGTAAGAGGTTTGCGAGGCAGGTTTAACGATAGCGGGCACGCCAGCAAGAAAATTGGGGGCGAATTTTTCTAACATTCCCCAAATAGGAAAGTTAAATGCATTGATGTGAACCGCAGCACCTTGCTTCGGAACTAGGATGTGGCTGCCAAAAAATTGTCCGACCTTACCCAGTTGGACAGGATCTCCCTCGTGAAGTGTATTGCCAGAGGGGAGTTCATTACGCCCCATGCTTGAATAAGCAAACAGTGTTGCAATACCACCTTCTATATCGATCCAGCTGTCATTTCTTGTAGCACCAGTATGAGCAGAAATCTGATAAAGAGACTCTTTGTGCTCCATCAGATATTTGCCTAGGTTTCTCAACACCGTGGCTCGTTGTTGAAAATCGAGAGCCAACAGACTTTTGTGACCAATCGTCTTTGCGTAGTCCAGACTTGAACTAAAATCTATTGCTTCAGAGTGAGTAGAAAAGACGGCATCACCATTAATTGCACTATTGAGTGTTTGATGAGCATTCTGACCAATCCATTGGCCTGCGATGAAACTTTGAACGATTGGTGTTGATGACATGATAAATCCGTTTATTGATTATAGTTTTTTATATTTGATCGAAATCTAGAACGACTTTGTCGCTTATTGGGTATGATTGGCAGGAGAGTACAAACCCCTCTTTGACCTCATAGTCTTCAAGCCCGATGCTAACATCCATCTCAACCTGACCCTCAACCACCTTGCATTTGCAGGTTGAGCAGACGCCTGCTTTACAAGAGTAGGGCAACTCTGCACCTTGTTCATTCGCTGCATCTAGGATGTTTTGAGTGTTCTGGGCAAGATCAAACTGCTTAACATGCCCATCGCGCATGATTTCAATGCTAGATAGGTGTGTTGCACGCTCAGCGGCTTCTGTTCGCTGTGCTCTTTTTTCACTACCCTGAGTCGTTCCGAAGAGCTCAAAATGAACGTTTTGCTTCGCGACTCCCGCTTTAATAAGTGATTCACTCACGGTTTCTGTCATTGATTGAGGACCACAAATAAAGACATCCGTTAATTGCTTAACATCGATCCATTTAGAGAAGAGGGCTTCACATTTCTCTGCGTCGATATGACCGTTATAAAGGTCTATGTCCTGTTGTTCGCGACTGAAGATGAAAATGAGATTTAAACGTCCCATGTAACTGTTTTTAAGATCTTCCAATTGATCTTTGAACATGGTGGAACCCGTCGCTCTGTTGCCATATATCAGTGTGACGCGGCTTTTTGGCTCCGATCTCAAAATGGTTTTGACCTGCGATAGAATAGGTGTGATACCACTGCCTGCTGCCATTAAAAGATAGTTACCTGAGCGCTCTTCATTAAGATCGGTATAGAAGTGCCCCATGGGTTCCATGACATCAATTTCATCCCCAATTGCCAACTGATCATTGGCAAAGTTGGAGAACAAACCGTCAGGCACTCGCTTTACAGCAACTCTAAGCTCGTTGTCATGGACACCACTGCAGATTGAATAAGAGCGGCGTACCTCTTCGTTATTGATGTTAGCTTTTAATGTTAGGTATTGACCTTGATTAAATCGAAAACGTTCCTGAATCTCGCACGGTACTTCGAAAGCTAACGAGACTGAGTCGCGTGTCTCTTCTGTGCGATCAGCAATTTTTAAACGGTGGAAGTTGCTCATTTTATCTCCCTAGCTTAGATGCATTTGAAGTAATCAAATGGTTCTAGACAGTCGTTACATTGGTACAGCGCTTTACACGCTGTGGAACCAAATTCTGTAATCTCTTTCGTATTGCTACTATCACAAACTGGACAAGGAATCGCTTGATCGAGTTGTGGCTTGTCAGCACTGCCGATGGGCGGTGCTATGCCATACTCTTTTAAACGGAGGCGACCGCGTTCTGTGATCCAGTCTGTCGTCCAAGCGGGTGCAAGTCTTTGCTCAATAGTAACGGCATTGAACCCCGAATCTTCAAGGGCTCGTTTAGCGCTCTGTTCAATGTGCTCTGTGGCTGGACAACCGGAATAGGTTGGCGTTAAAACGACTTGTAATAGTCCACCAACGGGTGTGATTTCGCGAACAATACCCAAGTCAGTAAGACTCACAACCGGTACTTCCGGATCCATGACTTCATCCAGAACTGACCAAGCTAACTTAATTGACTCTTCTGTCAGCTCAGGTCGATCAGTTGCAATCAACTCACCAGCTTGCATTCGGGTATGCTCGTTGTAAAAACTGCATCTCAGCTAAGATAAAACCAAGGCTTTCTGTATGCAGACCCTTAGCTCCACTGAGGTAGTTGTTATCAGCAGCCTCAGGTTGCATCAGTGTTGCTTCAGTTAATGTCTTTGAGATGATCGCGTGCCAATCACTGCAAAGATCATTTACACCTGGTGCAATACCAGATGAATCCAATGTCTTGAACAGTTCGCACGGCTTGGCTGGCTCGAATGTGAAATGCCAGATTTTGTCTAATGCGGATTGCATGCGTTCGTGGCTTTCAGAAGTGCCGTCGCCCAGTCGTTTTATCCATTCACTCGAACGACGGATATGATAACTAGACTCTTTAAGGGACTTAGCCGCGATGCCCGCTATTTTCTCATCAGATGAACTACACAGTTTTTCAAGAAGAGGATAGTGCCAAGCATCAAATAGAAACTGCTTAGCCATCGTCATCGCAAAGTCACCGTTTGGCTGTTCAACAATTAGAAGATTTCTGTACTCGCCTTGGTCTCTCAGGAAGACCAGATCGTCGGCTGTGCGACCATCACCAATACGTTCAGCGGCATACTCTAACCAGTTACGCGCTTGTCCGACTAGATCAAGGCCGACATTCATCAATGCGACTTCTTCTTCAAGAGCGGGTGCTCCTCCAACAAGTTCACACAGACGCTGGGCCTGTATCATGGCGCTATCGCCAAGTTGAAGCAGAAGTTCCGTTGTATCATCAAAACGTTTCATAGGGGCCTCTACATGTGTCCAACTTCATCAGGCAGTTTGTAAAAGCCAGCATGTCGGTAAATTTTGTCATCGGATGGATCGAATAACGCCTCTTTTTCATCCGTTGCTGTGGCCGTTATCGATGCAGATGGTACGACCCAAATACTCACTCCCTCGTTGCGTCGTGTATATAGATCGCGCGCGTTCTCGATAGCCATCTCAGAATCCGCGGCATGCACACTCCCGACATGCTTATGGTTTAGGCCGTGTTTACTTCGGATAAACACTTCAAATAGGGTCCAATCAGCCATAGTAGTTCTCCAAATTAAGCAGCATTACGCTGTTGTTTTTTGTTGGCGTAAGCAACAGCAGCTTCACGAACCCAAGCGCCTTCATCAATCGCCTTTTTACGCTGGGCAACACGCTCTTTATTACAAGGGCCGTTACCTTTGAGTACTTCGAAGAACTCTGTCCAATCGATTTCTCCATATTCCCAATGTCCGGTCTCTTCATTAAATTTCAGATCAGGGTCAGGCGCAGTACAGCCTAGAATTTGCAGTTGTGGAATGGTTTGATCGATAAAACGCTGGCGTAGCTCATCATTTGAGTGACGTTTGATTTTCCAAGCCATTGATTGGGCGCTATTGGGTGAGTGAGCATCGGATGGCCCAAACATCATCAGTACAGGCCACCAGAAACGGTTAATGGAGTCTTGAACCATCTCCTTTTGAGCGTCGTTTCCTTCGCGCATAAGGTGCAGAAGAATTTCATAGCCCTGGCGTTGGTGGAAACTCTCCTCTTTGCAGACTCGGATCATTGCTCGAGAGTAGGGTCCATAAGAGGTTCTTTGCAAAGGTACTTGGTTCACTATGGCCGCACCATCGACAAGCCAACCAATGGTTCCCATATCAGCCCAGTTCAAAGTAGGGTAGTTGAAAATACTGGAGTATTTCGCCTTGCCCTCGTGCATTTTTTGGACCTCTTCATCACGATCAGCGCCCAGTGTTTCCATAGCACTGTACAGGTACAGACCATGCCCGGCTTCATCTTGAATTTTGGCCATTAATTGAAGTTTTCGCTTTAAGGTAGGGGCGCGGGTCACCCAGTTGCCCTCAGGCAGCATGCCCACGATTTCTGAATGCGCATGTTGTGAAATTTGACGTATCAGTGTTTTCCGGTATGCCTCTGGCATCCAGTTCTTAGGTTCAATCTTTATTTCCGCGTCAATACGAGCCTGAAATGCCTGTTCTTCTGATGACATCTCTGTAGTTGATTTGACACTTTTAACACCGGTTTCAACCATCTGTGCGTACATAACAGACCTCTCTTTAAATGATTCAAGTCATCATATCAAAAGCGACACTAAAAAATAACAAGTATTTAAATTTTTGTATCGCATTTGGGCTCAAGTTCACACGATATTGCGTGTGTTCATTTATCGCTCATCAAATACGCGCTGTGCTTTACCTTCTGAACGAGCTATGGACCCTATGTCTCGAAGTTGAACACCGATACTGATGCCGACTGACGATTTTACATGATGCTTCAATGCCGCGATTTGTTGAGCCGTTGTCTCCTCAGGTTGTTGAGCAAACTCTGAACGTAACTCTATATGAACCATCATGCTGTCCATGTTTCCTTCGCGGTGCAGGTGGATTTCGTAATTTTCCGAGAATTGCGGAACTTTACAAACCTCTTCCTCAATTTGAGTAGGAAATACGTTTACACCGCGAATGATCATCATGTCATCACTACGGCCGGTGATTTTATCGATTCGACGCATAGGGCGAGCGGTACCCGGAAGAAGCCTTGTCAGGTCTCGCGTTCGATAGCGCAGCATAGGCAAAGCTTCTTTGCTCAGGGTTGTGAAGACTAATTCACCAAGCTCACCATCGGGCAGTACTTCACCGGTTTCAGGGTTAATAATCTCGGGGTAGAAGTGATCTTCCCATACTGTGGGTCCATCCTGTGTTTCGCCACACTCTTGTGCTACACCTGGTCCCATGATCTCTGAGAGACCGTAGATATCGGTAGCCGTGATGCCAAGACGTCGCTGCATGGAAAGACGAAGATCATTTGTCCAAGGCTCAGCACCAAATATCCCGAGTTTTAGACTCAATTGATGTGGGTCGATACCCTGTCTCTCCATCTCATCGGCAATATTGAGCATGTAAGAGGGTGTGACCATAATGATGTCAGGATTGAAATCCCTAATTAAGCGAACCTGCTTTTCTGTCTGTCCACCGGACATAGGGATGACAGTACAGCCAAGCCGCTCTGCACCATAGTGGGCGCCTAGACCACCCGTAAATAGACCGTATCCATACGATACATGAACCTTATCGCCCGGTTTTCCTCCTGCCGCACGAATCGATCGTGCTACGAGATTGGCCCAGTGATCGATATCATTTTTAGTATAACCCACCACAGTTGGATTACCTGTTGTGCCACTTGAAGCATGAAGTCGCACGATCTGATCCATGGGCGTTGCAAACAACCCAAATGGGTAGTGGTCTCTCAAGTCACTCTTGGTGGTAAATGGGATAATAGATAAATCATCCAGTGTTTTGATGTCTGAAGGGTGTATACCTTTATCATCAAAGCGCTTTTTGTATAGAGCGACATTATCATAAGCGTGAGATACGCTTTTCTTTAAACGATCTAGTTGTGTGGCGCGAAGCTCATCAATACTGGCCCGTTCCATCGGGTCCAGTTGATCTGGTGTGAAAGAGGTATCAACCATCATTGCTTAATTCCTTTTAAAATCTTGTTATGAGTGCTCACTTTCCGGAAGAACAGTTCCTTTTAAGGCATAGGATTTGCCTCTAAAAATCGCAATTAATTTATTATCTTGATTACGTATCTCAACATCATAATTACCCGTACGCCCTGATCGACTTCTCTCTTGTGCAGTTGCAGTTAAATGATCACCCATCAAACCAGGTGCAACGTAGTCGATGCTGCAACCTATCGCAACGCAGGGCTGATTGTAGGTATTACAGGCGAGTGCAAAGGCTGAGTCAGCCAGTGTGAACAGATAACCACCATGACATGTATTGTGGCCCTGTACCATAAAGTCTTTAACGAACATCGACATAGAGGCTTGACCAGGTGACACGCTGCTCATCTTCATTTCAAGATGATTGGTTGCAGTATCACGGGAATAGAGCTCCTTTGCGCAGGCTTCAGCAAGCTCTTGTGCTGTTTGAGATCTTGAATCCTTCATAATTAGCAACCTTTATAGTCAGGCTGGCGCTTTTCAATGAAGGCGTTAACACCCTCTTTATAATCATCTGAATTGCCAAGACGGGTCTGTATGTCTCGTTCAACGTCCAATTGATCCTCAAGGGAATTGTTAAAGCTTAGGTCCAGTGCCTGCTTTGTTTTGGCCAGCGCTAGTGTGGGTTGTGTCGCCAGTTGCTTTGCGAACGCGATCGATTCTTCATGAAGGAGGTCGTCGTCAACGGCTTTAAATATTAGGCCCCAATCAACGGCTTGTTCGGCGCTTAAAGGGTTCCCAAGCATAGCGAGTTGCTTCGCACGTGCCAGGCCAACCAAACGAGGTAATAGCCATGTGCCGGCTGAATCGGGTATCAGACCTATCTTACAAAAGGCTTGAACAAACTTAGCGGATTTAGCAGCGATAACGAAATCACACGCCAGTGGAATATTGGCACCTGCGCCTGCTGCGATGCCATTGACTGCACAAACGACGGGTTTTTCCATGTGGTAGAGACGTTTTACAGTGTTATTGTAGTAGGACTCGATAACATTTCCGAGGTTTGGCATTGGCTCAGCAGGCTTAACCATAGCATCAGAGAGATCCTGACCAGCGCAAAAAGCACGTCCAGCACCGGTTAAATAAACAGCTCTTACTTGAGAGTCCTTGGCGGCTGAATCCAATGCTAAATGCAGCGAATGATGCATTGCTTCATTAAAACTGTTTAAAGTGTCTGGTCTGTTGAGTGTAATCATAGCTACACCCTCAGACACCTCATATATGATATCGGTTAAATTCATTACTTAGACTCGTGCTCTTGTCGTTATTCATTAATGCACAGAAATTAAGTACCCGTGTACTGGATACTTTGTTAACGTATCTAAATATGCCGTAAAAAAAGATACATTTCAAATTATGCTTTCTGTATTTTTGTATCGCTTTATTTGGAAATAGATTAATGCAACAAACCTTATGCGCCGATTTGTGCATCCAGCGCTTTCAATCTCAAACACCTCTCAGGGTGCCTTCTCTTATTATTAGTGTTTGGGGAGATTCGATTGTTGCCCATGGTGGTGAAGTATGGCTCGGAAGTCTGATTCGACTTTTGGAACCCTTTGGTATCAATGAACGTTTGATGCGAACATCCGTTTTTCGCCTGACACAAGAGGGCTGGCTCCTATCCCATAAAGTGGGACGCAAAAGCTTTTATCGACTAAGCCCTGATGGTGAGTACCGTTTTAGTGCAGCGTTTAATCGCGTCTATCGGCTGAATGTCCCTCAGTGGCAAGGAGTTTGGACGTTATTGCTAATCTCCGCTCTAACTGCAGATGAGAAAAAGTCGCTTTCAGATGATTTATCACTCAGCGGCTTTGGCTCACTCAGTAACTCTGTACTAGCCTTTCCTCAAGCCGATCGCGATGACGTCATATCAATCCTGAGAGAAAATGGATTAGCTGATAGAGTGGTTCTGTTCGAATCTCAGGTAGTGAATGAAAGTGAACAAGCATTTCGAAATCTTATTTGGCAGGGCTGGGGTCTGAAGTCTTTGAATGACGCCTATATTGATTTTGTCGATTTCTATCAGTCTCTTAATGCCCCTGCGATGCATGCTCAGCTTCAAGATCCCAAAACGGCATTCATTACTCGAACGCTCATGATTCATGAATATCGAAAACTGGCACTAAGAGACCCTTCTTTTCCTGATCAAATACTCGGCAGCCGATGGCTAGGCAATGAAGCTAGAAGCTTATGTGCATCACTTTATAAGCAACTGACACCGGCGGCCCATCATTGGATTATCAATGAGTTAGAGGGGAGGCAGGGTAAATTGCCGCCGATATCCAATGATTTTTTGAATAGATTCGACGGCATTAATGTTTAAATTTGGATTCCAGGGCTAAGGTGCAGGGTTTGGTTGTGAGTTATGAATCTTGTTAATTGCTTTTAGCTGATCTTTATCCAACACTAACGCTTCACTAACAATGTTGGATTTCAGTTGTTCCATTGTAGTTGCACCAATGATCGTTGAGAGAACAAAGGGTTGTTGGTTAACAAATGCCAGTGCCATTTGGGAAGGTTCCATCCCCCACTGCTCTGCAAGCTGACAGTACGCTTCGATTGTTGTTTCACACTCTTTGCTTGAGTAACGCGCGAAACGTTCAAAAAGAGTGATTCGAGCGTTTTCAGGCTTGGCTCCATTTCGATATTTACCACTCAGGGCTCCAAATGCCATGGGCGAATAGGCCATTAAACCGACGTCCTCCCTATGGGATACTTCGGCCATGCCAATTTCATACACACGACTCAACAAGTTGTAAGGATTTTGAACCGTTTCGATTTTAGGGAGTCCCTGTGTTCGAGCGAGCTCTAAATACCGCATAGTTCCCCACGGATTCTCATTTGAAAGCCCAATTGAGCGAATTTTTCCGCTCTTAATCAGTATGTTCAGAGCCTCTAGAGTTTCATGAATCGGGGTGTCATCGGTTTCGCGGTGGCGATAGCCAAGCTGACCAAATATATTCGTACTTCGCTCTGGCCAGTGTAGCTGGTAAAGATCAATGTAATCTGTCTGCATTCTGCGAAGACTGTCATCGACCGCTTTGGTTAAGTACTCTAAATTGTGTTTTGGGCCGCCGCGGAGATACTCCATGCTGGCGCCGGATCCAGCTGCCTTAGTTGCTATTACCCAATCCTCTCGATGTCCATTCTTTGCAAACCAAGTACCAATGATCTCTTCAGATCGGCCAGCTGTCTCAGCAACAGGGGGAACAGGGTACATTTCAGCACAGTCCATGAAGTTGATGCCTTGATCCATTGAGTATTGGATCTGTTCGTGGGCTTCTGCTTCACTGTTCTGCTCACCCCAAGTCATAGTGCCTAGGCAGAGCTTGGATACCTTTTTTCCATCAATGCGGGTTAGTGACATGTTTAATTCCTTAACTACTTAACGGTGTCCTGTTTTGGTAAAACTTTCTCACCAATACTGATCGTTTTTCTATTTGGCTCAGCTTCTGTGAGTGGCTCTACTTCTACACATGATTTGAGAGACTCTTTCGCCAGTGCAATATAAGCCTCTGTGCCTTTGTGTTTCCAAGCCATCTCTTGCTCTGATAGTTCGCGCACTACTTTTGCGGGTGTTCCCAAAATCATCGAACCCTCAGGAAAAGAGTCCCCTGTTTTTACAAAGCTGTGAGCCCCGACAAAGCTTCTAGCACCGATCTCGACTTTATCCATGACGGTTGCGCTCATACCTACCAGTACACCTTCACGGATGGTGCATCCATGCAATATTGCACCATGCCCTATGTGGCCATAATCCTCGACAACAACCGTGATATCTTGGAAGCTGTGGACCACTACGCAGTCTTGGATATTGACACCCTTGCCTAGTTTGATGGCTCCAAAATCACCTCGCAGGCTTGCCAGAGGTCCTACGTAGCAATCTTCACCAATGTGTACATCACCCAAAACGACAGCTGTTGGATGAACATAGGCGCTAGGGTGAATGACGGGTGTGACACCTGCTAATTGATAGATGGGCATGTTACTTTACCAATATTATTTTGATTGAATGTGTAATATATTGCATGTTTGGTTTTATTGATAGTCAGTTCGAAGGTTTGGTATGGATACTCTAGAAAATCTTAATAGCGATCGTTTTCCGTCGCTTAATCTTTCACTTCATGGATCCGTGTTGTTGATTCAATTCAACAGACCTCGTGAGCTCAATGCGTTATCGACTGATATGTTGGGTCAAATAGCGACGTGTTTGGTCGAGGCGGATGCTGATACCAACATTTCGGTGATGGTCCTAACGGGTGATGAACGAGCTTTTGCTGCGGGTGCTGATATTGATGAGTTGCAACGTAAAACAGGCGCGGACGTAGCAACCGATCCGCGAAATCAACACTGGGCAGCTATACGACAACTACAAAAGCCTTTACTCGGTGCCGTTAACGGCTTTTGTTTGGGTGGCGGTAATGAATTGGCTATGCTGTGTGATTTCTTGGTAGCAGGCAATAATGCTAAGTTCGGACAGCCCGAGGTTAATCTTGCTATCTTGCCGGGAGCAGGGGGTACTCAAAGACTTGCTACCCTTGTTGGAAAGGGGAAAGCGATGCGCTGGTGTTTAACGGGCGAGTTTATTGATGCCAATGAGGCTCTCTCTTGTGGTTTGGTAACAGAAGTCTGTCAACCCGAGCTAACGATCGAAAAGACTTTGGATATTGCTAAGTTGATCTCAACCAAAGCACCACTTGCAGTTATCGAAAATAAGAGAGCTATTAAAGCAGCCGTTGATCTGCCACTTGATGCAGGTTTGGATGCTGAGCGCTCATCATTTTCTCGTCTTCTTGACAGTGAAGATAAGCATGAGGGTATTTCTGCTTTTAAGGAAAAACGACGCCCTAATTATCAGGGGAAATAACAATATGAAATATATTGCATTGACTTATCTCAAAGATAATGCAACATATAGCCTATAACAATATATAAAATAGGCTTCAGATTATGAATCAAGCGCGTTTCCACGACCTTATTGCGCCGGTGACCCAGTGGTTGGCTGGCCGTGATATTTCTCCTGCCCTAACCGACTCCCTCAACTCAGAGTTTGCCAGTGACAGTGAATGGTTTTCTGAACTCAAAAGTCTCTGCTCCATCGGTGTAGATGAGGGGTGGCTGTGCCAATACGAGGCTGGCGGCATCAAATATGGTCGGGTGTTTAAGCCTAGTAATGACCTTGCAGGTTTCAGCGTCGATGTTGTGCTGATGAATGATGTGGTTGGTCCGCATCACTCGCATCCTAATGGTGAAGTGGATCTGGTTATTCCATTGAACGAAGGCGCTGCATTTGATGGCACCGATCATGGTTGGAAAGTTTACTCACCTGGCAGTGCGCATAAACCGACAGTGGCCAACGGTGAAGCCTTTGTCATCTATCTGTTGCCTGATGGTGCAATAGAGTTTACTCGATAATTCTAAAAATAATTTCTCTTAAGACGGTCCTTAGAACTGTCATTAATAATAAAGGAATCAAGCAATGGATTTTGAATTAAGCAGCTGCGATCACTCGCAAAATCCGCCTGTGGTCAATGTACCTCGAAACTATAATGCAGCCTATGATTTGATGCAGCGTAACTTAAACGCTGGCTTCGGTGATAAGCTTGCTTATATTGATGATCAAGCGACAATTACCTTCTCAGAATTAGACCGAAGGTCCAATCGTCTCGGTTCATCACTTAACTCGCTAGGCGTTCAGGCTGAGCAAAGGGTTTTCTTGTGTGCGCTGGATACTATTGATTGGCCCGTATCGTTCTTGGGTTGTATCAAAGCGGGTGTATTGCCAATAGCAGTCAATACGCTACTCACTTCTAAAGATTATGAGTACATGCTTAATGATAGTCGCGCTAAAGTGGCTATTATAGATCCTAGTTTTGTTCCGACGTTTAAAGAACTTCTAGGTAAAGTACCTACGTTAGAAACTCTGATTGTAACGGGATCAGAGTCTGTGGATGGGTGTGATTCGGTGGCGGATTTAGAAGCAAAAGGCACCGACTCATTCGTAGGGCCTATGACGACTTGTGATGATCCCTGTTTTTGGTTGTACTCGTCAGGTTCGACTGGTGCACCCAAGGGTACGGTTCATATTCACTCCTCCATCATTCAAACGGCGGAATTGTTTGGCAAGGGCGTTCTTGATCTTCAGCAGGATGATGTTGTTTTCTCGGCGGCTAAATTATTCTTTGCCTATGGTTTAGGTAATGCGTTTAGTTTTCCACTATCGGTGGGGGCTACAACGATTCTCTATTCTGGTCGTCCAACGCCTGATTCCGTTTATGAGCGTCTTGAGAAGCATTCGGTAACGGTATTCTGCGGCGTACCTACTTTGTATGCCGGAATGTTGGCAAAACAAGATAAACCTGCAAAAGGCTTATTGCCTATACGTATGAGTACCTCGGCTGGTGAGGCCCTACCTGCTCAATTGTTAGAACAGTGGAGAGAGGAAAGGGGTAGCGACATTATTGATGGCATCGGTTCTACCGAGATGCTTCACATATTCCTATCTAATGCTCCAGGTCGCGTGGCACCCGGTACTACAGGTCAACCGGTGCCGGGCTATGAGGTTAAGTTGTTGGATGCTGACGATAATGAAGTACCTTCTGGTGAAATTGGTGATCTTGTAACCAAGGGGCCCTCTACAGCGATCATGTATTGGAATAACCGTGCAAAAAGTACTGCGACCTTCCAAGGTGAATGGACTCGCAGTGGCGATAAGTTCTACATCAATGAAGAGGGTAATTACGTCTACGCAGGTCGCTCAGATGACATGCTCAAAGTGAGCGGAATATATGTATCTCCTGCTGAAGTAGAAGCGACACTTATTCGGCATCCTGCGGTACTTGAAGCCGCCGTTGTCGGAGCGATGGATGATAACGACCTGGTCAAGCCGAAAGCGTACATCATTCTCAAAGAGTCTGTTCAAGAGACTCCAGAGTTAAATCAAGAGTTGAAAGACTTTGTTAAGGCTAATCTTGCGCCGCATAAATATCCGCGTTGGTTTATTTATGTCACGGATTTACCAAAAACAGCGACCGGTAAAATTCAACGGTTCAAATTGCGCGAGCTTGGTTAGTGGTTAATTTTATTGAAGTAGATGGCCGCCAGCATGAGGCGGTTATAACAACACCAGCAGGTGGCGCTAGAAATAGCGTCGCCTTTATTTTGTTGCACGAGGGGCTTGGTTGTGTTGAGTTGTGGAAGGATTTTCCTCAGCAACTTGCGGATCAAACCGGTTCGGATGTTGTTTCTTATAGCAGGGGTGGGTACGGTAAATCGTCTCCCGTTGAGGTACCTCGTCGATTGGACTACATGGCTGAAGAAGCCACAGTCTGGCTGCCCCAAATTATGCAGCAACTTGAGTACGATCAATTTATTCTAGTTGGCCATAGTGATGGCGGTTCAATCGCGTTGATTTTTGCAGGCACCTCAACGGATGATCGTGTGATCGGTGTTGTAACACTTGCAGCCCATGTGTTTAACGAACCTGTTTGTGTAGCAAGTATCGAGAAGGCCCGTGACGCTTATGAGTCAGGCGGTCTTCGCCAAGGGTTGGCCCGTTACCATGGTGACAATGTTGACTGCGCCTTTTGGGGATGGAATAAGGCTTGGCTTGATCCAGACTTTCTCGATTTTAATATCGAGTCCTACTTGGAGTCGATCCGAGTGCCTTTGCTCGTTGTTCAAGGTGATCTAGATGAGTATGGAACACTTGATCAAGTTGATGCAATTGTCTCACAGGCCGGTTCTAGATCCGAGTCATTAGTCATCCCAAATTGTCGTCACTCTATCCATAGAGATGCGCCGGAGCAGTTAATTGCTGCAATAAAAGAATTTAAGCACAGTTTATAAGACGTTAAGGAGTAAATAACCATGCGAATGATGAGTTACCTATTAGGTGAGTGGCAAGATAACGGTAGCACCGCAGCAGACGTTTATTGCGCGTTGGATGGCTCAGTAATGGGTAACATCGCAGGTTACGAAGTCAGTGGGGGTGATATTCTCGATTTTGCTCGAACAGAGGGCGGTTCAGCGCTTCGTGGCATGACCTATTTAGAGCGTGCCGGCCTATTGAAACAGATAGCCGCTGTTCTGGGTGAGAACAAAGAGGAGTACGCTGAACTCAGCGCAAAAAATAATGGTGCCACCGCAATGGATACATTTCTAGATGTGGAAGGCGGTATCGGTACACTAAAATACTACGCTTCATTGGGTAAGAAGCTTGGTGATCGTAAATGGATTGCAGATGGTGAATTTGAACAGCTCACAAAAGATGAGAACTTCAGAGCGATTCATGTAAAGACGCCACTGCGAGGTGCTGCTGTTCACATAAATGCATTCAATTTCCCAGCATGGGGCATGCTAGAAAAGCTCGGTGTTGCGCTTCTGTCTGGTGTGCCCGCGGTGGTTAAACCAGCGGCTGTCTCTTTGCCGGTTGCATGGGTCATGGCGCGCGATATTATTAATGCAGACATTCTTCCTAAAGGTGCATTTAGCTTTTTGGCGGGAGGTGGTCGAGATTTAATGGATCACATTACATCTGCAGACGCGGTAGCGTTTACAGGTTCAGCGGATACCGCGGCCATGCTTGCATCGCACCCAAGGGTTATCAGTGAATCAGTTCGATTCAATGCCGAAGCCGATAGTATTAATTCATCCATCCTTGGACCCGATCTTACTGCAGGTTCAGACGGATTTAATTCATTTATTCACGAGGTCTCTAAAGAGATGACGATTAAGTCGGGGCAGAAATGTACCGCTGTTCGTCGCATCTTTGTGCCTGATTCGGAGTTAGAGGCTGCGAAGGAAGCGTTGGTTGCAAAGCTTTCTAAAGGAAAACCAGGTAACCCCGCTAATGAAGGTGTTACTTATGGTCCATTAGTCAGTGCAGCGCAACAGTTAGCAGCAGAAGAGGGTGTCAAAGCACTGCTAAGTGAGACAGAGATAGCTTTTGAAGGTGATATTGGAACATTAGATGGCGAATCATCTGGTTTTTACGTCACGCAAAAACTATTGGTGTGTCAGGACCCTAAATCAGCTACTCAAGTACATGAAACAGAAGTGTTTGGTCCTGTTGCAACACTGATGCCTTACAGCAGCGAAACAGAACTTTTCGAGTTGGTGCGCCGAGGTGGAGGTTCATTGGTGAGTTCAATTTTCACTAACGATGATCAATTTGCTATGAACGCAGTGGTCGAGCTCGGCTCGACTCATGGGCGTCTTTTGATTGTTGATGACAGTGTTAGTCGCGGTCATTCAGGTCATGGCAATGTGATGCCGATGTGTATTCACGGTGGCCCGGGTCGTGCAGGCGGTGGTCAAGAATTAGGTGGTTTACGAGGATTAGACTTCTACCATGTGACAACTGCTGTGCAGACTAATCTAGCGCGGGCAACTGCGTTAAGAGGTGAGTGATGTCTTTATCAAATAACTACGAATGTCTTCAAGTTACAGAGACAGATGGTGTTGTTGAATTAAAATTGAGCCGTCCTGACAGACTCAATGCGTTCAGTAAAACTATGCACGCAGAGTTAAAAGTAGCTCTTAGAGAGATTGAGCGTTTGGAGTCTTTACGCTGTCTCATTTTGACAGGCGAGGGTCGTGGTTTCTGTGCAGGGCAGGACCTTGAGGAGCGTCGTATTCCTCATGGAGAACCCAAGCCTGATTTGGGGGACTCTCTAAAAAACACCTACAGTCCTCTGGTTATTAGATTGAGAAATCTGCCTGTTCCTGTCATTGCTGCAGTTAATGGTGTCGCTGCTGGAGCTGGTGCATCGCTCGCGCTAGCTTGTGACATTGTTATTGCAAAGAAACAGGCAAAGTTCACTTTTCCTTTTAGTCATTTAGGTTTGGTGCCTGATGCTGGTGCAACAGCGACGCTGGTGAGGAATGCCGGTCAGGCTAAAGCTATGGCTATTACCATGCTCGGTGAGGTTGTTACGGGTGAAGAGGCAGCTGAATATGGACTCATCTGGAAAGCGGTAGAAGAGGATCAGTTCTCATCAGAGGTAGATAATATTGTTTCCAACTTAAAGGGTAAGCCTAAGTTGGGCTTGGAGCTCATTAAACGTAGCCTCTATCGCGCTTTTGATAATGACTTTGCCGCTCAACTGGAACTGGAAAGTCAATGCCAGAAGCTAGCCGGTCGCAATCCGGAATTTTGGCAGAAAGTTCAGCAATTTTTAGATAAGAAGTAATGATATGACCACACAATACAAAACGGTTGACCAAATTAAACAGGTGGGCGTAGTTGGTGCAGGCACTATGGGTGCAGGAATCGCTCAGGTCGCTTCTCAAGCTGGTTTAGATGTAGTGCTCTTTGACTTGAGTGAATCGGTACTCGAGGCTGCAAAAGCGAATCTAAAAAAATCGATGGATAAGCTGGTTTCACGCGGTAAATTCAGTGAGGAAGATGCACAGGGCATTTGCGATCGAATCTCCTACGTCAATGATATCAACTCTATGGAACGGGCCGATCTGGTTGTAGAAGCTATTGTTGAGCGTTTGGACATTAAGCAACAGCTGTTTCAACAACTGGAGTCGATCTGTTCAGACCAAACTATTTTAGCAACTAATACCTCCTCAATCTCCGTGACTGCTATTGGATCGGCGTTGAAAGATCCTGCTCGCTTAGCAGGTCTGCACTTTTTTAATCCTGCACCTATTATGAAGTTGGTTGAGGTGATTCATGGCTTGGCGACCGACGCTAAGGTTGTTGAAACATTACTTGCACTGTCTAAGCAGTGGGGCAAAGTGGGTGTGGCTGCTAAATCCTCGCCAGGTTTTATTGTTAACCGAGTAGCACGTCCTTTTTACGCTGAAGGGCTTCGAATGGCTGAAGAGGGTGTCACTGAACCTGAGCGAATCGATCTTTTATTAAAAGAAGCCGGCGGTTTTCGTATGGGGCCTTTCGAGTTGACTGATCTTATCGGGCAGGACGTTAACTACGCAGTGACGAGCTCAGTATTTGAATCTTACTATTTTGATCCTCGATTTAAACCATCGCTCATGCAAAAAGAGTTAGTTGATGCCGGTTGGCTTGGACGTAAGAGTGGTCGTGGCTTTTATCAGTACCCTGAGGGTAAACAGTTAGTCCCAAACCTTGAGTGGGATGATATCCGTTTTGGTGGGTTCTTTAATATTAGCAGTGCTGTGGTATCACCCGCGATTAAGTCGCTTATTGATAGAATTAAGGCGCGTGGAATAGAGATTCCTACCGAGACTGAAGGTGATGAGGGCGAAATCGTGTTTGCTAACGGCGCAACACTGGTTTTGACGGATGGTCGCACAACCCTAGAGCGTTCTCTGGCTGAAGATAATCGCAACCTTATTCAAATGGATCTCGCTATCGACTATTCGACATGTGAATCTCTAGCGCTATCAACACATCCGGAAATGCCTGAAGAGGTTTGGACTGAAGTCTATGCAATGTTCGATTTCTTGGGTGTCAAAACTCGGGTTGTAAAGGACTTGCCAGGTCTGATAGTGATGCGAACAGTCGCTATGCTTATTAATGAAGCGTCTGATGCGCTTCATTTAGGAATTGCTGATGCCGCTGGAATAGATGCCGCTATGCAGGCAGGTGTGAACTATCCGACCGGTCTATTAGCATGGGCCGATAAGCTAGGCACCAGTTTCGTAGCCGATGTGTTGGATAACATCAGCCTATATTATGGCGATGATCGTTACCGAGTATCGCCTGCGCTGCTCCAGCGTGCATTCGTAAATGCCCCTTTTCATCAGATTGATTAAACAAGGATTTAAACATGGCTGAAGCTTTTATTTGTGCAGCAAAACGCTCTGCTATTGGTCGTTACGCAGGTTCACTGGCCACCGTTCGCCCTGATGACTTATTAGCTCAGGTTATTAAAGCAACTCTGGCTGAGGTTCCCTCTTTAGATACAGCGTCAATTGATGATGTGCTGATGGGCTGTGCTAATCAGGCAGGTGAGGATAATCGAAATGTTGCTCGCATGTCAGTATTGCTCTCAGGTTTGCCCACTTCGGTTCCTGCTTCAACCATCAACCGCCTATGTGGTTCTGGTTTGGATGCCATTGGTACCATGGCTAGAGGCATTAAAGCGGGTGAGCTGAATGTTGCACTTGCTGGCGGCGTCGAATCGATGACGCGAGCTCCCTTTGTTATGGGTAAGTCTGAAACTTCTTTTGGGCGTTCTCAAATTTTAGAAGACACCACGATGGGGTGGCGATTTACTAACCTTGCGCTTAAAGCGATGTATGGCGTTGATACCATGCCACAAACGGCTGATAACGTAGCGGCTGAATATGGTATCAGCCGTGAAGAGCAAGATCTGTTTGCATTTAACAGTCAGGCTAAAACAGCGGCTGCTCAAAAAGCGGGTCTTTTTGCTGATGAGATTGTACCAATCGAAATTAAAGACCGTCGCGGCAACATTAGCTATTTTGATGTCGATGAGCACCCGCGTGAATCATCACTCGAGAAGTTAGCTCAATTAAGAACAGTTAATGGTGGTGATGGTTCGGTGACTGCGGGCAACGCTTCCGGCATAAATGATGGCGCCTGTGCCGTGCTGCTGGCCAGCGAATCCGGTGCCGCTGCTAACGGGTTAACACCTCGAGCGCGTGTTGTTGCTATGGCAACCGCTGGTATCGATCCTCGAATCATGGGTGTTGGCCCAATCGAAGCAGTCAATAAAGTACTGAAACTATCTGGTCTAACATTGGATCAAATGGATCTTATTGAGTTAAACGAGGCCTTCGCTTCTCAGGCATTGGGCGTATTGAGGGGACTCGATATTGATCCCAATGATACTCGACTTAATCCTCAGGGTGGTGCTATCGCGTTGGGTCATCCACTTGGCATGAGCGGTGCACGTCTTGTCACAACTGCTATGACTCAGCTTGAGCGTAGCGGAGGTAGATATGCACTGTGTACCATGTGTATCGGTGTGGGGCAGGGTATTGCTGCCATTATCGAGAGAGTCTAGTGTGCTTAATGAACTAGAGTTCCGGTTTCATTTCTATTATCAGAAATTTAATTCAAATAAATGATAAAAAACTGTAGTAAATCAATAAAAGATGAACTATAGTGCATTTATTGAATGGACAAAACGATAATAAGTGTATCCGGAGAAAGGACAGATGATCGATTTTCAAACCAAACCAGCCGACTACAATCACTGGAAACTAGAATTTGAAGGTGATGTTTGTCGCCTGATTATGGACGTTAATCCTGATGCAACTCTTGCAGAGGGCTACCAGCTTAAAATGAACTCATACGACCTAGGTGTTGATATTGAGTTAAATGACGCATTGCAGCGCATCCGTTTTGAGCATCCTGAAGTTAAGACGGTTGTCATTGCATCAGGTAATGATAAGATCTTCTGTGCCGGTGCTAACATTAAAATGTTAGGTCTCTCTACTCATGCACACAAAGTAAATTTCTGTAAATTTACTAATGAGACTCGTAACTCAATCGAAGACTCTAGTCAGAACTCTGGTCTTAAGTTCTTGTGTGCGGTTTCTGGCACTGCTGCAGGCGGTGGTTATGAATTGGCTCTTGCTGCTGACGAAATCTACTTGGTTGATGACGGAAGTACAGCTGTTTCACTGCCTGAAGTGCCGCTCCTAGCTGTTCTGCCAGGTACTGGCGGTCTAACTCGTGTCGTTGATAAGCGTAAAGTGCGTCGTGACCGTGCTGATATTTTCTGTTCTATTGAAGAGGGTGCTGCTGGTCAGAAAGCAGTCGATTGGCGTTTGGTGGATGCTGCTGTGCCTCGCTCTAAATTCGCTGAGGCAGTCGATGTGCGTGCGAAGGAATTGGCCTCTTTGTCAGATCGTCCAGGTGGTCAGGGTTGTGATTTGACTCAGCTTAACCGCACTATTTCTGATAATGCAGTTGAGTACTCTACTGTCTCTGTTGCCGTTGACCGCGATGCACGCACAGCAGAAATTACCATCAAAACAAACGATTCATCTATGCCAGCTACAGCCGATGCTGCGCTAGCTCAAGGTGCTGAGTTCTGGGTTCTTCGTATGACTCGTGAATTGGATGATGCCATCCTTCACTTGCGTGCTAACGAGCTAGAGCAGGGCGTTTTATCTCTGAAAACCCAAGGTGATTTGGATGCCGTAATGGCAGCTGATGCCTTCTTGCAAGCAAACGCTGATCATTGGTTCATTCGTGAAGTGACCGCCTACTTCAAACGCGTTATGAAGCGTGTTGACATGACCTCACGTACTCTTGTGACGCTTGTTGAGCCAGGAAGCTGTTTTGGTGGCTTCCTAGCGGAACTGATGTTTGCGTCAGATCGTACTTACATGCTTGAAGGTCAGTTTGAGGGTGATGATACCCCAGAAGCCTCTATTGAGCTGAGTGCGATGAACTTTGGAACACTGCCAATGAGTAATGATATTTCCCGTTTGGATACGCGATTTTTAGGTGAGCCAGAATCTGTTGAAAAAGCAAAAGCAACAATAGGAAACCGTTTAGACGCAGCTGCTTGTGCTGTGTTGGGTCTTGTAACGGACGCGCTTGATGACATTGACTGGGAAGATGAAGTCCCTCATGTCATTCAATCACGTGCCAGTTACTCACCAGATGCATTAACAGGCCTTGAAGCTAACTTGCGATTTGCGGGTCCTGAAACAATGGAAACTAAAATCTTTGGTCGCTTAACAGCATGGCAAAACTGGATCTTCCAGCGTCCAAATGCAGTTGCCGAGGGCGGTGCATTGAAGCTCTACGGTACGGGTACCCGTGCTGAATATGATTTTAAACGTGTATAACTGAACGAAGTGTTGGAGAGTATAAAAATGACTACTGAAAACGTCCGCGTAGAAGTTAACTACGACGATTTAATTCCAAACAATGTTGATCTATCAAGTGACCGTCGTCTTTTAAAGGCGCTTGAAGAGTGGCACCCTAAATTCCTTGAGTGGTGGGGCGATCTTGGTCCAGACGGCTTCAATGATAAAGAAGTTTACCTGCGCACAGCTGTTGGTGTTGACCCTAAAGGCTGGGCTGTATTTGGCCACGTTAAAATGCCGGAGTATCGTTGGGGTGTGCTTTTAGCACCTCAAGTTGAGGGTCGTACCATTCCATTTGGTAAACATAAAGGCGAGCCTGCTTGGCAAGAAGTCCCAGCTGAATACCGTTCACTGTTGCGTCGAATGATTGTTGTTCAGGGTGATACTGAGCCGGCTTCAGTTGAACAGCAGCGCCATCTCGGTTCTACGGCACCATCATTGTATGATATGCGTAACCTTTTCCAGATCAATGTTGAAGAAGGTCGCCACCTTTGGGCAATGGTCTACCTTCTAATGAAGTACTTTGGCAAAGAGGGTCGTGAAGAAGCTAAGATGATGCTAGAGCGTAACTCTGGTAACGAAGACAAACCACGTATTCTTGGTGCCTTCAATGAAGAGACTCCAGATTGGTTGTCATTCTTCATGTTTACTTACTTTACTGATCGCGACGGTAAGATGCAGCTTGAATCCCTAGCTCAGTCTGGTTTTGATCCGTTGTCACGTACGTGTCGATTCATGTTGACTGAAGAAGCGCATCACATGTTTGTTGGTGAGTCGGGTGTTATGCGTGTGTTAGAGCGTACTTGTGCAGCGATGAAGGAAGCGGGCATTACTGATCCTAACGATATCGAAGCTGTGCGCGCACTTGGCGTAATCGATCTGCCGACTATTCAGAAAAAACTGAACTTCCATATGGCGGTTACACTGGATCTGTTCGGTGCTGAGCTGTCGACTAACGGCGCTGCTGCATTTGAGGCAGGTATCAAGGGTCGTTACATGGAAGATAAGTTAGATGACGACCACCAGCTCTACAATGAGAAGTATCCAGTACTTCAAGTTGTTGATGGTCAGCTAGTTGAGGTTGAGGAAGACGCAATTTCAGCTATTAACGGTCGTCTACTTGATGATTACATCAAAGATGCGACGAGCGGCATTAAGCGTTGGAACAAGGCGATTGCTAAAGCTGGTATTGAGTTCGAATTGGTACCACCACACAAAGCCTTCAACCGTAAGATTGGTACGTTCGCTGATATCAATGTTACCCCATCTGGTGAAATTGTTGATGCGCAGACGTTTGAGGCAAACCTTGCTAACTGGTTGCCTAATGACTCTGATCTAGAGTTTATCAACAGCCTCATGGTTCAGTGTACTGAGCCAGGCAAGTATGCAAACTGGATTGCTCCTCCGAAAGTGGGCGTAAACCAGCAAGCGTCTGACTTTGAGTACGTAAAACTAGCGTAACTCACTCTGCCCGGTTCCAACAGAACCGGGCATTTTATTCACTTATAACAAGAGCAATCAGTCATGACTTCACTTAGACAGCACCTTATCGATCCTGAAGTTTGTATTCGTTGTAATACCTGTGAAGAGAACTGCCCAGTAGATGGAGCAATCGAGCATAACGATGATAACTACGTTGTGAATGCCGAGCTTTGTAACAACTGTATGAGCTGTATAGCTCCTTGCCCTACAGGTGCAATTGATAGTTGGCAACTAGTTAATGTGCCTTACTCTCTAGAGGAACAGTACTCTTGGGATGAGCTGCCTGAAGAGATTGAGCTTGTTAATGTTGATTCGGAGTCTGAAGCATCAGAGTCTGAAGCTAATGATATTCTTGATGTTGCCCACGCTTCTAGCGGCGCAGTGCCAGCTCCAGCAACAGCATCAAAACCACAGATTAATCTCTGGACCCGTGATAACCCAGCTAAGGCTAAGGTAACAGGTAATATGCGTATTACTGAAGAGGGTACAGAGTCTGATATCCATCACATTGTTTTGGATTTTGGTTCGCAGAGTTTCCCTGTTTTAGAGGGACAGTCAATTGGTATTATTCCACCGGGCGTAGATGATAAAGGGAAGCCGCATTTGGTTCGGCTCTACTCAATTGCGAGTGCCCGTGACGGCGAGCGTCCTGGTTACAACAATCTAGCGCTTACTATTAAGCGCGTTACTTTCGATGTTGATGGCGAATCACGTCAAGGTGTCGGTTCAGGTTACATGTGTGACCTACAGAAAGGCGATGAGGTTCAAGTAACTGGACCATTTGGTAGTACCTTCCTAATGCCTAATGATCCTGATGCCAATCTGATGATGATCTGTACAGGTACAGGCGCGGCACCATTCCGCGGTATGACAGAGCGCCGTCGTCGTTTAGCTGCCAATGGCAAAGGCAAGATGATGCTGTTCTTTGGGGCCCGCACCGCTAGCGAGTTACCTTATTTCGGGCCACTACAAAAGGTTCCTGCAGACCTTCTTGATCAAGAGCTTGTTTTCTCACGAATGACCCGACTTGATGAGAACGATAAAGAGTACGTTCAAGATCGTATGTTGAAGCGTTCAGACGATGTTGCAGCACTTCTTAAAGATAACAACACTCACATTTACATCTGTGGTCTGAAAGGCATGGAAGAGGGTGTTGAATCTAGCTTTACACAGATCTGTGCAGATAATGGCATGGATTGGAGTGAAATTCGTTCGTCACTTAAATCGGAAGGTAGGTATCATATAGAGACCTATTAATTCGTTAAGAGTCTTTCCAATGAATGCTCCTCTGATTTATAAGCGTCGCCCCCAATGGGGCGACACTGATGCAGCTCAAATAGTCTATACAGGTCGGATTGCTGATTACGTCTTGGAAGCGATCGATCACTTCATGCGTGAAGTGTTAAAAATGCCTTGGTTTGAACTCAATATAGATGAGCATATTGGTACGCCATTTGTTTCCGTTAAGTACGATATTTTCGCACCCTTAACCCCTCGGTCTGAACTCGATTGCAAAGTACTAGTTAGCAAGGTTGGTCAGACCTCTGTTGGCTTTCATGTCACCATCAGAAATGATGACGGCCTTAAGTGTGTTGAAGCTAAAACAGTCAATGTCTTCGTCGATAACCAATCGATGACAAAAATCGATATTCCTGATAAGTATCGTGATCTTCTTGAGTCTTATGTAAAAGCTTGTGGAGAGATCGATGACTGAATCAGAACTTCAGACCCAGTTTGACGAAATCGCATTGCAAAAATACATAGAAGAGATCGGTAATAGAGTTCGGTCCCTCAGAGCTAAGCGCGGCATGACTCGTAAGAGTTTATCTAAGCACTCTGACGTTTCTGAACGTTATCTTGCTCAGTTGGAGACGGGTAAAGCTAACATCACACTGAGTGTCTTGTGGCGAGTCGCTGAGGCGTTTGATATTCCGTTTTCAGAGATTATTCCTGATCAATGCCGTGACGGTATTAATCCACTGTTTGCTAGCTTTGTATCCTCTTTGACTGAGGAGCAACAAAATAGCGCTTTACAGCTTTTGAAACGACATTTCGCAAGCAGCTTAGCATCGGGGCATGGTGTTGCATTGGTTGGCCTTCGCGGAGCAGGTAAAACCACTTTGGGCCAACTGCTTGCCAAAGAGATGAATGTTCGCTTCATCCGCCTGACTGCTCTAATCGAAGAACTCGCAAATATGTCTATCGGAGAGATTTTAGATCTTGGTGGGCAGAAGAAATTCCGTCGTATTGAAGCGCAAGCGCTTGAATATGTTTTAAACCTGAATGAACCGGTTATTTTAGAAACGGGTGGTTCACTGGTCTCTCAAACTGAGTCGTTCAAATTACTCCTCGATAACTTCTTCTCGGTTTGGATTAAAGCTTCGCCAGAAGAGCATCTTTCTCGAGTTATGGATCAAGGTGATACTCGTCCAATGGCTGGTCTTAAAGAGGCGATAGAGGATCTTAAACTGATCTTAGAAGAGCGTGAATCGGGCTACAAACTGTCTGATTATACTCTTGATACGACAGGCCGAACTGAATCCGAGTGTTTAGCAGAACTTAAAAAAACGGCAGGAGCTTTCCTTCACTGAATTCTACCTGGCTAGAAGTTGACCGTTTTTAGTCAGGCACACATAGGTCTAATGATGACAATAAAAAAAGGAGTCAATCATGAAAAAAACAGCAATGATTTCGGCATTAACTGCAGGTGTGCTAAGTGCCTCAATTGCGTCAGCTGAGACGACTAAAGTTGGCGTTCTTCTTCCTTTTTCCGGTGTTTATGCGGCACTGGGTAAAGAGATTGATGCAGGTTTTGCATTGGGTATGGAAGAGTTTGGTTCAGGTCTAGACATCGAATATGTTCGTGAGGATTCTGAAGCTGATCCAGGTAAATCAGTTGCCAAGGCCCGTAAGCTGGTTCTTCAAGATAAAGTCGATGTGATGACTGGTTTGGTCTCTTCGGCCGTTGCTGGTGCGCTTCGTGATTTTGTTCATGGTGCTAAAGTACCGCTTCTAATTACTAACGCTGGTGATAACTCTGTAACAGGAGCGAAGTGTAGCCCTTACATCTCTCGCTTCTCGTTCTCTAATGGTCAAATCAACCGTCCAATGGGAACTTGGATGGCAGAAAACGGCATCAAAAAAGTGTATACACTCGCACCTGATTACACAGCGGGCCGTGAAATGATTGAAGGTTTCACTGGCACGTTTGAAGCTGCAGGTGGCGAAGTCGTGGGTGGCGAATACACGCCATTCCGCAAGACAAAAGACTTTGGTCCTTACCTAGCTAAAGCCAAAGCATCGGGTGCAGATGCTGTTTACAGCTTCTACGCTGGCGGTGAAGCCATTGCTTTTGTTAAGCAATACGATAGCTTCGGTCTAGATGAGACTATGCCACTATACGGCTCAGGCTTCCTGACTTCACCACTTTACGTGAAGGCTGAGGGTGATGCTGCTGTAGGTGTTACAACCGTTCTGCACTACGCCCCAACGATTGACACTGATTTGAACAATGCCTTTGTTCAAAAATTCCAATCAATCAACGATGGTCGTTCCCCATCTGAGTTTGCTGTGGCGGGTTATGACGCTGCTCAGGCTCTAGCGCTTGCCCTAAAAGGCGGTGCAGATGATCGTGCTTCTATTGCAGAAGCTATCTCGAAAGTTTCGTTCTCGGGTCCACGTGGCGAAGTCTCTATTGATCCTAAGACAAACAACATTGTGCAGCCACTTTACGTCTATGAAACCGTAAAAGATGGTGAAAAATTGACTCAGAAAGTTGTTGCTCAACTTCCGAGTGAACGTGACCCAGCGGGTAGTTGTTCACTCTAATTTCGTTTCAATTTGCAATAAAAGCTGGGCGCAAGCCCAGCTCATTTCGAGGCCTTCCAATGGATACCGGTTTTTGGATTCTGCAATTGCTGAATGCGTTGCAGCTATCGATGCTTTTGTTTCTTTTATCAGTGGGTTTGACCGTAATTTTCGGTCTAATGCACTTCGTTAACCTTGCGCACGGTGCGCTCTATGCCTTTGGTGCTTATGTTGCTGCTACGATCGCAGCCAGCATGGGTTATTGGGTAGGGCTGTTTGTCGCGCCTTTAGCCGTTGCTGTTCTTGGGTTGGTGCTCTATCAATTTTTGATCAAAAGTATGCGCTCCAGTGGTCCAATGGCTCAGGTCTTGGTGACCTTTGGATTGATCTTCGCATTTCTGGATATTACTCGGATTATTTGGGGTGACTTGGCTTTGGCTCTTGATGTGCCAGAGATTCTTTCCGGCCGATTGTCGCTGTTAGGTGTTGAATATCCTGCCTATCGCTTCTTTGTGATGCTGGTTGGCTTGACTGCACTTATCATTCTTAATTTAGTGCTAAATAAAACACAAATTGGCGCAATGATTCGTGCGGGGGTTGATAACGATAAGATGGCCTCTTGCTTGGGGATCAACGTTGAACGTCTATTCTTTTTAGTCTTCTGTGTGGGCTGTGCCTTGGCAGGCCTAGCAGGCGCAGTGGCGGCTCCCTTGCTATCGGTTGTTCCCGAGATGGGATTAGAAATTCTTATACCCACGCTTATCGTTATTGTTATTGGCGGATTGGGTTCTTTAAAAGGAGCTATTGCTGGCTCGCTTATATATGGTTTTGTACAAACCTTTGGCTCTGTTTTTGCTCCTCAGTTTGCGTCAGTTGTTATCTACCTTCTTTTGGCGTTTATTTTGGTCACCAAACCTGCTGGTCTGTTCCCAGCAAAAGGAGGGTAAATCATGTTTTTTCAAACGCCTTTAAGAAATTTTATAATGATAGGCTATCTATTGATTTGCGCGTACATCGCAATGACAGCCGACTATTTTGGTGTCGAGATACTCACTGAATTGCTCATCTTAGCGATGATCGCTCTGGCGCTTGATTTGGTTGCAGGGTTCGGCGGCATGGTGTCGCTCTGTCACGGTGCTCTGGCCGGTCTAGGTGCCTATGTCTTTGCAACTTTGTGTACTAAGTTGGGTTTTGGGGCTTTGGAGTCGGTACTGATAGCATGTGTTCTGACGGGGATGGTCTCTTGGTTAATCGGCCTTATCTGCTCTAAATCCCATGGCATCTATTTCATTATGGCAACTTTAGCTTTCGGACAAATGGCCTACTCTTTCGTATTTGAGTCAAGTTACTTAGGGGGTGATAACGGAATGGCAGGGATTCCCCGTCTAGACCTAACTCCCATCAGTATCGATCTATTTGATTCAACTAACTTTGCTCTGTTTTGCCTGTTTTGTTTGGCTATCTCATATCTATTTGTCGCTAAAGTGCTTTCATCAGGCTTAGGTCGAAGCATGGTAGGTATCATGTACAGCGAGAAACGTTCTAGAGCGCTGGGTCAGCCAGTCACGCTGATTAAGGCCAATATATTTGGACTTTCAGGTATTGTGTTAGGTCTTGCAGGCTCTCTATCGGCTCAGCATTTTATGTTTATCTCACCTAGCTTGCTTTCGTGGACGCACTCGGGGGAGGTGCTAGTTGTAGTCATACTGGGTGGATTGGGAACCCTGGTAGGCCCAATTATCGGCGCAACGGCCTTTGTCGTGCTGAAACATGAGATTAGTAATTACACCGACCATTGGCATTTGATTGTTGGCATTATTCTCATTTTGGTTGTTATGGGTGGTGCCAAAGGGATCTACGGTATGTTGGAAAGTTATATCGAGCAGCGCAGAACTAAAGCGGCTGGTCCACGAAAAGTATTGAGCGAGGAGTAAGCATGCTTGAGGTAACTAATTTATCTAAGCACTTTGGTGCTCTTCATGTGACACGTGATGTCTCTATGAGTGTTGCCAAAGGTGAGCGAAGAGTCATTCTTGGGCCGAATGGCGCTGGCAAAACAACCCTGTTCAATCAGTTGGTTGGTGAATTTATGCCAGACTCAGGAAGTATCAAAATCAATAACGAAGATGTGACCTCCTGGAGTGTAGCGAAACGCGCTAATTTTGGTTTGAGTCGAAGCTATCAACAAAATACTTTGTTTGATGGTCTAACTATTGCTGAAAATCTAGGCTTAGCAGCGTCCGTTAAAACTAAAAAATCAACCGCACTTTGGCGTGACTCGCTCACTTCTCCTGACGTGCGAGCCTTAGTAAGAGAGACTGCTGCTCAAGTTGATCTTACAGAGCATCTGAATAAGCGTGTTTCTGATGTAGCTTATGGTATTCGTCGTCAGCTAGAGGTTGGTATTGCCCTTGCTACTCAACCACGTGTGTTGCTGATGGATGAGCCTACGTCTGGTGTTGGGCCTGAAATGATTGGCGCATTTCATCACCTTTTAAAGCGCCTGCCCGAGGATCTAACCGTTGTAATCATAGAGCATGATATGGGTTTGGCATTTGATGTTGCTGACAGTATGACGGTTCTAAATTACGGCGAAGTGGTGTTTGAAGGGACTCCTGATGAGGCCCGTGAAAGCACTCTATTGCAAGAGATTTATCTGGGGACGTTTGAAGATGCTTGATGTTAAAGGTTTAGAATCTGGCTACGGTGAGACACAGGTTCTATTTGATTTGTCGTTTACAGCTCGCGCTGGCAAGGTTCATACTCTGCTTGGTCGAAATGGCGCTGGTAAATCAACCACACTAAAAACCATAATGGGACTTGTTAAACCCAAGCAGGGTCGTATCGCTTTGGAAGGGACCGAAATTCAAAAATTGGAGCCCTATACCGTTGCTGGAAAAGGCATCGCCTACGTGCCTGAAACGCGTGATATATTTCCCTCTTTAACCGTGCTCGAAAATTTAGAGCTAACTGCTAAACGTTATGTTGACGCTGACAATGCTGGGCAGAAACGTTGGACGATTGAACGAGTGTTTGACGTTTTTCCGCGTCTGTCTGAGCGTGCTAACAATTTTGGTAATGAGTTGTCGGGCGGTGAGCAGCAAATGCTAACGATTGCTCGTGCGCTTTTAATGAACCCTAAGCTGCTTATTCTTGACGAACCAACAGAGGGTCTTGCTCCAATCATCGTAAAGCAGATTCATGCTCAGCTTAAGTCCCTAAAAGAGACAGGTTTGACGATTATTTTGGTTGAACAAAATTTTGGCTTTGCGGTTAGCTTAGCCGATGATGTCAGTGTGGTGGGTAAAGGACAGATCGTGTGGCAAGGTTCACCGGAAGAGATTAAGGCCAATACCGAAGTCCAGAAGCAGTGGTTGGGCGTATAACTCAGTAAATTTATTAAAGGTGTTTAACTAAGAGTGTTTAGAGGCATTTTTCCCAAGACTCACTGGAATGATCTGCTTGATCACTTGGAAAGGTCAGGTCCAGATATTGTTGAAGTTGAGATTAATAGAGATGGGGTCATTGTTGATCATGAGCTCGTCTCTTTTATTAGCGAACTTGATGATGATGTAGTGATGCTAATTGAGCGCGATAAGCTTTTGGAGACTCGTACCGACGGTCTAGTGGAGTTGAAACACTACTCTAATGAATCTCTATTAATCGAGGACGAGACAAATAGACAGCAGTGGGTCGTAGAGTTAGTACGGCCCATCTATTTACATTAATCATTCAAAGCCTAGGCCGAACATTGCCTCCAAATCGTGTTTTGAATAGGCTTTAAAAGCCAGCATCGTCTCAGTCTCTTCAATATGATCAACCTCAGCTAATTTGTTGGTAATCAGATCAGATAACGCCTCGTTATTTTCAACACGAGCCATCGCAACTAAATCAAAATTTCCGCTGACAGAGAAAACTTCTGTAAAACCTTCCATTCCAGCGAGAAGCGTAGCGGTATCTTGAATTTTTTGTCTTTGAACTTTTAACAATATGATCGCTGTAACCATTTTTATCTCCAGTTAATTACTGCTTCATTTATAGCATGGATTTAGTTGTGGTTAATAGGTACAAAAAAGCGACCCGTAGGTCGCTTTCTTATTGAGCAGTATGGCGATTAGCCGTTGTACTTCTCGAACACCAGAGTCGAGTTGGTACCGCCAAAGCCGAAGCTGTTCGACATAACGCGCTGTAGGTCGACGCCATCTTTGCGTGTAGTCACGACAGGTAGGCCTTCAGCCTCTGGGTCGATCTCTTCAATGTTCGCTGAGGCGCAGATGAAGTTGTTCTCTTGCATCAGTAGACAGTAGATCGCTTCCTGTACGCCTGTAGCGCCCAGTGAGTGTCCCGCCAGTGACTTAGTCGAGCTGACCGGTGGCATCTCTGTACCGAAGGTCTCTTTCATCGCTTTCAGCTCTTGAATATCGCCTGCTGGTGTCGAAGTGCCGTGTGAGTTGATGTAATCGATCTTGCCATCAACCGTGCTCATAGCCTGTTGCATACAACGAACAGCGCCTTCGCCGGATGGAGCAACCATGTCGTAACCATCGGAGGTTGCGCCATAACCTACGAGTTCAGCGTAGATTTTAGCGCCGCGTGCTTTAGCGTGCTCCAGCTCTTCAAGAACCAGCATGCCGCCGCCACCTGCGATCACGAAACCGTCACGGTTTGCATCGTAAGCGCGAGACGCTTTTTCTGGTGTTTCGTTGTATTTGCTTGATAGGGCGCCCATGGCATCAAACATGACACTCAAAGACCAGTGTAGCTCTTCACCACCGCCAGCAAAGACAATGTCCTGTTTGCCGAGTTGGATCTGCTCCATCGCGTTGCCAATACAGTGTGCGCTGGTCGCACAAGCAGAGGTGATTGAGTAGTTCACACCTTTGATTTTGAATGGGGTTGCAAGACAGGCTGATACAGTAGAGCCCATGGTGCGAGTCACACGGTATGGACCGACACGACGAACACCTTTATCGCGAAGAATGTCAGCGGTTTCAACAATGTCGGCTGACGATGCACCACCAGAACCCGCGATTAGGCCTGTACGTACATTTGATACCTGATCTTCAGTCAGGCCAGCATCTTTGATGGCTTGTTCCATTGAGATGTAAGAGTAAGCAGCTGCATTACCCATGAAACGGCGCAGTTTACGATCGATCAGTTCATCAAGATCCAGGTCATCAATACTGCCAGCAACCTGGCTACGGAAACCAAGGTCAGCGTATTCCTGTTGGAATTTGATGCCTGACTTGCCCTCTTTTAGTGATTCCAGAACGCTCTCTTTGTCAGAACCTAGACAAGAAACGATACCCATTCCGGTAACAACTACTCGACGCATGTTTACTCTCTCTCTAATTGTGTTTCTAAGCGTTAACGCTCTTAGAAGTTTTCGGTGCTGGTGAATAGACCGACTTTAAGATCTGTTGCTGTGTAGATCTCGCGACCATCCACTGATACCGAACCGTCTGCAATACCCATAACCAATTTACGCTCAATCACGCGTTTCATCTGGATGTTGTAAGTGACCTTCTTAGCAGTCGGTAGTATCTGACCTGTGAATTTAACCTCACCTGAACCCAGTGCGCGACCGCGACCTGGGTTGCCTTTCCAGCCTAGGTAGAAGCCAACGATCTGCCACATTGCGTCTAGACCAAGACAGCCAGGCATTACAGGATCGCTAGGGAAGTGACAGTCGAAGAACCAAAGATCTGGACGGATATCAAGTTCAGCGATGATTTCGCCTTTACCGTGCTCGCCACCTTCAGCAGAGATCTTGGTAATACGGTCCATCATAAGCATGTTGCCAACAGGTAGGCGGGCGTTGCCTTCGCCAAACATTTCGCCGTGGCCACAGCTTAGAAGTTCGTCACGGTTAAAAGATGATTGTCTAGTCATGGTGTTCTAATTCACAGTCTTAATTACAAAAATTTGCCGGATTATACCTTTTTAGGGCTCGCTAAGCACGACATCGATCAGTTAAATTACCCGAATCACCCCATTTTAAGGAAAAACCCCTATGAAACACGCCTTCTGGCATGAGCGCTGGACTGAAAATCGCATCGGTTTTCACCAGTCAGATTTTAACCATTGGTTGACGAAATATTGGTCCACACTTGAGCTGTCTGGAGAGGAGTCTGTCTTTGTCCCGCTCTGTGGTAAAAGCCGTGACATGCTCTGGTTGCGTGAACAGGGTCATAAGGTGACCGGTGTTGAGTTGAGTGATCTGGCGTGCCGTGACTTTTTTGCAGAGCAGGGTGTCGATATCGATGCCATTGGCGATGGTGCTTTTCACCGTCGTGAGCGTGATGGAATCTCTCTGTTGGCTGGTGATGTGTTTAAAACCACCCGTGCAGCGCTCAATAACCCGCGAGCCATCTACGATCGAGCGGCATTGATAGCACTACCGCCTGAGATGCGAATCGACTACGCCGCCCATATTGCTAAGGTGACGGTTGCAGGCGATCAGATTTTGTTGATTGCGCTTGAGTATGACAATCCTAGAGACGAACCGCCGTTCTCAGTAAAAGGTGATGAAGTGCAACGTCTATTCTCTGCTGAGTTTGAGATTGAAGAGCTTGATAGCGCTGATCTAAGTGAAGGGCGTTTTGAAAATCAGCGTGAAGTGGTTTATCGGTTGGTGCGTCGGTAAGGCGGGGGTCTGACCTCTGGTCTGACCCGACTTTATCAGCGTCTTCCAGAATCCGCAGTGTAACAATAGAGCGGTGTCAGACCATAGGTCAGACACCGGTCGTCTACTGGGTTCTTGCGATAGCCAAATCAGCAATCTGATTCAGCGTCTCTTTAAACGAAGTGTCTGGTAGAGAGGCGATGGCGTTTTTCGCTTTATCGATCTCTTCGGCTGCTTTTTGACGCGAGTAGTCGATCGATCCATTGCGTTGCACGATCTCGAGTACCGGTGATAAATCATCCAGTCCGCCTTTGCGAATCGCTTGGCGAATCAACTCTCTATCTTCATCGCTGCCGACGCGCATTGCATGAATCAGCGGCAGTGTGGCTTTGCCTTCGGCGAGGTCATCACCAACGTTCTTACCCATGGTTTCGCTATCAGATAGATAATCGAGTAGGTCATCGACGATTTGGAAGGCGATGCCAAGGTGGCGACCATAAAGTCTTAGGGCTTCGCGATTCTCTGCAGAGCTGTCCGCTAGAATTGCTCCGACCTCTGTTGCTGCTTCAAACAGCATGGCCGTTTTGCCAAGAATGACCTGAAGGTAAGACTCTTCACTGGTATCTGGGTTGCGCTGGTTTAGCAGCTGCAGAACTTCGCCTTCGGCAATGATCGTAGTGGCGTGTGAAATGACCTGCATGATCTCCATGCGGCCAATCTCAACCATGATCTGGAATGAGCGAGAGTAGAGGAAGTCACCGACTAATACGCTCGGCGCATTACCCCACTGAGCGTTTGCGGTGGCGTTACCGCGACGTAGCTCAGAGTTGTCGACCACATCGTCATGCAGCAGTGTTGCCGTATGAATGAATTCGATGACCGCTGCCAGTGGAATGTGTTGTTCCCCTTTATAGCCAGCGGCATTGGCAGCCAGTAGAACCAACAACGGACGCAAGCGCTTACCGCCACCTTCAACAATGTGATGTGCAATCTTCTCTACTAGAGGGACATTGGAGCCAAGATTGTTAAGGATGTAATCCGTAACGGCATCGAATTGAGGCTCGATCAGTGGGTTGAGTTGGTGTGGTTGCATTTTGGTTACTACTTATAAATGACAGACGGATGCTAGGGGGTGAGAGCGGGGGTGTCAATATGACTCTGGTGTATAGGCCTTCCAATGCCTCAATTTAGTGTAAATAAGGGTTGAGTTTGAGTGGGGGGTTCTGTATTATTCTGCGCCCTAGCTTGTCCAAATAACGCTCCCTGTGCGAGGGTGTCGTAAGACATCAGCCCTTCAGAGCAGGTTTCGTATTAGTAGCCGGGTAAGCAAAATATTGGAGAACACAGATGTTTGCAGTAATCGTAAGCGGTGGTAAACAGTACCGCGTACAAGAGGGTCAGACCCTTAAAGTAGAAAAGCTAGCTGTTGAAGCTGGTTCAAACGTTGATTTCGATCGCGTACTACTTGTTAGCAACGGCGACGACGTTAAAGTTGGCGCGCCAGTTGTTGAAGGTGCTAAAGTTTCTGCTGAAGTGGTATCACACGGTCGCGGTGACAAGGTGAAAATCATCAAGTTCCGTCGTCGTAAGCACCACATGAAGCGTCAGGGCCACCGTCAGTGGTACACTGAAGTTAAAATCACTGGCATTAACGGCTGATCAACGAATCTAGGAGATTAGAGAATGGCTCATAAGAAGGCAGCCGGCTCAACGCGTAACGGACGCGACTCGGAGTCGAAACGCTTAGGCGTTAAACGTTTTGGTGGTCAGGAAGTACTTGCGGGTAACATCCTGGTTCGTCAGCGCGGTACTAAATTCCACGCTGGTACAAACGTAGGCATCGGCAAAGACCACACTCTATTTGCGAAAGCAAACGGTGTTGTTAAGTTCGAAGTTAAAGGCCCTCACAACCGTAAATTCGTTAGCATCGAAACTGCCTAAGTTTCGTTGTTACGTAAAAAACCCGCTTAGGCGGGTTTTTTTGTTTTTTAGGCCGTGTCAGCGTGTCAGGCTGAAGCCAGACGCGGTTTCAAAAGGCATAAAGATTAAAAAAGCATGTAAGGTTGATTCTTACCAGAGTAAAATCAGCCCACTGAGGGAAAATAGGATCATGTCGTTAGTTTTGGTAGACGATCTGGCCCTATTTTTCCTCCATTTAGGAGAAAGAGATGAAGTTTGTTGATGAAGCACTGATTACCGTACAAGCCGGTAAAGGCGGAAACGGTTGTATGAGTTTCCGTCGCGAGAAGTACATTCCAAAAGGTGGCCCAGATGGTGGCGACGGTGGTGATGGTGGTTCTATTTTTGTCGAAGCCGATTCAGGTCTTAATACGCTAATCGATTACCGCTTTACGCGTCACTACAAAGCACAAAACGGTGAGGGCGGTCAGGGTCGTCAGTGTACCGGTTCCAAAGGGGAAGATCTGGTGCTTAAAGTGCCAGTCGGTACCACCATTGTGGATGTGGATACCGATGAGGTGTTGGCGGATCTGACGGCTGTCGGTCAGGTCGAAAAGATCGCTCAGGGCGGTTGGCACGGCTTGGGTAATACGCGTTTTAAAAGCAGTGTAAACCGTGCGCCTCGTCAAACGACTAAAGGTTCCGAGGGTGAGTTGCGTAACGTTCGTCTGGAGTTGCGTGTCCTGGCTGATGTCGGCCTTCTTGGTCTGCCAAATGCCGGCAAATCGACGCTGATTCGTTCGATCTCAGCCGCTAAGCCTAAAGTGGCTAACTACCCATTCACTACCTTGGTACCTAACCTGGGTGTCGTTCGCACCGAAGCGCACCGCAGTTTCGTCGTTGCCGATATCCCTGGAATCATTGAAGGTGCCGCAGAGGGTGCCGGTCTTGGTATTCGCTTCCTAAAACACTTGGCGCGTAACCGTGTACTGTTGCACCTGGTTGATATGGCGCCTTGGGACGAGGTGACACCTGCTGAAGCAGCGGTCACTGCAGTTAATGAGCTGAATAAGTTCTCGCCTACCTTGGCTGATCAGCCTCGCTGGTTGTTGCTGAATAAGATCGACATGGTGCCAGAAGAGGAGCTTGAAGAGCGTTGTCAGTCAGTGATCGATGCGTTGGAATGGGATGGTCCGGTATTCCGTATCTCTGCGATTAACAAGCAAGGCACTGATCTTTTGGTCCATCAGTTGCAAGACTATCTTGATGAGAAGAAAGAGGCGCTTGCAGAGAATCCAGAATTGGTGGATGCAGAGCGTGAGCTGCGTATGCAGATTGACCGTGAAGCGCGTGAAAATCTTGAGCGTATGCGTGCCGAAATGCGTGCGCGTCGTGAAGCGGGCGAAGCTGATGATTGGGATGACTTCGATGATGACGATTACGATGTTGAAGTGGAGTACGTAAAGTAACATGTCTGCATCACGTCAACGGTTAACAGAAAAGGGTCGTTGGGTCGTCAAAATCGGCAGTGCGCTGCTGACGGATGATGGTAAAGGTCTAGATCAGCAAGCGATTGTTGGCTGGGTTGAGCAGATCGCTAAACTGGTGCAGCAAGGTGTTGAGGTGGTTCTTGTCTCTTCGGGTGCTGTAGCCGAGGGGATGAATCGTTTGGGCTGGTCAGAACGTCCAAGCGAGATGTATAAACTGCAAGCCGCCGCCGCTGTCGGTCAGATGGGTTTGGTGCAAGCGTATGAGTCCAGCTTTCAGCAACACAACCTTCATACCGCTCAGGTTCTTCTGACGCATGATGACCTCTCTAACCGTAAGCGTTATCTAAACGCACGTTCGACGTTGCGCTCTCTAATCGATCTGGGCGTTGTAGCCATCGTTAATGAGAATGACACGGTTGTGACCAGTGAGATTCAGTTTGGTGATAACGATACGCTCGGTGCGTTGGTGGCTAATGCCATTGAAGCTGATGCGCTCATTCTACTGACGGATCAGAAAGGGCTGTTCACTGCGGATCCTCGCTCTAACCCTAATGCTGAATTAATCGCCGAAGGTCGTGCCGAAGATGATCACTTCCTTCAGATCGCCGGTGGCGGTGGTAAGTTGGGTCGTGGTGGTATGGCAACCAAAGTGCGTGCTGCTCGACTTGCGGCTCGTTCAGGTGCTGTAACGGTTATTGCTAGCGGTCGTGAAGAGAGTGCGTTGTTAAGAATCTTCTCGGGTGAAGAGATTGGTACGTTGTTAGTACCTGATCACGGTCGCCAAGCTGCGCGTAAACACTGGATCGCAGGGCATCTTCAGGCGCGTGGTCGTCTAGTCTTGGATGCTGGCGCGGTGAAAGCGCTTAAAACGGGTGGCAAATCACTGCTGCCTGCGGGCGTTGTCAAAGTAGAGGGTGATTTCTCACGGGGTGAGATGGTCGAGCTGGTCGATACTGACGGTGAGGTTATCGCACGCGGCTTGGTTAACTACGCCTTCGATGAGGCGGACCGTATCAAAGGTCACGCCAGCCAAGAGATCGAATCCCTTATCGGTCATATCACCGATCCAGAGCTAGTCCATCGCGATAATATGGCGTTGGCTTAAATCGTTGGAGCGGTTTTGGTGTCTGGCTTCAGCCTGACAACCGCTATCCCAGCAGGTTAATCCTCTAGCTAATAGCACCAGTGACAGGCTTCAGCCTGTCATCTGCTTTATCGGTGTTTTCCAGATTGGCAGTAAGGTCTACCAGTGGATGACAGGCTAAAGCCTGTTAAGCACAAGGATGTGATGTATACAGTAATTGCAGGAGCAAATTACTGTCACCGGTATGTGCTCTGTCAGCATCTTCCAGATTGCAGGCAACAAAAAACCCGCTAATAAGCGGGTTTTTAGAAAAGCTTTTAAGCAGTCGCTTATGCAGCCATCGCTTTGATGCGTGCGTTTAGGCGGCTCTTAGTGCGTGCAACAGCGCTCTTCTTGAAGATTCCTTTGTTTACTGAGCTATCTAGGATAGGCTGAGCAACTTTGAATGCTTCGTTAGCAGCAGCTTGGTCACCACCAGCAACTTCTTTTAGTACTTTCTTGATGTAAGTACGTACCATGGAGCGCAGGCTAGCGTTATGTTGACGACGCTTTTCCGCCTGGCGAGCACGTTTACGAGATCCTGCGGAATTTGCCACAGCTGAGCTCCTTAAATTTGAGTTAAATAAACGAGACAAGTGTCTCTCAAAATTGGATGCGAAATTATTCCGATATCGTTGCCGTCTGTCAAGCATTAAACACAGAAGAAATGCACTTTTAGTTGACCTTCTTCTTAGGTAGGCGATAATCGACGGATTAATTCGGCACTTTGAGGTTAAAAGTTGAGTCAAAAAGCGACATCTGGCGGCGGTCTGCTGCGCTCAAGTGCTGTAGTTGGCATCATGACCATGATCTCGCGAGTGCTGGGATTAATTCGTGATGTGGTGGTCGCGGGTTACTTTGGTGCCAGCGGTGCATCCGACGCCTTTTTTGTCGCATTTAAAATTCCCAACTTTTTACGACGTCTTTTTGCTGAAGGGGCTTTTGCTCAGGCTTTCGTGCCGGTGCTCTCTGAGTATCGATCGCAACGTGATCTAACTGCGGTTCAATTTCTCGTCAATCGTACCGCCGGCAGCTTGGGTTCGGTGTTGTTGCTGGTCACGCTGCTGGGCAGTCTGGGTTCGCCCCTATTGGCGATGCTGTTTGCGCCTGGGTTCTATATGTCAGGCTCCGAGAGCTTTGGTCTTGCGGCTGACATGCTGCGCATTACCTTCCCCTATCTGATGCTGATATCCCTAACCGCATTTTGTGGTGCCATTCTTAACTCCTATGAGCGATTTGCGGTGCCCGCGTTTACCCCCGTGTTGCTCAATGTCTGTCTGATCGGTTCAGCGGTCTACCTAAGCCCCATGTTTGATCCGCCCATTATGGCGCTGGCTTGGGGTGTGTTGATGGCCGGTACCGTCCAACTGCTGTTCCAGTTGCCGTTTTTAGCGCGCTTGCGTCTGTTGCCCGTGCCGCAAGCCGGTTGGAAGGATGAAGGGGTTCGGCGCATCCTGAAACTGATGCTGCCGGCTCTATTTGGTGTATCGGTTGCACAGATTAACCTGCTACTGGATACCGTGCTTGCCTCGTTCTTGCAGACGGGCAGTGTCTCTTGGCTCTACTACTCAGATCGTCTTGTAGAGCTACCCTTGGGGGTATTTGGTATCGCGATTGCGACGGTGATTCTGCCAAGCCTCTCTCGTAAACACTCTGAAAAGTCAGGGGAAGAGTTCGCTAAGATGTTGGATTGGGCGGTGCGAATGGTGCTTTTGATCGGCATTCCTTCGGCTGTGGCGCTGATTCTGTTGGCGGAGCCTCTGCTAACGACGCTGTTCCACTATGGTGAGATGACCGATCGCGATGTCAGTATGGCGGCTATGAGTCTTCGCGCTTATGGCTTAGGTCTGCTCGCATTTATGCTCATCAAGGTGCTGGCGCCTGGCTACTTCTCTCGCCAAGATACCAAAACCCCCGTCAAAATTGCTGTTAAAGCGATGGTGGCGAATATGGTATTTAACCTGATTCTTATCTTCCCTCTGGCGCATGCAGGACTTGCTTTAGCAACCGCGCTGTCGGCCTTCATGAATGCGGGTTGGTTGTTGCATGGCTTAATTAAACAGGGTGTCTTCAAGTGGCAAACTGGCTGGTTAAGGTGGTCGATGCAGTTGTTGTTTGCCAATGCATTGATGGCGGCGGTTATTCTTCTGTTCGCACCAGCTGCTTCCGACTGGTTATCGGCCGGTTTGTGGCAGAGAGTCGAGTGGATGTTCCTGCTCGTGGCTAGTGCTGTTCTGGTTTACTGCGCCGCTTTGATCCTTTCCGGTGTGCGAATTCGTCATTTGCGCGGCTAAATTTCCTTCAAACATAGTGCTTTAGGTCTTAATTAGAGGGGCCTGTATGCGCTATAATCGCGCGTTTATTATTTGTCTGATGCTTGGGTGAAACTGATAACGCAATGGAACTGATTCGAGGGCTTCACAATTTACGCGATCATCATCGCGGCTGCGTTGCGACGATCGGTAACTTTGACGGCGTTCACTTAGGTCATCAGATGATACTGTCGGGTGTGCGAGAAAAAGCGCAACAACTGGGTTTGCCCTCTGTTGTGATTGTATTTGAACCGCAACCACGTGAATTTTTTTCGCCAGAGTCAGCGCCACCTCGCCTAACGCGTTTCGGCGAGAAGCTTCGCCTGTTAGAAGCTGAAGGGGTTGATCGCGTGCTGTGTCTTAGCTTCAACGAGCGTTTACGTTCACTGTCAGCTGAGGCGTTTATTGATGAGCTGCTGCTGAAGGGCTTGGATGTAAAGCACTTTGTGGTGGGTGATGATTTTCGTTTTGGTTGTGATCGCCGTGGCGATTACGCACTGCTTAAGGCTGCAGGTGAATCACACGGTTTTACCGTCGCTGACACACCGACACTGATTTTAGAGGATGAGCGCGTCAGCAGTTCACGCGTTCGTGAAACGCTTACCGCTAACAACTTATCCTTAGCTGCTCGTTTGTTAGGGCGTCGCTATCGCGTCACCGGCCGTGTGCAACATGGGCAAAAAGTGGGTCGTGAGCTCGGCTTTCCGACAGCCAATGTACGCATGCACAAGTACGCCTGCCCTATGCGGGGTGTCTACACGGTAAGGGCGCACTTGGCGGGTAAGGCCTACAACGCGATTTGCAATGTTGGCAGTCGGCCGACACTTAATGGTGTTCGTCCTGTATTGGAAGTGCACCTGCTAGATTTTACGGGGCAGCTCTATGGTGAGCTGCTCAGTGTTGAATTTTTACATCCAATGCGTGCGGAGCAACGCTTTGATGGATTGGATGCTTTGCGAGAACAGATCGCAAAAGATATCGCTGCAGCGCGCGCTTGGTTCGCTGCCGCAAATACCTAAACTGGGACTGGATTGATGACCGATTACAAACCGACTCTAAACCTGCCGGAAACTGCGTTCCCAATGCGCGGTAACCTGCCATCTGCTGAACCTAAGCGTCTTGCTAAATGGAAAGAGATGGATCTTTACGCACGAATTCGTGAAGTGAGCGCAGGTCGACCAAAATTTATTCTGCACGATGGCCCTCCTTACGCTAACGGCAGCATTCACATTGGTCACGCGGTGAATAAGATCATCAAAGATATGATCATCAAATCCAAAACCCTAAGTGGTTTTGACTCGCCTTACACGCCGGGTTGGGACTGTCACGGTCTACCAATCGAGCACAAGGTTGAGACACTGATCGGTAAAGCGGGCGAGAAAGTTTCTTACGCGGATTTCCGTGCTAAATGTCGCTCCTATGCGACTGAGCAGATCGCCGGTCAGAAAGAGGACTTTATTCGTCTAGGTATTCAGGGTGATTGGGATGACCCTTACCTAACGATGAACTTCAAAACCGAAGCCAATACCGTTCGTGCATTGGGTAAAATTGCAGAACGTGGCCACCTAGTGAAAGGTTACAAACCGGTCTACTGGAGTGTCGTCGGTAAATCAGCCTTGGCTGAGACTGAGGTTGAGTACCAAGACAAAACCTCTACTGCGATCGATGTGCGTTTCACCTTTGTCGATCAAGCCAAAGTAAATGCACTGTTCGGCACTGACAAACAAAACGTTTCGCTTGTCATCTGGACAACCACACCTTGGACAATTCCTGCTAACCAAGCTGTATCGGTTAACGGTGAGTTGGAGTATGCCCTGGTTGAAGTTCACCTTGAGAGCGGTGTTGATTACCAGGTTCTAGCCGAGTCGATGGTTGAGTCGATCATGGAACGCTGGGGTGTTGATAAGTACGAAATGTTGGGTCGTGTGAATGGTGCGGCGCTGGAGCTACTGAAACTTGAACACCCTGTATTCGACCGTGAAGTGCCTGTGATTTTGGGTGATCACGTTACAACAGATGCAGGTACCGGTGCGGTCCATACGGCGCCTGATCACGGTATGGACGACTTCATTGTTGGCAATCGCTACGACCTTAAAACCCTCAACCTTGTTCAAGCGGATGGTGTCTACACCGACGCGGCAGGTGAATTTGCTGGCATCCATGTCTACAAGGCGGATGCACCAGTGACGGAAGCGCTTGAGCGTGAAGGTAAGTTGGTTCACCTGAAACGTTTCCAACACAGCTACCCACACTGCTGGCGTACCAAAACGCCACTGATCTACCGTGCAACGCCGCAGTGGTTCATCTCTATGGAGAAAGAGAACCTGAAAGCGGACGCAATGAATGCGATCAAGGGCGTACAGTGGTTCCCAGATTGGGGTCAGACACGTATCGAAGCGATGGTTGGTCAGAGCCCAGATTGGTGTGTATCACGTCAACGTACTTGGGGTACGCCGATTACGCTATTCACTCACAAGCAGACAGGTGAACTTCACCCACGCACGACTGAGTTGATCGAGCAGGTTGCGCAGCGTATCGAAGAGACCGGTATCGACGCATGGTTTGATCTAGATCCAGCAGAGCTGTTGGGTGAAGAAGCAGCGGATTACGATAAAGTGACCGATACCATGGACGTTTGGTTCGATTCGGGTGTCACGCACCACTCAGTTCTGCGTACCAAAGAGAGCCTGCACTTCCCAGCTGATATGTACCTAGAAGGGTCGGATCAGCACCGAGGTTGGTTCCAGTCGTCACTGAAAACATCTATCGCGATTAACGGTTGTGCACCGTACAAGCAGGTTCTGACTCACGGCTTTACTGTTGATGAGAAGGGCTACAAGATGTCTAAGTCACTGGGTAACGTCATTGCACCACAGCAGGTGAATGACAAACTGGGTGCGGATATTCTTCGCCTGTGGGTTGCCTCTACAGACTACTCTGGTGATATGGCTGTTTCGGATCAGATTCTTCAGCGTACGGCAGACAGCTATCGTCGTATCCGTAACACATCGCGTTTCCTACTGGCGAACCTAAACGGTTTTGACCCAGAAGCGCACAGCGTAAAACCAGAAGAGATGCTGGCGCTGGATCGTTGGGCGGTTGATTCGGCTTACCGTTTGCAGCAGCGAGTGATCGATGCTTACAACAGCTACCGTTTCTTGGATGTTTACCAGCAAGTTCACAACTTCTGTGCACAAGAGCTGGGTGGTTTCTACCTAGACATCATTAAAGATCGTCAGTACACGACTAAGCCAGATAGCTTGGCGCGTCGTTCATGTCAGACGGCTCTGTACCACATTGCGCAGGCACTGGTTCGCTGGATTGCACCGATCTTGAGCTTCACCGCTGATGAGATCATCGAAGTGCTACCAGGTAACAACCCTGAAAGTGCCATGCTAACGACCTGGTACGAAGGTTTGTTTGAGATGACTGCAGACGATGCCTTTGGTCGTGAGTACTGGGAGCGTGTGCTGCAGGTTAAACAGGCGGTTAACAAGTGTTTGGAAGAGGCGCGTAACGAGAAGCTAGTTAAAGCTTCGTTAGCCGCTGAAGTGACACTCTATGCTGATGAGCAGATCACTGCTGATCTGAATCGCCTAGGTGATGAGCTTCGCTTCGTATTGATTACTTCGACTGCTAGCATTGAGCCGCTAGCGAATGGCGCAGACGCTCGTGAAACGGCGGTTGAAGGCCTTAAAGTCGCAGTTAAAGCGTCGGAAGAGGCGAAGTGTGCTCGTTGTTGGCACCACCGTGAAGATGTCGGCCAAAACGCCGATCACCCAGAGCTGTGTACACGTTGTGTCGATAACGTAGAGGGCGAAGGTGAGCAGCGTCACTACGCGTAACCTTTCTGCACTGCAGTGGCTATGGCTCAGCCTAGCCATTGTAGTGCTTGATCTTGGCAGTAAAGCGTTGGCATCCAGTATGCTGAGCTACAACCTGCCGATCTCTATTCTTCCCATCTTCGATTTAAGGCTGCTACATAATACTGGCGCAGCCTTTAGCTTTTTAGCCAGTGAAGCGGGGTGGCAGCGCTGGCTATTTGTGGCCATTGCGGTTGTCGTGAGTGTGTTGATTGTTCACTGGCTTCGCCAAACGGAGCCAGAGCAAAAGATTCAAGCCTTTGGCTATGCCGCTATTTTAGGTGGTGCTCTGGGCAATCTTTTTGACCGTACTGTTCACGGTTATGTGGTGGATTTTCTATCCTTTCACTACGCAGGTTGGTATTTCCCAGCCTTTAATATCGCCGATGTGGGTATCACCCTCGGCGCCATCGCATTGATTGTTGATGCACTATTTTTATCAAAAGACCGGAGCAAATAGATGAGCGAACTCACCATTGAACAGGGCCGTAAAGTGACCATGCACTTCGCGATCAAACTCACCGATGGACAGATCGTAGACTCTAACTTCGAAGGCGCTCCGGTCGAATTCGAAGTGGGCGATGGTAATATCCCAGAAGGCTTTGAAGCCGCTTTGTCTGGGCTAAAAGTGGGCGATCATCTCGATCTAACCATCGATCCAGAGCGCGGCTTTGGTCAGCACAATCCAAGCAACATCCAAACCATGAAACGCTCAGACTTCAAAGATATGGAGCTAGAGCCAGGCTTGGTCATCTCATTCCAAGAGCCCGGTGGCGAACTGCCCGGTGTCATCGTCGAGTTCGATGACGAGCGTGTGGAGGTTGATTTCAATCACCCTCTTGCAGGAAAAACGATTCTTTTCGAAGTTCAGGTTCTGAATATTCAGTAAAACCCCCTCCATTTTCTGTTCCTCTGCTATATTTAATGAATGTAACGGAGGGACTCAATGCGTCACCAAAAAGGCTTTACTCTGATTGAATTGATGATCGTAGTGACGATCATCGGAATTCTTGCGGCCATCGCTTATCCGGCTTATCAGGATTATGTGCTTCGAGCCAAGCGTGGAGACGCGATGAATGGATTGGCTGCGCTTCGAATTGCTCAAGAGAAGTATCGGGCTAACAACGTATCGTTCGCTACAGATTCATCAAGTGTCTTAGGTGAGGATCTTTCTGTTTCGCCTGAAGGCTATTGGAGTATAAGTGTTGTATCGGGTGCGTCTGCACCTACAGAATCGTTATATTATCTATCGGCAGTACCAAAATCACCTCATACTGACTCTACTTGTACTGAATTTATTGCTGACCGGGCTGGTGCAGTTGATGTTTCTACTGCTCCATTAGATACCTGTTGGGAACGATAATGCAGCGCATAGGCATAAATCAGAAAGGCGTCACTATGGTTGAGGTGATGGTGACAGTCGCTATTATCGGAATCATTGCGGCTATCGCTATACCTTCATACCAAGATTACATCGCTAGAGAGCGTCTGTTAGGTGCTGCTCAGGCAATCTACAGTCAGGCAATATTGGCTAGGCGCCAAGCTGTATCGAACAATCGCACTAGATACTTCTTTGTCAGCGATGATTCGGGTGACTGGTGTGCCTATGCATCCAGTGCGAGTGACGCAACTTGTGCATCATCGGATGCACCAATCTATGCTCACGGACGTGATTACCCTGGCGTCACGGTTTTAACAGGAGTAAGTACAGCGTTTGTAATGCCGGCATTGTCAGCTGCGTCAGTCTCTATTTCAGTCACTGGTGAAAACGGTGATTCTCGAAAAATATCCATTTCCAATAATCAGTTGATTAGGGTGGTAGATGAGTAGAGTGAGAATGAAGTTTCAGTCTGGCTATACCTTGATTGAACTGATGATCGGAATGGCTGTGGGTCTTATCGTTCTCTCTGGAGCGCTGTTTCTCTACCTGCAGATATTTAACGTGAGTAAAACAACCTTGGCCTCGACTCAACTCAACCGAGAATTGAGCATTCTTCTAGATACCATGAGCGGCGAGATTCGTCGTCATGGCTATTCGGCTCAAGGTAGTAATAGTTACTACCAGACAACTAGCTCCGCTCTAGATGTTAATGTGAGTGGAGACTGCATTTTGTATGGTTACGATGTTAATTCTGATGATGCCGATAGTTCCGCTGATTCAACGGATCAGAAAGGTTTTCGTCTTGATAGTGGAGTAATTCATACAAAAGCAGACGAGTCAGCCAACTGTGACCCTGTCTTTGACAAAACACATTGGACTGCAATCACAGATGAATCAGTTATGGATATTAGTGATCTAACGATTACTTTGAATGCCGTATCCACAGCTAACGGTAGCGTTACCGTCTACACACGAACGGTTGATCTATCTATTACTGCATCTCATGCGACTGAATCACTCAGCTCTACTAAATCAGTCTCTATATTAATTCCTAACAACTACGTTGAGGACTGAAAATGATCATTTCTCACCGAATAAAAAATCAAAAAGGCATTGCGACACTTGTTACCGTTGTCGTTCTGTTGATCGCTACAACTATTACAGCTTTTACTATTTCATCTTCAATTATCAATGAAAAACAAGTTGTGGCAGACGAAATTCGTGCGGCCAAAGCTTTTGAAGCTGCGCGTTCAGGATTTGCATCAGCCGTAAATCAGTTGAGATCCACAAGCGATTTGCCGTTGGAAGCTTCAAAAGCATCAGGCTCTATTTCTGGCGCTGCTGAGAGCTGGAGTTATTGGCGAAGTTCATCAAAATCACCTTTAGTCATATATGCTACAGGTGAGAGTGATGATGCAAGCGTGTTGCGCCGAATACAGTCGCAGATGGCATATACTGAGATTGAGCTCCCAGAGGTATCTGTTGTAACAGCCGGAGTGATATCGGCTAGTGGTGGGATGACCATAATAAACACCCAAGGTAATTTCACAATTTGGAGCGGTGGCGCTTCTGGGTTAACAGGTTCCGCAAGTACTTGGGTGCCGGCGCTTGGAAGTACTACATGTACTTACAACACCACCAATTTTAATCCCGACCCTGTGTCCTGCCAGATAGGAACAGGTAAATCCGGAAGTGAAACGTATATTGGTGCCGATGTTATAGACCAAGACCCGCAACTTTCTGGATTGTCTGAGAGTGATTTTCAGAGAGCGTTTCTTGGAAAAAAAATGTCATCTTTTTGCACGAATTGGATCGATGTTGACGGAAAATCTGATTCTGAAATTCAAACTTTAGCTGATGCTGAAGGGTCTAAGGTTTGTTTGTTTAGTAGTGGTGATAACACGATAAGCCCAAATCTAGTTCTTGGAAGCCCGTCTGAACCGAAAGCATTAATTATCGATGGTGACTTTGAAGTTAATTCTAATGCCAGGCATTACGGAGTCATGTATGTGGACGGTGACATAAATTCTGCAAACGGTTCTGCTGCCTTCTTTGGTACGCTTATCGTAAGAGGTGCCATAAATATAGGTAAAGGTGGTTTTACAGTTGTTTTCGATTCATCACTCACGAGCATTATAGGTGACGAGTCTAATGCAGGCGTTTCTGTGGGAACATGGAGGGACTGGTGATGGTGGTTCGTAATACTTGTAAAGGCTTTGTTCTCATAGAGGCCTTAATTGCACTTATTGTCTCGGCCGTAGGCCTTTTGGGTATAGGTTTGTTTTCTAGTTATTGGATAAAGGAGTCTTCCAATACCAAAGCTCATGCAGAAGCATTATCAATAGCTCAAAACCAAATTGAAGTTTTGCATTCTCTTGCGGCAAATAATTTTGCAAGCTTGTCGCCCCCTTCTGCTATCTGGCCGACAGTAAACTCGCCAATTAATGGTGCCAATGGGCAATTTATCATCAGTAGTGCGTTAGCTTCCAGAGATTCAACCTCCGGTGAGGTGCTTGATGCATTGATTCAAGTTAGTTGGGATGGCCAAGAAGTCAGTTTAAGAACATCAGTTGTCGACGATATTTATGATTCAAAAGCATTGGTAAATACGGGCAGTGGTAGCGGTAGTGGCACTCCTTTTTATATAAATCCTCCAACTGGCGGTGCTAAGTATGACCAAACTAATGCACCAGGAGGTAACTTTAATCCAGACTTTCGTTTAGAAGATATGAGCGTTGTATCTGGTGCAGATGGAGTAGGTGTTGCCTTGGTCTACAACACGGCCTCAGGTGCTTTGCCTTTATTAACATATAGTGGCGATGCTTTTTCTGAAATACGTGGTGTTGTTTATGTAGATGTTTCGTCTGCAAATATGACAAGTGATTCAGTTAGCTCAATTGTTGTTAAACCTTCTGACACGGGTATTTGTCCTCACGGTTCTCCAAATCAATCTGGGAGTGATTGGTTTGTAGAATACATTTGCTATTTTGGCGCTGGTTGGTATGGAAACATAGATGTAGATACAACTAATTTTGAGGATCATTGTGTAGGAGACCCAGCATATACAAATGATGGTACCGATTTGAGCCGTCATGCTGTTTGGCTTGAACCTTCTGAGTATCGAAGAGCTTACAGGGGGTACACGATAGCTAGAACTCGGATTGGTACCGATGATTATTATGGTGTTGATTCTAGTGGTAATTTATTGTTGATTTCACATGGTATAGGTGAGGGTGATATTTATGGTTACGCGGATGCTAGTACCGAATCTAATGTAGTTATTGGCGATCCAAATCATGACTTCATGATTGTCGGAACGCCTTCAAATTCTTTGGATTTAGATGATAGTTGTATTGCACAGATGAATACAGTTAGTGTTGCTAGTTACAGCGGTTTATTCCCTGTGGGAATAACCTCATTTGAGTCAAACGGAGGGGACTTTATCTGTCTTCAGGTAGGGGGCTCCTTCAGTTGTCCTGGAACAATACCAAGCGCATTGGCTTCAACAAGCACAGTAAGCATATATAGTATTACGGGGACTGTATCTTCATCTTATGGGTCTGTAGTTGCATCTTCAACATCTCAATACCCCTCAGGGGATATAAAAAGTTGTGAGAGAAATTCGGACGGCTCAGTCGACATTAGTAGTTGTACTAATGTCGATATCTGCACAAATACAGATAACACATACAGCTGCAAAGTGTTTGTTCCTGATGGGGTGCCCTATAGTGATTCAATAACAATTTCACACAATGTACCTGATGCCTATGAAGTGTGTAATCCACTTGGGGGGCAGGAAGTATTCAGTAACATAATATCGAATATTTCAGGTTCAGAACTATCAGTGGTAATTGGAACTTGTCCGTCCATAGATTATTCAGGACAGTATGATGTTGTGCTGTTAAATAACACTGGTAGTTCTGGTTTTAATAACAAGGCCCTCGATTATCAAGAGAATGATTCGGTTAGCTGTACAAAAAAGGTGGGCTCTGAAATACAAGATGGAGGGACAGTTACAATAACTGATGCATGTGCTGTAAGTAGCGGTAGTTTAAATATTGGAGACACTATTGTTGTCGGTACAGGTGAAAATGCACGGAATGCAGTTGTTACGGCTGTTGTAGTTCCAGATTCCGAAAACTCTGGCACTATCAATGCAACTATAAACTGAATAATTCTAAACGGGAGATACCATGGACGGTTACAAGCACCCAAGGATGGGTGGCTATACCCTCATCGAACTGATGATCGCGGTCGTGATCATCGCTATTCTCTCTTCAATTGCACTGCCTGCGTATACTCAATTCACGGTGCGTGCCAAGTTGATCGATGCTCTGGCAGCAACGGAGCCGATTAAGCTGGCGCTGGTTGATTATGCGATTGCGAATGGCGGTACTTCAGGTTTAAAAGATTTGAAATGGAATACAGCCCTTAGTGAACTAGGCGTCAGTAATGAATACTTTGGGGATAACTCCGCTTATGTAAAGAATGCATGGTGGAGTCATTCCTCCGGCGAAATTCGGGTATCAATTGCCAATATTGATGAGTTGGAAGGGCGGCGGTTTGTGTTGCGGGCGGAGAATCCGGATTTTCCGACGACTTGGCGATGTATTAGCGATGATTCGGATGAGTCGTTGATTCCTAGTGAGTATTTGCCAAGTTTCTGCCAAACATCTGCGGATGATTAAAAGCGGTCGGCGTCCCTTTGGGTGGCCTCCTACAGGGTGTGTTTTTCCATGGTGCGGATGACAGGTTAAAACCAGTCACCTGATCGCTTCCTCTTTGAGAAAGCTCCAACAGGGTGCTTTTTATTGGGGTGGTGATAGGCTGAAGCCAGTCGCCATGAATGAATTTTCGGGCTTTTTCGCTTTGCTCAAATTCCCTCCTACGGGGGATGTGCGTATACTTTGGCAATCTATTTAATTTGAAGATTTCAGATCGCTTTATGTCTCAGCAACTTGTCGTCGCGCTCGCTCAAATCAATTTTCTTGTCGGTGATATTCCGGGTAATACACAAAAGATGATCGATGCTGCTATGGATGCAGCGTCTCAAGGTGATACGGATATTATCGTCTTTTCTGAGCTGTCGATTACCGGTTATCCGCCCGAAGATTTGTTGCTGCGTCCCAGTCTTAAACGTCGGGTTGATGAGGCCCTTGAACGGCTGAAAACTGAGGTCCGTGGCATTGCTTTGTTGGTGGGCTATCCAGCTGAGAAAGAGGGCGAGTTACGCAACATGGCGGCCATCATTGAGGATGGTGAGGTGTTGATCGAGTATGCCAAACAGCATCTGCCTAACTATCTTGTCTTTGATGAAGATCGCTACTTTGAACCGCACACTAATGACGGTGTATTTGAGTACAAGGGTCACACTTTAGGGCTGCAAATCTGTGCCGATATTTGGGAGAGAGAGCCGACTCAACGCCAGGCCGAGGCCGGTGTTAAAGCGATTCTTGTGCCTAATGCATCTCCCTATCACATGGGTAAAACCAATGAGCGTACCGAGGCGTTACAAGATCGTGCAACCACTGCAAATGCCCCGATTGTCTATGTAAACCAAGTGGGTGCGCAGGATGAGTTGGTCTTTGATGGTGGTTCGCAGGTCGTGGATGCCAAGGGGCAGCTAGCCTACATGGCGCCTCATCATGAAGAGGGTATCTACAAGGTATCTATCGATCTTGAATCGGGTGCTGTTGAGCCGCTACAGCCTTCAACGCCCGAAGCTGATCACTATAGTATGGTCTACCAAACGCTTGTAATGGGTGTGCGTGATTACGTTAACAAGAACGGCTTTAAGGGGGTAGTGTTTGGCCTATCTGGCGGTATCGATTCGGCATTAACGGCTGCAGTTGCTGTGGATGCCTTGGGTCCGGATCGCGTTGAGTGTGTCATGATGCCGTTTAAGTACACCTCCTCTATCAGTGTCGAAGATGCTGCACTGGAAGCAGAGGCTCTAGGCATTCGCCACTCAGTGATCTCGATTGAACCGATGTATGAAGCATTCATGCAGGAGTTGGCGGGCGAATTTGCTGGCACAGAGGTCGATGCAACGGAAGAGAACCTGCAAGCACGCTGTCGGGGTGTCTTGTTAATGGCGATTTCCAACAAGAAAGGCTACCTCGTTCTGACGACCAGCAATAAATCGGAAACGGCCGTTGGTTATTCGACCTTGTACGGTGATATGGCGGGTGGTTTCTGTGTCCTTAAAGATATTCCGAAAACTCTGGTCTATGAGCTATCGCGTTACCGCAATACGATCAGCCCAGTAATCCCAGAGCGTGTCATCACTCGTCCACCCTCGGCAGAGCTTCGCCCTGATCAGACAGATCAAGACAGCTTGCCAGATTATGGTCAGCTGGATGCGATCATCGAAATGTACGTTGAGCATGATTACAGCGCTGAGATGATCATTGCTGAAGGGTACAGCGAGGCCGATGTGCTGCGAGTGATTCGTCTGATTGATATTAACGAGTACAAACGTCGCCAAGCACCGATTGGTACGCGTATTACCAATCGTGGCTTTGGTCGTGATCGACGTTATCCGATAACGTCTGGTTGGAAGGCTGGGGTGTGACGCTGAAGTGTCACCGGGTCAGACCGGAGGTCAGACCCAGGTTTACTGTGTCAGGCTGAAGGGCAGACACCGCCACCAAAAAATCGCGGCCTTTTTAAGACCGCTCCAACAACAAGTTTAAGACCGCTCCAACAACAAGTTTAAGACCGCTCCAACAGCTACTTCGAGACGTTTTTGCTGATTAGTTGGCGTAGCGCGGCTGGTTTGACAGGTTTGTTCAGCAGTATTGCGCCATGCTCGGTTATTTCAGCTTTAACCTCGTCGGTTCGGTCGGCGGTGATGATGATGGCCGGCACGTCGCCGAGTCCCAGTTCAGCTAGCTCTTTCAATGCCATGATGCCGGTATCGGTCTCGCCAAGGTGGTAATCGACCAGCATGATGTCCGGTCTGAATGAACCATCGCTACAGGTTTCAACAGCCGCTTGAATGGAGAGGGCGGTTCGTACTTCACAGCTCCAGCCGGTCAGTAGTGCGGTCATCCCCTCTAGGATCTTCGGTTCGTTATCGATCACCAATACGTTGACGCCGTTTAGGCCTTTCGAGCGGATCCAGCCACGCTGTTGTGGTTTCTGCTTCACAGCAAGTGCAGGGTCGCCCAGCGGAACATCAACACTGAAGACCGTGCCTTTGGTCGGCCAGGATCGAACATTCAGCTTATGTTTCAGCATCTTGGCGATACGTTCTGTAATCGCCAAGCCTAATCCGAGACCCTGTACCTCTGAGTGGCGTGGGTTGTCGATGCGACGAAACTCTTCAAAGACTTCAGAGATCTTATCCTCTGCAATGCCGACACCGGTATCCCATACTTCAATGCGGATAAACTTGCTGTGGTGGCGAACACCCAGCAGTACTCGGCCCGAGTTGGTGTAGCGGATCGCATTTGAGATGAAGTTCTGCAGAATACGACGCAGTAGTGTTTGATCTGAATGCACCACCGCTTTGCAGTCGATACTCTTGAATTTCAGCCCTTTCTTCTCCGCCATAGCGGTGAATTCAGTATCCAGGTTCGAGAAGACGTTTTGGACAGAGAAGTGAGTCATGTTGGGCTCTAGCGCACCGGCATCCAGCTTGGAGATGTCCAGTATGGCAGTAATGAGCTCTTCCGCTGATCGCAGAGCACCATCCAAGTTATCAACCAACTGTGCGGTCTCGTTCTGGTGACTCTGTTGAGCCAGCGCCGATGTGAAGAGACGAGCCGCATTCAGTGGTTGCAGCAGGTCGTGGCTGGCCGCAGCCAAGAATCGTGTTTTACCTAAGTTGGCCGCTTCAGCATCCGATTTGGCCTGGCGTAGTTCATCTTCCATTAGCGCACGGACGGTGTTCTCTTTGCGCAGCTCTTTGTTAATTAGGGATACCGCTTGGGTGCGCTCTTCAACACGTTTCTCAAGGTTTTCATTAGTCTCTTGCAGAGCGATCTCGGCATTACGGCGCTCTGTGATATCTTGGTAAAGTGTGAAGTAACCCAAGATGTCCCCGTACTCGCCAATGTGCGGAATCATCGTTAACTCAGCAAAGCGCAGTGAATCGTCTTGGGTCGGTAAGCGAGCTTCAAATTTGACACGTTCACCCTGCAATACACGTCTCACGAACGGCTGGCGCAACTCATACTGATCTTTAGGCATGATGGTATGACTAGGTGTGCCGGCAATGGTATGTCGGTTAATGCCAACGCCATCAGCAAACGCTTTGTTGACGAATAGGTAGTTCTGCTCCGGATCGAGATAGCTGATCATGACCGGCACGTTGTCGGTATAGACGCGGATGTTCTGCTCACTCTCACGCAGTGCGTCTTCGACACGCTTGTGCTCGGTAATATCCATGTAGGTGTTGACGTAACCGCCATCGGGCATCGGGTTACCGCGTACCTCTAACACTTGGCCGTTCGGGCGATAACGTTCAAACCCGTGCGGTTTGCCAGAACGCAGCAGCTGCATGCGCTGTTCAACCTGTTCATCGATGGAGTTTCCAGAGAATCCATACTCACCATGAACCGCGTTGAAACGGATAATCTCCTCGATGGGGCGGCCGACGCTAATTAGCTCTTCTGGGTAGTCGAACATGTCGATGAACTTTTGGTTCCATGCAACCAGACGATACTTCTGATCGACTACGCTGATGCCCAGAGAGACGTTCTCAATGGTCGACTGTAGCAGCGATTTGTTGAAACGCAGTGCCTGTGATGCCTCATCAACAATCGCAACGACATCGCCAATCTGCATATCTTTACCGCGCAGTGTCGAGTCCATGACGATTCGAGCTGAAGACGCACCGATCACACCGGCCAGTAAGCGTTCGATGTATTGAATCAGTTCGTTATCCGCTTTGACACCCGCTGGCAATGGCTCTTCATCGCGACTGCTCCAATACTCGTTCATCGCCTCTTGTGTGCGGCGAATGCCCAAGAAACGCTCGGCAAGCATCTGCAGGTCGCTGATGGTGACGGGTGTCGTCTGACGGCCTGGCTCTGTTGTTTCATCGCGTCGGCTATCGACATATGCACTGGCCTGAATACGATCCACCAAGCGGGCGCGCGTTAGGTTGGATACTAGGTAGTAGGCCAGAATGTTAATGCCCAGAGACCAGATGACACCATGAGTCAGTGGGTTAATTCCTTGAATTCCAAATAGGGAGGTTGGTTGTAACCAAGTTGGAATGACACCGTCACGTATCAGTGTATCAGGAACTAAATTGGCGACTTCGAATACAGGGTAGACTAGCGTATAGCACCAGAGTGCAAAGCCGCTTACTAAGCCAGCAATGGCACCGCTTCGGTTGCCCTCTTTCCAGTACAACGCACCGATGATACTGGGTAAGAATTGAATCGCTGCGACAAAGGCGAGTAGACCAAAGGAGGCGAGGGAACCCTGGTCCCCCAAAATTCGGTAGTAGAAGTAGCCCATCAACAGAAGCATGAAGATGGTGATACGGCGCACACTTAACAGTAGTCGGCCAAGATCTTTGCTCTCTGCAATGCGAAGACTCGGAATGCGCAGCAGAATAGGAATGACTATGTCGTTACAGACCATGGTAGCCAGAGTAATAGAGGCCACGATAACCATACTGGTCGCCGCTGATAGGCCACCGATAAAGGCAAAGGTTGCCAGTCCAGGATAGCCCTGGCTTAACGGTAAGGTCAGTACCCAAGAGTCCGGGTTAAGCGCGAAGGTTGGCAGTGAGATAGCACCGGCCGACGCGATGGGCAGAACAAATAGCGCTAGCAGGAATAGGTAAGTGGGGAAGAGCCAGCGGGCGATTCTAAGGTTGTTGTGTTTGATGTTCTCGACAATGGTCACGTGGAACTGGCGTGGTAGACAGATGATCGCCCCACAGGCCAACAGAATTTCAGTTAAGAAACTCCCCGCAAACAGTGAACCTGAAAAGTTTATCGAGTGCAGTTGCGATTGAACGCTGGCAACGGTCTGCTCTACACCACCATAGAATTCAAAGGTGACAAAGAAACCGACCGCAAGGAAGGCGGTCAATTTGATGACCGACTCAAACGCAACGGCTAATACCAAACCCTGATGGTGCTCAGTGGCATCGATATGGCGAGTACCAAACAGAATCGCGAATAGGGCCATTGTTAGTGCTACTACAAGGGCGGTATCACTACCTTTGCTCAGTGCCTCGGTCGCAGCAGGCGCAATCGCGTTGTAACTCACTGCAACCGCTTTTAGCTGAAGTGCGATGTAGGGAATGGTTCCCAACACCGCTATGACTGTAACCAGAACGGCGATGGTTTGACTTTTGCCGTAACGTGACGAGATAAAGTCGGAGATAGTAGTAATGTTCTGCTGTTTACTGACACGACTGATCTTTTCGATGACCTGCCAGCCCAAAATGAAGACAATGACCGGCCCTATATAGGTCGCCAAAAACTCCCAACCAGTGGTATGAGCTCGTCCGACGGCACCATAGAAGGTCCAAGATGAACAGTAAACCGCTAAGGAGAGAGAATAGATGATCGGGTTGCCTGCCCAGCTCTTTCCGGCACGACTTCGATCGCCTAAGTAAGCGATCGCAAACAGAAGGCCAAGGTAGCCTAAAGCGATGAGGGTGACGGATAGACCTGACAGCATGGTGTAATTCCTAACAACAGTTGCCTAGCATTCTAACGATTTGTGCCGTTTCGACCAAAAGTTTCAGTTTAATGCTTAAAAACAGTGTATTTGATGTATTTTTAGTTATAAAGGTATATCTAAAAGTTTTAAAAAATCATTAAAATCAGCCACTTACTTAAGTCTCTGCGACTAAAGTTGCTCTCCTTTTAGGGAGGTGGCTTAGGTATGATGATCATCAACTGTGGTAATCACAGCCTTTTTGTTTATAACAACAACTTGTAAAGGGATAGGTTATGTCAATGACCAAAGAAAATGCGCAGGCATACTGGGGTGAGAACCTTCGCATTATTATCACCTACATGGCGATCTGGTTCGTCGTATCGTTTGGATGCGGTGTGCTATTCGTCGATGCTCTTGATCAAATCCAATTCTTCGGTTTCCCGCTAGGATTCTGGTTTGCTCAACAGGGTTCAATCTTTGTATTCGTCGCGTTGATCTGGGCTTACGTGTCTAGCATGAACAAACTTGACGAAAAATATGACGTTCACGAGTAAGGAGTAAATCATGAGTCTTGACGCGTTAACGTTTCTATTTGTAGGTGGCTCTTTCGCCCTTTACATTGGTATTGCGATCTGGGCACGTGCCGGATCAACTAAAGAGTTCTACGTTGCAGGCGGTGGTGTACCACCAGTTGCAAACGGTATGGCGACTGCTGCGGACTGGATGTCAGCTGCATCGTTCATCTCACTAGCGGGTATCGTATCGTTCATCGGTCGTGATGCTTCTGCCTACCTAATGGGTTGGACAGGTGGTTACGTACTACTAGCGATGCTACTTGCACCTTACCTACGTAAGTTTGGTAAGTTCACAGTGCCTGACTTCATCGGTGATCGTTACTACAGCAACACTGCTCGTACGATTGCGGTTATCTGTACCATCATCATCTCGTTCACATACGTAGCTGGCCAGATGCGCGGCGTTGGTATCGTATTCTCACGTTACCTACACGTAGACATCAATACTGGTGTAATCATCGGTATGGCGATCGTATTCTTCTACGCTGTACTAGGCGGTATGAAGGGTATTACTTACACTCAGGTTGCTCAGTACTGTGTATTGATTCTTGCATTCATGGTTCCTGCGATCTTCCTATCAGTTCAGGTAACTGGTCACTTCCTTCCACAGACTGCACTAGGTGCAACTCTGGAGAGCGGTCAGTCAGTACTTGCGACTCTGGATGCATTGTCTGTTGAGCTAGGTTTTGCTCAGTACACTGCAGGTTCTAAAACTACGGTTGACCTATTCTTCATGACGGCTGCACTAATGTGTGGTACTGCAGGTCTTCCTCACGTAATCGTTCGCTTCTTCACTGTACCTCGCGTAAAAGATGCGCGTATCTCAGCTGGTTGGGCGCTTATCTTCATCGCTATCCTTTACACATCTGTACCAGGTGTTGCAGGCTTCGGTCGCGTAAACCTAATCCAGACTGTGAACGGTACTGCTGAAACTGCGGCTTCTGGCGTTGCTAACACTGGTGTTAAATACGAAGACATCCCTGAGTGGTTCGCTCGTTGGGAAAACACTGGTCTTATCAAGTGGGAAGACAAAAACAACGATGGCGTTGTTTTCTACAGCAAAACAGATGCAAACGAGCTAACAGTTAACCGTGACATCATGGTACTTGCTAACCCAGAGATCGCTCAGCTTCCAGCTTGGGTAATCGCTCTAGTGGCAGCAGGTGCGGTCGCAGCGGCACTATCAACAGCAGCGGGTCTACTGTTGGTAATCTCGACATCGATCTCGCACGACTTGATGAAGAAAACCATCAATCCGAACATCACCGACAAGCAGGAGCTTCTATACGCACGTGGTGCGGCAGTAGTTGCCATTCTTGTAGCCGGTTACTTCGGTGTTAACCCTCCAGGCTTCGTAGCACAGGTAGTTGCATTGGCATTCGGTCTAGCAGCATGTTCTGTGTTCCCTGCGATCCTAATGGGTATCTTCAGCAAGCGCATGAACACTCAAGGTGCAGTCGCTGGTATGGTCGTTGGTATCGTATCGACTATGGCTTACATCGTGTACTTCAAGTTCATGGGCGGCACTAAAGACGAAATGTGGTTCGGTATCTCTCCAGAGGGCTTCGGTACTGTGGGTATGATCTTGAACTTCGTAGTGGCTAAAGTTGTCTCTTCTATGACAGCTGAACCACCTGCTGAAATCCAGCAGATCGTTGAAGACATCCGTATCCCACGTGGTGCGGGCGCAGCTCAGTCTCACTAAGAGCTAGCTGACAATGAGAAAGGCGTCCTTCGGGGCGCCTTTTTTAATTGCCGATGGTGGCTTTGTATAGATGTCGGGGTTTGTCGCTGCGCGCCAATTCCCTCCTACAACCTAACTTTGTAGGAACGAATTTAGTGAAACTAAAACCGTGACGCTTTTCAGAAAAAGTTGATTTGAGTTTCTGCAATTTTTTCTAAAACGCGCAATACTCAAACGATTATTCGACGATCTAAGTGAGGGTCCAATGCCTGATTCTTTTAAGATGGGGAATCTCCCTTTTAGCCTGCTGACTGAGTCCGAACAGGAGTTCTTGCGCTCCAATCTTGATATCGGCTACTACCAATCTGGTGAGGTGATCATTAAAGCGGGTGAGCAGTCAGAAGGTGTCTATGTGGTCTTTCGAGGTCGCGTAGCAGAGAGTGAGCCTCAGGATGAAGATGATGAGATGCTACACGTCTTCATGCACTATGAGAATGAGGACTACTTTGGTGGTTGGTCCGCGATGCATGGTTCTGCCATTCATAACTTCACAGCCGAAGAGGAGACAATCTGTCATATCTTCTCGACCGATATTCTGCTTGAACTGATCGACTCGAACCCCGGTTTTGCCGACTATTTCCAACAAAATCTAGCCGCGAAATCAGAAATCGTTGCGCAGCAGGGCGAAGGCCAGGATATGGCTGAGTTTATGCTGGCGACGATAGAGGAAGCGGTGGTTCGTGACCCTCTGATCGTTAATGAAGGGACTAGCATTAAAGAGTCGACTCAACTGATGCGCGAGACTAAGTCGGATTCGGTCTTAGTTCGTCGTGGTAGTCGTATTGGTATGGTGACTGGTACCGATATTCTCAATGCTATTGTTCTCAATGATGGTTCAGTCGATGAGGATGTTGCGACCATCGCGACCTATCGATTGATCACCTGTAAGCCGGATGACTTCTTATTTAACGCTTTGGTCATTATGACGCAGCAACAGATCGAGCGTGTGGTTGTCATGGAGGGCGATACCCTGGTTGGCGTGGTGCAACTGACGGACGTGCTCTCCTACTTCTCTAGTCACTCGCACGTGATTGGTCTGCGCCTTGAGCGAGCCAGTACGATAGAGGATCTCAGAGAGGCAGCAACAGGGTTGAACAACCTCATCAAAGCGCTGATCTCTACCGGTGTTCGTATTCGTTTTACTATGGATCTTCTTGCGGCGATGAATAAACGGATCATCGCTAAGCTGTTTGATCTGGTGGTGCCGGCCGATATGCAGCCTCACGTCTGCTTGATTGTGATGGGGTCTGAAGGTCGCGGTGAGCAGATCATGAAGACGGATCAAGACAACGCGTTGATCTTTCGTAATGGCCTTAACTGGGCTGAAAAGCGACAGACCATGCAGCGCTTTAGTGAGACGTTGATCTCGTTTGGCTTCCCGCCTTGTCCGGGCAATATCATGGTCTCTAACCCTGAGTGGATCAATTCAGTCGATGACTGGACCCAGAAACTGCAGGACTGGTCGATGAGCAGCGATCCGGAGGACCAGATGCGACTGGCGATAGCGGTGGATGCCAAGCCGGTCGCGGGTAACGTAGCACTGTTTAAAGTGGCTCGAAACTGGTTCCTGCGTACTATGCGTAACAATGATCTGTTCTTCTCGCATTTTGCTAAAGCGGCGGTTGAGTTTGATACACCGTTAACCTTCTTTGGCAATTTAAAAGAGCGTGGTGAGTTAGATATCAAGAAGGGCGGAATTTTTCCTATTGTTCATGGCGTAAGAACCTTCGCGCTTGAGCAGAGAATCCTTGCTACCAATACCTTTGAGCGTTTAGAGGCCCTGGTCGATGCAGGGGTAATGCAAGAGAGTGTCTCTAAAGATATCTCAGAAGCACTAGGTCTGTTTGTGAACATTCGTCTGCGTCAGCAGATCCGTCGTGCAGAGCAGGCAGAGGATGGTATTGACCCAACGCCTAATATCATTGAGTTGCAACAATTGAATAAAATGGATAGAGAGTTGTTAAGGGATGCTCTGTTAGTCGTGAAAAGCTTTAAGAAATCACTAACGTCCCGATTCCATCTGTCGAGCTAAGCTGAATAGTGCTTCTGAACCAAAAGGATATTGGTTAAACATGATATTGCCTCGTGCTATACGCAAATTTAAAGACAAACGTGCGGTTAAAGATCCGCGTTGGGTCTCTCTTTTTGATCAGTATGAGGGTGATGAGGTTGTCTCGTTAGATTGTGAGACAACCAGTCTTGATGTCAGCGAGGCATCAATACTGTCGATTGGCGCCGTCAAAATCAAAGGTAAGCGCGTAAAGACCAGTGATCGTCTTGATATTAAATTGAAACCACCGGCTGATTTGACGGCTGAATCGATCAAAATCCATAAAATCCGCGCAGCCGATCTGGCCGACGGTGTCTCCATTGAGGAGGCGCTGGAGCAGGTGTTGGAGTTTGTCGGTAATCGCCCCATCCTCGGCTACTACGTCAACTACGATATTCGCATGCTCGATAAGTTCTTGCGTCCTGCGTTTGGCTTTGGTCTTCCTAATAAGGCGATCGAGCTGTCGCACGTCTATCACGACATCATTAAGTGGCGTCACGTTGGGGGTGATGTCGACCTGCGGTTCGACACTATTGCTGACAAACTGAATATGCCTATGATTCAACGTCATACGGCGTTAGGTGACGCAATCTCCGTAGCGTTGATGTATGTCCGTCTCAAGCACGGCGATACTCCGCTTTAACTGCTATCTCTACCTGACTACAGATGGTAATAAGGTTATAATTTCGCGAATTGTAATTTGCTAACCTTTTGGAGTCTTTGTGGCGCAGGCGCTTTTAACAGCCCAATCCCTATTTTGTGAGCGCGATGATCGTATTCTGTTCGATCAGCTACAGCTGACTGTCTCCGAAGGTGAAATCTGGCAGGTCGAAGGACGCAATGGCTCCGGTAAAACGACGCTACTGAGTATTTTGTGTGGCCTCAGCTCACACTATGAAGGTGAGCTCTATTGGCGTGGTGAGCCAATGGATGAGGTGCGAGAGCAATTCCTATCAGAACTTCTATACATAGGTCACCAAGCCGGTGTCAGTGCCATGCTGACGGCAGAGGAGAATCTGCATTGGCAGTGTGCATTACACCCCTCGCTGGATGCTAGTCGAGCGCAACAAGCACTTGAAAGTGTTGGTTTGAAAGGGTTTGAAGATGTTCCTGCGCATCAGCTGTCCGCCGGTCAGAGGCGTCGTATCGCACTGGCAAAACTCTATATGAGCAGAGCGAAACTCTGGATACTCGATGAGCCGTTTACAGCAATCGATAAAATTGGTGTGGCAGCGAAAGAGGCGTTAATGGTTGAGCACATTCAAGCGGGTGGCAGTGTCATTATGACTACGCACCAGGATCTTAGTGCAGAGATTCCTCTGCATACCATCAATGTTGAACACTTCGCCTCGTCTCAACGGGAGTGGTCATAATGAGTTCCACTCTACAGCTGTTTAAGCAGACTTTTAAGCGTGATCTTACGCTCGCGTTTCGTCGCAAAAGCGAACTGGTGAATCCGCTGATCTTCTTTTTAATTGTCGCGTCACTCTTTCCAATCGGAGTTAGCCCTGATCCGAATTTTCTCTCTCAGTTAGCCCCCGGTCTGGTCTGGGTAGCGGCTCTGTTGGCGACACTGTTGTCGATGGAGACCCTGTTTAAATCGGACTACGAAGATGGCTCGTTAGAGCAGTTGCTGCTATCACCTCAGCCAGTCTTTTTAGTGGTGCTATCCAAAGTGTTGGCTCACTGGTTACTATCAGGTTTGGCGCTAACCCTAGTGGCACCTCTTTTGGGTGTAATGTTGTTCTTGCCTTCGGAGGGGATGCCCGGGTTGATGCTCAGTCTGTTGTTGGGCACTCCAACGCTGTCACTGATCGGTGCGATCGGTGCAGCACTGACGGTGGGTCTGCGTCGTGGTGGCGTGTTGATCTCTCTGTTGGTTTTGCCCTTGTATATTCCGGTGCTCATTTTTGGCTCTAGCGCCGTACAAGCAGCAGTAACAGGTTTGCCCCTAGATGGTTATCTGGCGCTGTTGGGGGCTATGTTGGCATTAGCATTGGCATTGGCGCCTATTGCAGCCGGTGCGGCATTACGAATTTCAGTGAGTGGATAAAAGTTATGGCTAGTAGTTGGTTACCTCGTTGGTTCTATCAGTTGGCATCACCTCGTTGGTGTTACTCGATCACCGGTAAATTGATTCCCTGGTTTGCGGCCATTGGTGGTCTTTTGTTTGTTATTGGTCTGGTGTGGGGGCTAGCGTTTGCGCCATCGGATTATCAGCAGGGCAATAGCTTCCGCATTATCTATCTGCATGTACCGACGGCGATTCTGGCGCAGAGCTTCTATATGTTGATGGCGATTGCCGGTGCAATTGGCCTGATCTGGAAGATGAAAGTGGCCGATATGGTAGCCAAATCTGTGGCGCCACTGGGAGCTGCGCTCGCTGTGTTAGCTCTGGCAACCGGTGCTATTTGGGGTAAGCCTACCTGGGGCTCTTGGTGGGTTTGGGATGCGCGTTTAACCTCAATGTTAGTGCTTCTATTCCTCTACTTGGGGGTGATGGCGCTCAACTCGGCTATTGAGAGTGAAACCACAGCCGCTAAGTCGACGGCGGTATTGGCGTTAGTGGGTCTGGTTAACATTCCGATCATTAAATACTCGGTGGAGTGGTGGAACACACTGCATCAGCCAGCCACTTTTAAAATCACAGAGAAACCGGCCATGCCCGCTGAGATGTGGATGCCACTTCTGGTGATGGTGATCGCTCTCTACCTAGTGTTTGGGCTAGCGATGATGTTGCGTCTTCGTAATGAGATTTTAACTCGCGAACGCCGTGCAGGCTGGGTAAAAGAGCTTCTTGGTAGTTAAGGTTTGCGTCAGAAAATGACACTACCTTACAGCCAACTCAAATTTTAGGTGAACTATGGCGTTTGAAACCTTTGCAGATTTTTTAAATATGGGCGGTCATGGCCTGTATGTCTGGTTAAGTTATGGGCTGGGTCTGCTGACCATCGCACTCTGCCTTTATCTGCCCATTATTCAAGGCCGCGAGACTCGTCGTTCGCTTCGCCGCCGCATTCAACGTGAAAGTGTTAAGTCATGAATCCAAAACGTAAAAAGCGATTAATCATTGTTCTTATGATTGTATTTGGCGCCAGTGCCGCGATCGGTCTGACGATGTATGCACTGAGTCAAAACATTAACCTATTCTACTCTCCGACTCAGATTGCCAAGGGTGAAGCCCCTGCAGACACCCGTATTCGTGCCGGCGGCATGGTCGTTGAAGGCAGTGTGAAACGCGATCCAAACTCGTTGCGTGTTACCTTTGAGGTGACCGACTACGAGAACAAGGTTGCCATTGAGTACAGCGGTATTCTTCCTGATCTGTTCCGTGAAGGGCAGGGCATTGTTGCGCAGGGTAAACTTGACGCCTCTGGCACACTGCAAGCCGTTGAAGTTCTTGCGAAGCATGACGAAAACTACATGCCGCCTGAAGTGGCAGAAGCGTTAGAGAAGAGCGGTAAGATGCCGATGCCTTCAAAAGAGGAGTTCAACAAGTGATTGCCGAACTGGGAACCTACTCTCTAATCTTAGCTATGTTTTTAAGCATTCTGCTGTCGGTTGTTCCGATGGTAGGTGCTCAGCGTTCGAGCCTGTTGTTAGTCAGCTACGCTCGCCCGCTGACGATCGGTGTAACTTTTTTTGTTGGTCTGGCCTTTGCTTTTCTGGTCTACGCCTTCTTAACCAACGACTTCAGTGTTGAGTACGTTGCCAATAACTCTAATACGGCCCTACCTTGGTACTACCGTGTCAGTGCAGTATGGGGTGGTCATGAGGGGTCTCTTCTACTTTGGGTACTGACCCTTGCTGGCTGGACGTTAGCCGTTGCTCTGAAGAGTAAAGCGTTGCCGTTGGACATTATTGGTCGCGTTTTAGGTGTGTTAGGCATCATTACGACCGGTTTTCTGTCGTTCGTCATCTTTACCTCAAGCCCGTTCGAGCGTCTTTTACCTCGTTCTCCGGCACAGGGTGCAGACCTTAACCCACTGCTTCAAGATTTTGGTTTGATTGTTCACCCTCCAATGCTCTACATGGGCTATGTTGGCTTCTCAGTTGCGTTTGCCTTTGCTATTGCGGCCCTGTTGAGCGGACGTATGGATGCCGCTTGGGCACGCTGGTCACGTCCATGGACGAACGTTGCTTGGGCATTCCTGACGCTGGGTATTGCACTAGGCAGTTGGTGGGCCTACTACGAACTTGGTTGGGGCGGCTGGTGGTTCTGGGATCCAGTCGAAAACGCGTCATTGATGCCGTGGCTAGTTGGCACTGCATTGATTCACAGCCTGGCAGTCACTGAAAAACGTGGCGTCTTTAAAAGCTGGACGCTACTGCTTGCGATCTTTGCCTTCTCGTTAAGTCTGTTAGGAACCTTCTTAGTTCGTTCCGGCGTTCTGACCTCGGTGCATGCCTTTGCATCGGATCCAGCACGTGGTTTCTACATTCTGGTCATGCTTGCGGTTGCCATTGGGGGATCGCTTCTACTGTACGGTATTCGTGCCGCTCAGGTGAAGAGTGACTCTAGCTTTACCTTGGTCTCGCGTGAAACCCTGCTGTTGGTCAACAACGTTCTACTGACAGTCATCGCATTCACAGTGCTACTAGGCACCCTCTATCCTCTGCTTATTGATGCACTGGGTATGGGTAAAATGTCGGTTGGACCTCCCTACTTCAATGCTTTGACGGTTCCTTTAGGCGCTCTGCTGATGGTTGCTCTGGGTGTCGGTGCGCTGGTGCGTTGGCGTCAAACCGATGCGACGCAACTGTTTAAACGTCTGATCGGTCCTTTAGTGCTTGCTGTCGTCTTTGGCGTCGCAACCATGATGATTCGTGGTGGCGAGGGTTGGGATCACTGGACATATGTGGGCATTATTCTGGCCTACTGGATCGTATTCTGTGCTCTTGTCGATCTATACGATCGTGCTGGTAAGCGTTCAGGTTCACTCTTTGCCTCACTGAAAAAACTGCCTCGTGCTTACTGGGGTATGCATTTGGCACATTTGGGAATGGCTGTTCTTGCGGTGGGTATCGCGATGGTCTCTGCGTTTACTGAACATCGTGATATGCGTATGGCGCCCGGTGATCGCCAAGAGGTTGGGCAGTATGTGTTTGAATTTAAAGGTATCGAGCACGTTGAAGGACCTAACTACACCTCTGACAAGGGTGTCATCAACGTCTACCAGGATGGTCAGCTCTACGAAGTCATGACACCCGAGAAGCGTCTCTACACCGCCCGTGGCAACGTGATGACCGAAGCGTCGATTGATGCGGGTCTATTTAGAGATCTCTATGTGGCACTGGGTGAGCCTCTAGAGGGCGGGGCTTGGGCGATTCGTCTCCAGTTTAAACCCTATGTTCGCTGGCTCTGGTTGGGCGGTCTGTTGATGACCTTTGGTGGTTTCCTCGCGGCGATGGATAAGCGTTACCGTAAGATGTCGCAGCGCGATGCGAAATTGGCTTAAGGAGTCGTCATGAAGAAACTGTTTCTATTTGCTCCGCTGGCGCTCTTTATCGGTTTAGGCTTCTTTCTTTGGAAGGGCCTATATCTAGATCCTCGCGAACTGCCCTCAGCACTGTTGAACAAGCCGATGCCTGAGTTTGAATTGACCTCTGTTACTGATCCAAGCCGCAAGCTGACGGTGGATGATTTTAAAGGCGACATCGCACTGGTCAATGTCTGGGCTACTTGGTGTCCCACCTGTAAAGAGGAGCACGCCTTCCTTAATCAGTTGGCCAGCCAGGGTGTCACCATTTATGGCATCAACTATAAAGACGATTTAACCAAAGCGAATGATTGGTTACGTCGCTATCTAGACCCTTACAAAGAGGTTGTTTTTGACCCCCAAGGTCGTCTCGGATTGGATCTAGGGGTCTACGGTGCTCCAGAGACCTACGTGATCGATCAGCAGGGTGTTATTCGTTACCGTCATGTTGGTGCGGTGGATGCAACAGTTTGGCAGGATCTCTCGTCCGTCATTGAGACGATCAAGGGTGAAGCTTCATGATTCGCGCACTGTTTCTGTTGGTTCTATTGTCGAGCTCCAGCTTCGCAGCCATTGATACCCACAACTTCAAATCAGTGGAAGATGAGAAGCGTTTTCATGCTTTAGCGGCTGAACTGCGTTGCCCTAAGTGTCAAAACCAGAATATTGCCGATTCGGACTCCCCCATCGCAAAAGACCTACGCACCGAGGTGTTTCGCATGATCGATGAGGGGGCTGAAGATGAGTCGATTATCGATTTTATGGTGACTCGCTACGGGGAATTTGTTCTCTACCGCCCCAAAATGAACAGTCAGACTTGGTTGCTATGGAATGGGCCGTTTTTAGTATTGGGCTTTGGTGTGTTAGTGATTTTAGCGGTTGTATGGCAGCGCCGTTCGCGTCGAAAAGTGAGCGAGGCAGCGCTAAGCTCTGATGATCAGGCACGTCTCGATGCGCTTTTAAAACAGGATAAAGAGTAATGTTGTATTTGTGGTTGGGTATTGCGCTGTTATCGGTCGTAGCAATTCTGTTTGTTATCTACCCGGTTTGGAAACAGTTCAAAGATAAAGTCGATACGGTCGTTACCTCTGACCCGCAACGCGATAACGTCGAAGTCTTTAAAGATCGTCTTCAGGAGTTGGAGCAAGAGGTCGCATCGGGATCATTGTCACAAGAGGACTTTGCCGTTCTTAAAACAGAGCTTGAAAAGAACTTGCTGATTGATGCCAGCACGGAGAGTCGTTCGCTCAGTTCCGAATCGATCTCAACTAAACAGTTTATGGCTGCCTCTTTTATCGCGTTAGTGGTGGTGGTTGCTTCATTAGGGCTTTACGCCAAAGTCGGTAGTGCACCAGCGCTAGAAGTGGCACTGAACATGTCTGAAGATCCATTTGATGGTCGTCAGCCCACGCTGCAAGAAGCGATTGATCAGCTGCGTAAAGAGCTGGAGCTACAACCCGCAAACCCAGAAGGTTGGTATCTGTTAGCCAGCACGCTGATGGGCCAACAAGATTATCAGGGTGCGTTAGAGGCTTATCAAAATACCTTAGCCTACCTCACGCCTCAGGATGTTCAGTACGCGACAGTGATGGGGCAGTTGGCTCAGTCTATGTTCTTCGTTGCCGGTGGCATGACGCCTGAAGTTCGTGACCAAGTTGATAAAACGCTAGCGGCGGAACCGTTCGAAATCACAGCACTAGGCATTTTGGGAATCGATGCCTTTGAGCGTAAGGCCTATCGCGATGCGATTGGCTTCTGGTCAACAGCGCTAATCAATGCCGATGGTGTTTCTGCTCAGTCGTTACAGAATGGCGTTGAGCGTGCTCGAAATGAGTTAATCGCCTTGGGTGAAGATGTCAGCGATATCGAAATGCCTGCGATGGCGGCTATACCCGTAAAAGTTTCAGTGGCTGCTGAACTGCTCGCTAATGTACCAGCAGAGACGCCAGTCTTCATTGTTGCGCGTCCTTTAGAGGGTGGTATGCCACTGGCAGGTGTGCGTTTAACGGCGGCCGATTTGCCGGTTGAGTTGGTGTTAAGTGATGCCAATGCGATGACACCTCAAGCCCGTCTATCGGGTTATGAGACCGTTTCAGTCAGCGCCCGAATCAGCCTCAGTGGTGATGTGACTCCACAGCCAGGCGATATGATTGCGGAAATCACTGATATACCTACAAAAGGTTTGTCTCAACCACTAGAAATAGTGGTCTCTGAAGTTGTAAAGTAGGGGTTTACAAAAAGCATAAATTTCAGTGGTTCAAGGATAGCGTTTAATGGAGTTAAGAGATTGGTTGATGGCGGCAGGTGCCGTGCTGATTCTGCTTATCCTTGTCGATGGATGGCGACGTATCAGCGGTGGCTCCAATCGAATCCGCATGAAGATCGATCCCTCCTCTGAATCGACTGACACTGATGAAATTGCCGATAAACATAATCCTGAACTGCCTAACGGGGGTGCTCGAGTAAAGCGCAAAGTTGAGCGCCCCGATATCGATGCCTTAATGGCAGCCGAAGCTCAGCAAGCCAGTCAAACTGAAGACCCACTTGATAGTCTAACGGCGCAGCCTGAACAATCCTCTGTTGAAGCTGAGCCAGTGATTGATGACCCTCTCGCTGATCTTCGAGTCGATGATCTTGAGCCCGATCCATTTGATAGCCTATCGGATGAAGGTATCGTATCGGCTCCTCGCAAAACCAATCTTAAGCCCAGTGAGCCGACGCTCTCTATTGACAGCCCTGAGTCTGAGAACAGCCCTGAGCTTGAGAGCAGTCCTGAGCCTGTAAGTAGCCTTGAGCTTGAGAACAGTCCTGAGCCTGAAGATAGCACTGAGCCTGAAGAAACGCTTGAGCAACCCATCGAAGAAGCCGTTCTAGAAGAGTCTGTCCAAGAAGAGGCAATCCAAGAGGAAGCCGTTCAGGAAGAGCCCGCAGCACCTGAAGTTGAAATTGCTGACGAGTCACCTGAAGAGGCGCTTGAACAAGAGATTACAGTCGAACAGACTGCAGAGCCAGAGCCAGAGCCAGAGCCAGAGCCAGAGCCAGAGCCAGAGCCTGAACCCGTTGCAGAACAACCTGTCGGTCACGTCGATGACCTATTTGGTCTAGATCTAGATCGCCCAATTCATGAGTTGGTCGATGCGGGCGCCAAAAAAGAGAAGCCAGTTCGTAAACGCAAATCACCTGTCAAAAAGCCCGAACCAGAGACCAGTGAGTTCGATCAGCTTCTTGAGCCTAATGTAGATGCCGTTGATGAACCGCTTGAGGATATTGAATCACTGGTGAGCTCGCTGCCAGAGATCGAAGAGCCTGAGCTGAACGACCAGAGTGATGCTATGCAGGACTCCGAGACTCAAGAGGCTGCAGTCGCCGCTGCATCTCCATCGACCGGACGACAGTTCCGTGAACTTGATCTCAGTGATCCAGAAACCCGCTTAGTTGTCTTTGTCGTTGCACCTAAGGGTGGCTCGCTATCGGGTGCTCATATTCAAACCGTGGTTGAACGCTGTGGTATGGAGTTTGGTCAGATGGATCTTTTCCATCGTTACGAAGACAACAGTGATCACTCACCGATTCAATTTACCATGAGTGATGTGGGTGAACCTGGCTCATTCAACATAGAGACCTTGGCTGAACATGAGACGCCTGCGGTCACCTTCTTTATGTCGATGACCGAACCACGTGATCCTTCCTACGCGGTTGATTGCATGTTGGCCACGGCGGAGACGTTGGCTAAGGCACTGGGCGGTGAGATGCTCGACAGTGATCGTTCAGTGATGCGCCCACAAACTCAAGAGCACTATCGTGAGTTGGTGAAGGCCTACAAGCTTCGTTCACGCGCTAAGAGCCGTCGTACTCGCAAATCCAAATAAGTCCAAACCTTATGTCGATTGAACAACAGATTCTGGAGCTCAGAGAGCAGCTCCAACAGCACGCCTATCGCTATTATGTACTCGATGATCCCTCGGTCACGGATGCTGAGTATGACCATCTCTATCGCCAGCTTGAATCACTCGAAGCAGACCACCCTGAGTTAGTCACCGCGGATTCGCCAACACAACGTGTCGGCGCTAAACCCGAGGGTGGCTTCGCCGAGGTGGTGCACGAGATCCCTATGCTGAGTCTGAGCAACCAGTTCAATCGTGATGAGGTTCATGCATTCTACCGTCGTGCTCAAGAGGGGTTGGAGAGTGATGCCTCTCTGGCGATTACGCTTGAACCAAAACTGGATGGTCTGGCCGTCAGCGTCCTCTATGAGAACGGCATGTTGGTTCGAGCAGCGACCCGTGGAGATGGCTCTACCGGTGAGGATATCACCAGCAACGTACGCACCATTCAAAGTGTCCCTCTGAAATTGATGGGAGCGGGTTGGCCAGAGCGTATTGAAGTGCGTGGCGAGGTCTATATGCCGCGGGCTGGGTTTGAAGCGCTCAATCAACAGGCGCGTGAGACGGGTCAAAAGAGCTTTGTGAATCCGCGTAATGCTGCAGCAGGCAGCCTGCGTCAGCTCGACCCATCGATTACCGCCAGTCGTCCTTTGACCTTCTGCTGTTATGGAACGGGCGTTGGTTCCGATGAGCTGCCTGATAGTTACTATGAGACCTTGCAGTTAATTAATAGCTGGGGCCTCAAGATCAGTGATCAAATCGCTCGTGTTGAGGGCGCGGATGCCTGTTTCGACTACATCGAGGCTCTGGGTGCTAAACGTGACGCTCTCCCTTATGACATAGATGGCGTGGTATTGAAGTGCGATTCGCGAGAGGTGCAAGAGACCCTAGGTTTCCGCTCACGTGATCCTCGCTGGGCTACGGCGTTTAAGTACCCTGCCCAAGAGGAGGTGACACAGCTTCTCGATGTTGATTTCCAAGTTGGCCGTACAGGTGCTGTGACCCCTGTTGCTCGTTTAGAACCCGTATTCGTCGGTGGAGTCACGGTCAGTAATGCCACCCTACACAACATGGACGAGATCGCGCGACTGGATGCGAAAGTAGGGGATTGGGTTGTTATTCGCCGTGCAGGTGATGTTATTCCTCAGATTGTCAAAGTAGCTACCGATCGTCGCACCGGAGATGAGAAGCCGATTGCTATCCCTTCTGCTTGTCCTGTGTGTGGCTCTGAGGTAGAGCGTGTGCAACTCGTTAAGCGCAGCAAAGGACAGGAGCAGAGAGTCGAAGGTTCGGTCTACCGTTGTGTTGGGCGCCTCAGTTGCAGTGCCCAGTTAAAGCAGGCGTTGATCCACTTCGTCTCTCGTAAAGCGCTCGATATTGATGGTCTGGGCGACAAGGCGATTGAACAACTGGTGGATCGTGAGCTGGTTAAATCACCTGCGGATCTGTTTAGACTGACCAAAGATCAGGTGTTAACCCTAGAGGGATATGCTGAGCTGTCAGCGCAAAACCTGATCGATGCGGTCGGTCAGTCTAAAACCATCTCTCTAGCTCGCTTTATCTATGCCCTCGGTATTCCTGAAGTAGGGGAAGAGACGGCTCGAACTTTAGCGCTAAGTTTGGGGACGCTTGAACGAATTCGTCAGGCGCAGTCTCGTACGTTGACCCTTCTTCCAGATATTGGTCTGGAAGTAGCCCATGAGATTACCCACTTTATGGCGGAGGAACATAACCAGAAGGTTCTGGATGATCTCCTGTCGTTAGGCATTCAACTGGAAGAGCAGGAGCAGATTGCCGCCAAGCTGCAGGCCAGTGTCAGCTTTGCTGAGCTGATTGAGGGGTCTAACATTAAAGGTGTAGCAGCGACCGGTGCTAAGGCTTTGGCAGCCCATTTTGAAACAGTCGAAGCGCTTTTGGCTGCAGATGAAGATGCGCTTAAAGCTGTGCCTAAATTGAGTAGTCGTGCGGCAGCTGGCGTCCTAGAAGCGATCCAAGATGAGACTTGGTGCCAACAGTTGCAGCGTTTTGAAACGCAGCTGATTGAGTTCGGTATGCATTGGTACTCTGAGAGAAGGGTCAGCGACGCCAGTGCGCCATTAGAAGGGCAGACTTGGGTGCTTACTGGTACGCTTGAAACTATGGGACGCAGTGAAGCGAAAGCGCTTCTTCAAGAGATGGGTGCGAAGGTCTCTGGCAGTGTCTCGTCCAAAACGGATGCGGTGGTCGCAGGACCCGGTGCTGGGTCCAAATTGGCCAAAGCAGAGCAGTTGGGCATCCGCGTGCTAGATGAAAATGAATTTAACCAGTTGTTAGGAAGAGTGTAGTGATTGTTCCAGCGAATATGCTTTCGGATGATGCCCTACGTGGCATGATCGAAGAGTTTGTTACCCGTGATGGGACAGACTACGGTGAACAGGAAGTGAGTCTTGAAGAGCGTGTCGAAGAGGTGAGAGAGCAGATCCTTACCGGTAAAGCGCTGATCATGTTCGACAGTAAAACCGAGACCACAACCATTATCCCTGCTGAAGATCTTGCCAAGATTCAGCAGCAGAACGCAGAGCAAGCCTCAGAATAAGCGATTAGCTGATTAAACCTGGCTCAAGCTTACTAGCGGTTCGCATTAGCCTTTTGAATGAGCCGCTCTAATCAGATCGCGGATCGCAAATCGCTGTGGCGATAAGATATCCACCAACTCCTGCTCTAAGGGGTAGGGCTGGTGGGTGATTTGCGCGGCAATGATCTCCGCTGCGATAGGGCAGGTGATCAACCCTTTAGAGCCATGCCCCACACTGACATAGAGCCCCTCAAGCCAAGGCGCTGTGTCATTGAACTCTGTACTGGCATCGACACTTAAGCGCTGGTACTGCTCAACCAATTTCTCTGTATCACACAAAGCCCCGACCATCGGCAGGTAGTCGCGAGTCCCTGCTCGCTGCGATGCTCGTCCAGAGAGTTCTCTGTTTTGCACCGATTCAGACAGCTCAGGCAGCGCCCGTTCAAGAAGATCTAAGTTGTGTTGGTGCTCTGCCTGTTTCAGATCCTGACTAGTGTCATTCACCTTAAATGAGGCGCCAAAACAGTACTGTCCATTCAGAGCCGGTGAAATGTACCCCTCACCGCACACCACGGTTTTTAAGTTCGGTGTCTCTTCGGATGAGCACCAGCTGGTCTGGCCACGAATAGGCTTCAGATCAAGCTTCGCTAACCCTGTTAGTAGCTCTGTCTCATACGCACTGCAGATAACCACCTGTGAATAGGCTTCACCGTTGATTAGCCATTGGCTGCCGTCACGCTCAAGGGTTTCAATGGGGCAGTTAAAGTGGCTGCGAATATTGTCATGTTTGAGTAGATAGTCGACCAGTTTAGGAGGCGATGCCCAACCCGCGTCTGGAAAATAGAGTGCTGAATGTTCTGTGACGGTACCTGCCAGTTCAGACGCCTCTTCTGCAGATACCCGTTTAACCAGCGATTCAGGGTAGTTGTTTGCTTCGATCAACTTCTGCTGCAGTTTTTGATCTTTTTCACTGACAGCGAGCTGTAACACCCCACACAGATCGGCGTGCTGTTGGTCATCAAGGTTTAATGCCTTGAGTTGATTGACGGTGAACTGCAGGCCGTTGGCGTGGACGCGGGATGCCGCAGTCGGCACCGCCGGTAACTTGGCATAGAGCGCCCCTTGTGGGTTACCGGAGCCGCCCGTTGCGGGTTTCGGTGCTCGCTCATAGAGATCAACCTCTATGCCCCGCTCAGCTAATGCGTGAGCAACGCTAGCACCGGCAAGCCCAGCCCCGATGACAGCGCAGTTTTTGCCTCTCTCTTGAGCAGTCGGGCGAGCTAACCATGGCTTAGTCTGCGACTGTGAATCTCTGGCCTGAATAAATTGGCCGTGAATCATCTCTCGCTTTCGGCCGAATCCAGGAATCTTTTTGATCTCAAAACCCACCGATTGCAGGCCTCGTTTAACGATGCCGGCAGAAGTAAAAGTCGCAAAACTGGTGTTCTCACTGCTCAATCTGGCCAGCTGTTTAAACAGACCTTCGTGCCACATCTCAGGGTTTTTTGACGGAGCGAACCCATCTAAGAACCATGCATCCACTCTGGCGTCGATCTGCGACAGTTGTTGGGCTGCATCGCCGAATAGGAGCCATAACTGAATTCGCCCGTTGTCGAAGCTTAATTGGTGAAACCCAGGTAGAGCAGCAGGCCATAGCCTCACCAGTTGATCAACGCCCTCTGCGAACGGCTCTTTTGCACCAATGGGTGTCAATGCGCGCTTAAGATCAGCGAGGCGCATTGGGTACTTTTCACAACTGATGAAGTGCAGTGTTTGCTGCGGTTTAGCCGTCGTTAAAAAATGGTGACGAGCTACTAGGAAATTAAGTCCGGTACCAAATCCGGTTTCACCAATGGTGAACATTGGCTTGTCGAGTGATGCTAGTCTCTCTGGAAGCTGATTGGATTGAATGAACACATGCTCAGTCTCGGCGATACCATCTTCAACACTGAAGTAGATATCACCAAACTGAGTCGACTCGGGTTGTTCGTCACGCCAGTTCAGCTGGGCGTGTTCAATCTTTTTATCGGTCACAGCAACCTTTTGAAATTAGGCGTTGGTTAAACAGCTGCGTCCCATACAGTAGTAGGTTATGCCTGCTGATTGGACGCGGTTTGGATCATACAGATTGCGCCCATCAATGATAAGAGGATTCTCCAACTGGGAGGCGATGCGATTGAAGTCGGGTGATGCGTACTCTGGCCAGGCCGTCAGTACCAACAGCGCATCGGCGCCCTCACAGGCGTCGTAGTTATGCGTCATCAGTTGTATCTGCTGGTTGCCTGGATAGCGCGCGGCTAGTGTCTGTAGCGCTTCAGGATCATGGATCTGTAGTTTAGCCCCCTGCGCCAACAGTGCATCGATGACGCGCAGTGCGGGTGAGGTCTCAACGTCGGCCACACCTGGCTTGAATGCAACTCCCCAGATAGCAAAGGTCTTGTTACTTAGGTCACACTGATAGTGTTGCCACAGGGTTCTAAATGGCCACTCTTTATTGACCTCATTCTGCTGCAGTAGGGTGTCGACAAAGACAGAGCCCTTCTGTTCACTGAGCAGTGTTGATAGTCCTTCTAGATATTGGGTGAACTGCTGACCACCAAATCCAGAGCCTGGTTGCAGGTAGTGGCTACCGATACGCACATCGGTCGTCATGCCACGGCGAATCGCATCAATATCGATACCCAGTTGATCGCACAGTCCCGCCATCTCGTTGATGTAGCCTAGACGGAGCGCCAAGATACCGGTGATCGCATACTTAACGAACTCGGCCTCACGGCGTGTCATGCGTTGAATGGCTCTCTGCCCTAGGTGGAAGGGGCGTAACAGGCTTAGCAGTAGATCTGTTGCTACCTCGTGCTCACTGCCGATCAGTAGAGCCTGAGGGTTGGCAAACTGCTGCATCGCTTGGCCTGCTTGCAATACATCGGGGAAGTAGACGACGTACTGCCCTTTGCTCTCATCCAGCATCGACTGCAGCTCATCGCTGGCGCCAACCCCAAAGTTACTCTGGTTAATCAGAAGCAGAGGTTTGTCAGATTCGGCTAAACGCTCGACCAGCGTTTTCGCTTCATCGAAAGCGCTCGACTCCATGGCTATCCAGTGAACATCGGACTCTAGGGCTTTATGAGGGTCGATAATCAGACGCTGATTAAACTCGGCTGCTTGGATGCTGGTAAGAAGTCCTGGCTCAGATCGCAGGTGGCTCTCAATGGGTTCGTTATCGGCGACCGCGTGGTAGATGTCATTACCATAGGCAGCCAATTGCGCACGGGCAATCCATGCGCTGAGTTCGTGTCCCCAAACGCTGATCTTCATTGTCCATTACCTCGCAAATTTTGAATCTCATTCAGAAGTCCCTCGGTAGCCGGGTCGTACTGATGGTCGGCACTTTGGTTGAGTGCAGTAATTAGATCGTTCGCCACTTTTTTACCCAGCTCAACACCCCACTGGTCAAATGGGTTGATGCCCCAGATAACTGCTTGGACGTAGACCTTGTGTTCATAGAGGGCAATCAGGCTGCCTAAGTTGTAAGGCGTTAGCTCATCCAGCATCAGAACCGTGCTGGGCTGGTTGCCGAAGTAGCGTTGCCAGGCTGGACGCTCAACACCATCGGTCAGCGCTGCATCGCCTAGCGCAAGCACTCGAGCTTGAGCTAAACAGTTGGCCAGCGCCAGTTGGTGCTGCTCTTGCAGTGAGCTCTCACGATCGACGTAGCGGCGTGCAGGGACAATAAAGTCACACATCACACGCTCAGTACCCTGGTGAAGAAGCTGGTAAAACGCATGCTGTGCATTCGGGCCAATTTCACCCCAAAGAATCGGACAGGTACGCTGTGCAATCGAGTTTCCATCAATGCCAACACTCTTGCCGTTACTCTCCATCTCCAACTGCTCTAGATAAGCGGGAAGATGGGCTAATCGACCGTCATACGGCAAGATCGCATGGGCATGAATGTCCTGGAAGTTGATGTTCCAGATACCGATCAGCGCCAGAAGAACCGGAAGGTTATAGGCAAACTCCGCCTCTTCGAAATGTTTGTCCATGCTGTGTGCACCAGCCAGCAGATCACGGAAGCCCTGCATCCCTATGCTGATAGCAATCGGTAGGCCGATCGCGGACCAGAGAGAGTAGCGCCCGCCGGTCCACTCCCAAAACTCCAGCAGTGTCTCTTCAGAAAGGCCCCACGCGATGGCTTTTTCGGGAGCGGCAGTGACGCCAATAAAGTGCTGTTTGATCAGTAGCTCGCGATTTAAACCGCTACGCTCTTGTAGCCAATCCACCGCAGTTGCCGCGTTAGCTAGCGTATCAATGGTGCCAAAGGATTTAGACGACAGAACAAATAGAGTGGTTTCAGAATCCAGCTCGAGCAAAAGATTCGAGAGCTGACTGCCATCCATAGAGGAGACAAAGTGCAAACCGATGTTCAATGACGCTTCTGGTCGGAACTGGTGGGTCGCTTCACACACCATCAACGGCCCAAGATCAGAGCCCCCGACACCGATGTTGACAACGTCGGTGATCGGTTTCCCCGTGTAGCCACGCCACTGCCCCTGATGAATCTGGTTAACAAACTGCTCCATGCGATCCAAAGTTTTGTGAACATCACTGACAACATCTTGGTCATCGACTTGGAGCTGTGCACTTTTAGGTAGACGAAGGGCAGAGTGAAGCGCCGCTCTATCTTCCGTATTGTTGACGTGTTCACCTTGTAACAGCGCTTTGATGGCTGACGGAAGCTGCTTCTCGTTGGCCAGTGCAAGTAGCTCACTCATCACCTGAGCATCGATTCGCTGACGACTGAGGTCCATCAACATCCCTTCATGTCGGAACGACAGTGTTTCAAAGCGTTGATCGGTATCGATCAATTCACGAAGATGCTGTGCACTCAGACGTGCAGCTGATTGTTCCAGTTTCGACCAAGCTTGAGTCATATCGACCTCTTAGAGTTGCTTCTTAGCTAGGAAGTCGCGCATCGCATCAGCGGTTTCAGGGTGTTTCAAACCGAATGCAAGGTTAGCTTGTAGAAGACCCGCTTTGTTACCACAGTCATAGACGGTACCACGCATGCTGTAGGCCTCCATTGTTGACTCTGATAGTAGCTCTAGCATCGCATCGGTTAGTTGGATTTCGCCGCCGGCACCGGGTTGTGTCGTCTTCAACAGCTCCATCACACGGTTAGGCAGAATGTAACGACCGACAATCGCTTGGTTTGATGGCGCTTGATCGACGGGTGGTTTCTCAACCATGCCATGAATTGGGGCGCCTGTGCCGGCGGTCAACTGTTGGCCGCCGCAATCAACGATACCGTAACGATCAACATGTTCCTGTGGCACGCCCTCTACCATGATCTGGCCTGAACCGTTTTTCTGGTAACGTTTCACCATCTCAGAGAAGTCACTGGCAAGACCTTCATCGTCAATCACCATATCGGGCAGCATGACGGCAAAGTCCTCTGAACCAATCACGTGGGCAGCACACAACACGGCATGCCCCAAGCCTTTTGCACTAGGTTGGCGCACAGAGATGACCTCGATGCCCTTTGGTAGTGAGTTCTCTACCGCATTCAAAAGAGCAGTCTTATTCTTAAGCGCAAGCATCTGCTCTAGCTCGTAGTTGGCATCGAAATGGTTCTCGATCGACTCTTTGCCCGAGCGTGTCACCAAAACAATCTGGCGAAATCCTGCGCGTGCGGCCTCTTCCACGACGTGTTGGATAACTGGTTTATCGACGACGGGCAGCATCTCTTTCGGAATGGCTTTAGAGGCTGGAAGAACTCGAGTACCTAGGCCGGCAACGGGGATGATCACTTTAGAGAGCATTGAATTTCCTTAATCAATAAATCTACTTTATAGGTATAACTGTCATTATAAGCATAAAAGCACGACAATTTTCTTACATGTGCTATTACTTAATAGTCATCAGCTATTTACCCAAACTTACGGAGATCACATGCAACTATTGGGCCAAGATTCAGATGAGAGTCGTGCATCTAAGGTTTTAACGATTCTTTTGAGCCTGCTGTTTCTGGTTGCGCCCTTCTATTACCAGGACAATTTAGGTGGTGAAGGGTTGAATCTACCGTTTAATGCGGTGGTCTGGTTGCCGGTGCTCTTTATCATTGCGGGCGCCATTTTTAAGATTATAGAGTCTGGTGAATGGGTGCGTCCAAACTACCTTTGGTTAATTTTGGCGATGCCGATAGGGCTCTACCTGACGGGGTTTGTATCCGGCATGGATCGCCCCGGCGAGTGGCTAATTCGACTCGGTGTGGTGTTTGGCGGTATCGCGCTCTGGTTCTCCGTGTTGCAGTATCGACTCAGTGAGCAACAGATGAATCAGTTGCTCTATCTGTTATTGGCGTCGATGTTGATTCATGCTCTGGTCGGCCTGGTACAGATGATTTCACACCCACTGTTTAGAGGTTGGGTGCCTATCTCATCGGGCAATCGGCTGCTGGGGATGTTCCAGCAACCCAATTTACAAGCCTCATTGATGGCAACGGCAGTGGCGCTGGCACTCTGGTTAGCGACTACGAAAACCTTCAGTGAACAGCGCTGGCCGCAAAAATCAGCGCTCTTTCTGACGCTGTTTCTAGCGTCACTAGAGGTCGCCGCATCCGGTTCTAGGGTCGGTTTGATCGGTGCTGTGCTAGCGCTGTTGTTAATCTGTGTTGGGCGCATTAAAGCGTTAATCAGTCAGCCGCTATTGGCGATTGCGTTGGCGTTCACGCTGGGAACCGGAGCTATTGCCGGTTATCAAGCCAATGATGGTGCACTGCAGGCCTACAACAAGATCGAAAAACTGGCTGAGGAGGGTAAGGATGCTCGTCCTCATATCTATCGTATCGCCTATGATGTTTTTGAGCGCTCGCCGCTGTTTGGTCACGGCATCGGTAGCTTCCAGTCTGAATTCCAAAAAGAGCGTGTCACCTACTATCAGACAACGGACGCTTCAGCGGTCGATGGAAGTCCTCGATTCTCCCATCCTCACAATGAACTGCTGTTTTGGATGGACGAGGGCGGCTTGGTCGCACTGCTGGCCATTGGTATCGCGGTCTTAGGGGTTGTGTTGCAGTTGATCCGTTTAGGGTGGGGAGAGGGGTTGGCGCTTGCCGCACTGCTATTACCCATCGCTCTGCATACCCAGACAGAGTTACCTTTTTATATTTCAACATACCACTGGATTCTACTGACACTGCTGTTAGCCGTGCTCTTCTCGCACCGCACTCTTATCAAACCGGTCAAACTCTCGCTGGGTGCGACCGCTCTTTTGAAAGGTAGTCCACTAGTCATTGTGCCGATTATGGTGCTCTTTTTGGTTCACTCGCTGTTGTCGCAGACCGGAATCATGCAGTACTACAAACATCGCGGCACTGAGCCCACCCATTTGAGGTTCGCGCTCAACAATGTCTACTTTAAAGAGTTGGGTGAGTACTTTGTAATGCGCTCTTCACTCTATGGTGCGATAGAGCATCAAGATCAGAATGCTGTATTGGGCTTTATTGAGTGGGGCGAAGCTTATCTTGAACAGATACCGGATATTCAACTCTATAGAGATGTGGCGATTGCTCGTCAGAATATTGGGGATGAGGAGGGTGCGCTAGCGCTGATTGATCAAGCAAAAGCGATCTACCCTAAGGATCGATCCATCGAAGATACTCACCGTCGATTAGAGGCCGGTGAGCAGTTGGTTACATCGAGCCTAGCCTTGCTTCAATCCGAAGAGTGATTGGGGGCTTCTCGATCCCTAGCTACTTCAATCAGTTCCGCGTTTTTGGTCTTGTCGATCTGTTTTAAGCGCTGATGCATGGCTGTTTTGGCTAACAGGTGCCCTGTCAAAGGGGCGCTGATGAACAGGAACAGCGTGATCAAGAGTTGCTGCACACTTAATGAACCCTGATCGAACAGAGTGAATAGCATTGATGCAATCAAGATCGCACCCATACCGAGGGTGGTCGCTTTTGTAGGCGCGTGCAAACGAGTGTAAACGTCAGGAAGACGAATCAGACCCAGTGAGCCAATCAGAATTAACGATCCTCCTAGCAGTAGTAGCAGAGATAGGATCAGTTCAATCGCAAAATTCATAGTTCTTCTGTCCTATCCCTTACTCAATGATATCGCCGCGCAGAAGGTATTTGCAGAGCGCGGCCGTGCTGACAAAGCCAAGCATGGCGATTAACAGTGCGGCTTCAAAGTTGATGGAGCTGGCTTGCACAATGCCATAGATCAGAATCAAACCAATACTGTTAATGTAGAGCGTATCCAAGCTCAGAATGCGCTCGGGCAACGAGGGGCCTCTGACTAAACTGTAAGTGTTCATGATAAGAGCGATGCTGATCATGACGAGAACGATTTTAAGGCTGATCTCTAACATTGGAATATCTCCTTCAGCGGGGTCTCGTAACGCTGTTTAATCTCATCAATCAACGCTTGCTCGTCGGGAAGATCAAGGGCGTGTATGTAAAGCCACTCTCGATCCTTGCTCACTTCGGCACTCAAGGTTCCAGGCGTCAGTGATATGGTTGAGGCAAGCAGGGTGATCGGGAGATCCCCCGTTAAGTTAAGCGGGTAGGCGATAAAACCAGGTTGCAGTGCTTTGGTTGGCCCTAGAATCAATTTGGCTACCGCAAGATTGGCGACCACGATATCCCACAGTAATGCCAGAATGTATCTGATCAGTTTTAGCGGTCTCTTAACCGCCATCTGTTGAGTCTGTAGAGGTTCTGTCAGTAGTGGGATTCCCAAGGCTAGGATCAACCCCAGCACTATTTGCCCGAGCGAGAAACTGTTGTTCATCAGCAACCAGACAATTAACAGAACCAGTGATAAGAAGGGGCGTGGTAGCCAAGATCGTACGAAACTCATCGTTGCACTCCTTTAGCCATAATCTGTGTCGGGTCCTGCTCAAACGCTCGTAACTGCTCAACAGTTGCGTCTGTGTACTGGGTGATTGGGCCGGCAAATAGGCTCATCAACGGTGCAGCGCTCAGCAGTATGCCGACCGCAATAAATTTACGCGTTGCTGAGGCCTTGCTGCTATCCGGTTTACCGTTGGAGCGCCAAAACAGTGTCGATCCTGCGCGTGAAAAGGCGACCAGTGCTGCCAAACTGCCGATCAATAACAGCGGCCAAGCCCAGACCAGTGCCGAGCTGCTGTCGATCGACTTCATGATCAAAAACTTACCAATAAAGCCCGACAGTGGTGGCATGCCGATCAGAGTTAGAGCTGCAATGAAAAAGAGTATCCCAATGCCCATCGGCTGCGCCAAAGAGCGACCGGCCACGATTCGGTCAAACGAGCGTTCACGCTGCTCAGCGATAATGTCCCCGATTAGGAAGAAAGCAGCGCCCGCTAGCGTAGAGTGAACGGCGTAATAGAGCGCTGCTGATAGCGAGTTTGCACTGCCAAAACCGACGGCCACCAACAGCGTGCCGACAGACAAAATGACTAAGTGAGCGGCTAGACGTTTCACGCTCGGTGCTGAAATAACCCCCAGAGTTGCCATCACCAGTGTGCCGAGCGCCAATACCCAGAGCCAATCCTGTCCTAGATCGGTTAGAGCACCAGCGCTGTCACCAAAGATCAGGTTTTGAACGCGAATGATTGAGTAGATGCCCACTTTGGTCATGATGGCAAAGAGCGCCACAACGGGGCCTGGGGCCGATGCGTAGGTTCTTGGCAGCCAAAATTGTAGAGGCAGTAGCGCCGCTTTCAGAGCGAACACCGAGAGCAGCATCATGCCGCCAATCTTAGTCAGTTGAATCTCAGACTCATTAAGCTCACGTACTCGCAGCGCCATATCGGCCATGTTTAGGGTGCCGAGCGTGCCGTAGATGATGCCTAACGCAAACAGAAAGATCGCAGAGCCGACAAGGTTCAGGAAAACATAGTGCACAGCTGCACTGGTTTTGTGTTTTCCGCCACCGTGAATCAGTAGAGAGTAAGAGGCGATCAGCAGGATCTCAAAAAAGACGAATAGGTTGAATATATCCCCTGTCAGAAAAGCACCGTTGATCCCCATCGCTTGGAACATCATCAATGGGTAGAAGTAGCGCCCTTGGTTATCGTCACCTGCGCTGGCATAGAGATTGGCGGCCAATAACAGAACAGAGGTCAGCAGAACCATCAGACTCGATAGACGATCTCCAACTAGCTGGATGCCGAACGGCGCATCCCAGTTACCCAGTGCATAAAGCGTTACATTACCTGCTGATGCTGACATGAGCAGAGCGACTGAGACGATCACCATAGTGAGCGAACCTACCAGGCTGATGACACGTTGGCGCTCAATGCTTTTTTCAAACAGAGGCAGTAGCTGCAGCGTGGCTAACAGAAGCGGCAGAATGATAGGCAGAGTGATTAGGTGATTCATTTCTGCTCTCCGCTCTGTTCTGGTAGTCGGCCATCGACATGATCGTTACCTAGGTCGGCACGGGCTCGAATGGCCAGGATGACCGCGAAGGCGGTCATCGCAAAACCGATAACAATGGCGGTGAGAACCAGCGCCTGCGGAACAGGGTCCGGTATTGCTAGGCCAGATTTCAATACCGCGGCACCATCAATGACGAGTCGACCGGCGGAAAAGATAAACAGGTTCACAGCGTAAGAGAGCACCGTTAAGCCAAGTACCACTGGGAAAGTACGACCACGAAGTACTAGAAATACCCCCACAGCGGTGAGTAGGCCAATAATCAAACTGATCAATAGCTCCATTATTTAGACTCCTCTGGACGTGCGTGGGTCGTTAATGCGCCTAGATTCCCGAGTATAAGTAGGGTGGATCCAATGACGGTTAGGTAGACCCCTAGATCAAACAGCATGGCACTGGCCAACTCGAACTTTCCGATACCCGGCAGATAGAAGTAATCAAACCACGAACTTAAGAAGGGGTAGCCAAACAGCCAGCTGCCCATTCCCGTAGCGCCTGCGATGATCAAACCGACAGAGATCAGCCACTGGTAGTTCAGTTTCGAGCGTTCGCGCATGAAATCGACACCGTTGGCGATGTACTGCAGGATCAGTGCTACAGCGGTTACTAGACCGGCAATAAAGCCACCACCTGGCAGGTTGTGGCCACGTAAGAAGATGTAAGCCGACACCAAAAGTGCTAAAGGAAGCAGTGCTCTTGAGACGGTCGCAAGCATCATCGGGTGGTGATCGTTGCTCCAAGGTATGCCGTTAAGATCAGCTGATGGCATGAAGAGTTTCATACGTGCGATCAGTTTGTAGATACCTAAACCGGCAATGCCCAGTACAGTGATCTCGCCAAAGGTATCAAAGCCCCTGAAGTCGACCAGAATCACGTTGACCACATTGGTGCCGCCGCCACCTGTTTTTGAGTTGGCGATGAAGAAGTCGGCGATCGAGGTTTGCGGATGCGTCATCATGGCGTAACTAATGGTTGCCATCACACCACCAATCAGGGTTGCCAAACCAAGATCACGTACCACCGATGAGGGGCTAGCGGCTTTTGCAGTGACCTGTGGTAAGAAGAAGAGTGCGAGCATCAACAGTATCACCGTGACCACTTCAACTGAGAGTTGAGTCAGTGCTAGGTCAGGTGCTGAGAAGCGGGCAAAGATAAGCGAGACGATTAAGCCGACGACCGAGACAGCAATCAGTGCGATCATCCGTTTGCGGTGCCAGATCAGCGTCACCAGTGTGGAGACGACCAAAATGATGGTAGCGACGATGCTAATACCATCGACCGGCAGCAGTGGGCGTGCTCCCTCTAAATTGATCAGCTTCGTCATTGGAACCGTCGTAAAGAGCGCAACACTCAAGATGAACAGCATGGTGTAGCGTTGCAGCGATCCGTTCTCAAGTGTGCCGTAAATTCTTGTGGCAGCATCCACAATGCGCTTGATGTTTTGATCAAAGATCGCTTTAGCGTCTCGTTCAGGGAATTGCGCCTGAAACTCAAACAACTGCTTACGGGTCGCGTAGACGACAATGCCACCCAACAGTGCAATGAAACTCATCAGCAGTGGGAAGTTAAATCCGTGCCATATGGCCAAGCTGTAGTAGGGCGTCTCGCCTTGCAGCAGAGAGGTTGCAGCGCTGTGTAGAATCTCTGCAACTACCAGACCAGGGGCAATACCCACGACAAAACAGAGTGCGACCAGTATCTCGACCGGAATCTTCATGTAGCGTGGAGGCTCATGCGGTGTCTTAGGAAGATTGATCGGTTCACCGTTAAAGAAGACGTCATGAATGAAGCGCAACGAGTAGGCAACCGAAAAGATACCGGCAACAGTCGCTAGAACAGGCAGAATCCATGAGAGCGCACCCAGTGACCCCTGCTGTAGGGTCTCTGCAAAGAACATCTCTTTGGACAAGAAGCCGTTCAGTAGCGGTACCCCTGCCATGGCCAGTGCCGCGACCATCGCTAGCATTGCTGTGTGAGGCATGTATCTCCACAAGCCGTTCAGCTTGCGCATATCCCGTGAACCCGTCTCATGATCGATGATGCCCGCTGCCATGAACAGTGAGGCTTTAAAGGTCGCGTGGTTAATGATGTGGAAGGTAGCAGCGACCGCCGCAAGCTTTGAGTTTAAACCGAGTAGTAGCGTGATCAGACCTAAGTGACTGATAGTGGAGTAGGCGAGAAGCCCCTTAAGATCGTGCTTAAACAGAGCCATGTAAGCGCCAACCAGCAAGGTGGCAAGACCGGTCAAGGTGACAATCAAGAACCACATATCGGTACCCGCAAGTGCCGGGTAGAGTCGAGCCATCAAAAAGATGCCCGCTTTCACCATGGTTGCTGAGTGTAGATAAGCGGAGACCGGTGTCGGCGCCGCCATTGCGTGGGGCAGCCAGAAGTGGAATGGAAACTGTGCCGACTTTGTAAAAGCACCCAAAAGCACGAGGACTAGAATATAGGGGTAGAGCTCAGAGCCGCGGATTAGATCCCCTTGAGACAATACATCCGTCAGGTTGTAGCTGCCGACTACCTGGCCAATCAGCAAAATGCCTGCAAACAACGCCAAACCACCCATTCCAGTAATGGTCAGTGCCATGCGAGCACCTTTGCGCGCTTCGCTCTTGTGATTCCAGAAGCTGATCAACAAGAAGGAGCTGATGCTGGTCAGTTCCCAAAATAGCCAGAGTTGAATCAGGTTCTCTGACAGCACAATACCCAGCATCGCAGTCATAAAGAGAATCAACATCGCATAGAAGCGCGGCATGTTGTCCTGCTCGGAGAGGTAGTAACGAGCATAGAGGATAACAAGAAGGCCGATGCCTAAGATCAACAGGGCAAACAGCAGTGCAAACCCATCGAGTCGGAAGGCGAGTTCTAATCCGGCTGCTGGAATCCATTCGAATCGCTCAACAAAGCGCTCGCCATCGAGTACCGAGGGTGTGTATGAGATCAGGATAACCAAAGCGACCGCTGGCAGTGCGGCCGTCGCAAACGCACAGGCCGTTCTCGACACCTTGTTGGCAGAAAGTGAAACGAACACCCCTATGAGTGTCAGTAGGGGGATCCAGAACAGGTTTAGCACCGAAGTAGACCTCTGAAATGTAAGGTTTTATCTTATTTCTGATCTATAAAGAGTGCGGGTAAAGGGATTGATTTTCAAGCAACTGATCCCTTTTTTTATTCCATAATTCAATAAAGGTATAACCAAGCGTTGGGTGTTGCTGGTTTGGGCATAGATCGGCGGCTGGCAGTAACACGTGTGCGTAGTTTTCTAGGTCCTTGTGTGGCAGGTTGAACTGTTCAGATTCGACGATCTCTTGGTCAAAACAGAGCAGGTCGATGTCGAGAGCGCAGTAGCGACCACTCATTCGTCCCTGCTGAATCTCGATCGACTTCAGTGCACTAATCAAGGACTCTTGGTCTAGTTCTGTTTCAGCTTTGGTGACGAGATTGAGGTAGTCGGGTTGAGTAGGATCGATGGCGGAGCTTCGATAGCAGGGTGAGTGTTCGATGTTGCTGCAAAAGTGAGTGAGCTGCTCTAGGCCGGCGCGAATGTTGGATTCAGCATGATGGTTGCTACCGACGCCGAGCAGAATGTGGTGCACTAGAAACTTACTCCGCGAGCAATTCGAACGCCGACCAGTTCCGCTTCAGCTACGGCGATCGGTTTGCCGATTTCAAGACGCAGTCCAGGAATATTGAATTGAGCCATTAAGAACTCGGATAGATTTTCGGCGAGCGTCTCTAGTAGCTCCGCTTTGGCCTCTTGGCAGAACTGGATAACCGCTTCACTGACGGCGGCGTAATTGATAGAGGCCTCTAAATCATTGTTCTTGGCCGCGTCACGAATGTCGTTGGCCATCTCTAAATTGATCACCATAGGCTGAAGTTCTGTCCGCTCATGCGGATAGATGCCGATGATCGCTTCGAATCTAAGATTTTTTATAAAGATAGTGTCCATCATTGCACCTCTCCAACTGAACCAAGGGCTGGCAGTGTCTCCATTGGCCAGCGTGGCTGGGCTGTAATGGCGAGCGGTGAACGCTCTCCAGCCATCAAGCGCTGAGTGCCTGCATAGGCAATCATCGCGCCGTTGTCGGTACAGAACTTGGGGCGGGCGTAGAAGAGTTTAGCGCCCTCTTTTTTGGCCATATCGCCCAATTTTTTACGAAGTTTTTTGTTGGCGCTAACACCACCTGCGATCACCAGCTCTTTAAAACCGGTCTGTTGAATCGCACGGCGACACTTAATCGCCAATGTATCGACCACGGCATCTTCAAAACAGGCCGCAATGTCAGCTGAGGTTTGTTGATCCAGTTCGCCCATTTCGCGTTTTGCTGCTTCGACGGTGTTCAAGGTGAAGGTCTTTAAACCTGAGAAGCTAAAATCGAGCCCAGGACGATCGGTCATCGGTCTTGGGAAAGTATAGCGATCGCTGTTGCCATTTTCGGCCAGTTTGGCGATCAGCGGGCCACCAGGGTAGTCCAGCCCCATCATTTTGGCCGCTTTATCAAAGGCTTCGCCGGCTGCATCATCCAAAGATTCGCCCAGCAGTGAGTATTCGCCGATCCCTTTGACGCTGACGAGCTGGGTGTGGCCACCTGACACTAAAAGCGCGACAAAAGGAAAGCTGGGCGGTGTCTCCTCTAGCATCGGGGCTAATAGGTGGCCCTCCATATGATGGACGCCCACCGCAGGGATACCTAGAGCTAGAGCCAATGCCCGACCGGTAGAGGCACCGACCATCAGGGCACCAATTAGACCGGGGCCAGCCGTATAAGCAATGGCATCAATAGAGTGCAACGTACACTCTGCCTCTTTACAGACTTCTCTAATCAGTGGGATTAGCTTGCGCACGTGATCTCGCGAGGCGAGTTCTGGTACGACGCCACCATACTCGGCGTGCATCTCTACTTGCGAGTAGAGCGCGTCACCTAAAAGGCCGCGTTCGCTGTCATAGAGCGCTACGCCGGTTTCATCACAGGAGGTTTCAATACCGAGTACAAGCATTCAGAGCTGGCCTTAATCAGTGCTATTAATGGTGCCTCATATTATTCAGAAATCTGGCTAGTTAGTGAAGCGTTAAATTGCTTTACATCAGCTGTGGTGCTCTGTATTATTTGGCGCCCTCGGAAAATTACGTCCGAGGTTAATTTAAACCAAACTTGAAAGGTAATTGGAAAACATGCCAGCCGTTAAAGTTAAAGATAACGAGCCATTTGACGTTGCACTACGTCGTTTCAAACGTTCTTGCGAAAAAGCAGGTATCCTAGCTGAAGTTCGTAAACGTGAAGCGTACGAAAAGCCAACAACTGCTCGTAAGCGTGCAGCTGCAGCAGCAGTTAAGCGTCACGCTAAAAAGCTTCAGCGTGAAAACGCTCGTCGCGTTCGCCTTTACTAATTAAGTAAAGACGCAGACTAGATTCCTTGTGGTCGAGTCTTTGTAGTAAACGATAGATTAGGTTATTGAGATGTCTTCATTGAAGAGTCAGATTACTGATGAAATGAAGGTTGCAATGCGCGCTAAAGATAAAGTGCGTCTTGGAACGATCCGATTGATGCTGGCTGAGTTAAAGCGCATCGAAGTGGATGAGCGCATCGAACTTGATGATGATCGCGTGCTCGCGGTGCTAGACAAGATGGTCAAGCAGCGCAAAGACTCGATTGCCCAGTATCAGGCGGCTGAGCGTCCTGAACTGGCGGAAAAGGAGCAGCAAGAGACGGAGGTGATTAAAACTTTCTTGCCGCAGCCTCTCAGTGATGTAGAGATCGATGCAATTATCGATGCAGCAATTGCTGCAACCGATGCTTCCGGCATGCAGGCGATGGGCCAAGTAATGGCCATCATCAAGCCGCAACTTCAAGGTCGTGCCGACATGGGAGCCGTTTCAGGTAAGGTCAAAGCGAAACTCTGATAGAGTGTTCGCTGGAACAGACAGCGAGCAGTTGAATGTCAGGAAGAATTCCGCAGCACTTCATAGATGACCTTTTAGCGCGAGTAAACATCGTTGATGTGATCGATTCGCGTATCAAGCTTAAGCGTGCCGGTAAAAACTACTCCGCACTCTGCCCATTCCATAAAGAGAAATCCCCGTCGTTTTCAGTCAGTCCTGATAAGCAGTTCTACTACTGTTTTGGTTGTGGTGCTGGCGGCAATGCGCTCGGTTTTGTTATGGAGTATGAGAAGCTCAACTTTCCTGAAGCTATTGAAGAGTTAGCGCGTACCGTTGGTGTGGATGTGCCGCGTGAGCATGATCGTCAGCGCGATGTGGCTTATGAGAAACAGGTCAAGAAACAGTTTGATCTGCTCGAAAGTGCTAACGCCTTTTATCAACAGCAGTTGCGCAATCACAGCGACAAAGCCAAAGCAGTAGCCTATCTGAAAGAGCGTGGCCTAAGTGGTCAGATCGCTGCGCGTTTTCAATTGGGTTATGCCCCTCCGGGTTGGGATAATCTGCAGAAACATATTGCCAAAGAGACTGAAGATGCTGATTCGCTGCTGCTAAAGTCCGGCATGATGGTTGAAAACGAAGAGCGCGGCCGTCGTTACGACCGTTTTCGCGATCGCATTATGTTCCCTATTCGTGATATGCGTGGTCGCACGATCGGTTTTGGTGGACGTGTATTAACGGACGAAAAACCGAAATACCTCAACTCCCCAGAGACCGATACCTTCCATAAGGGCAAAGAGCTTTATGGTCTCTATGAGGCGCGTCAGCATACCGGCTCGTTAGAGCGTCTGCTGATCGTGGAAGGCTACATGGATGTGGTGAGTTTGGCGCAGCACGGTTTAACCTGGTCGGTGGCAACCTTGGGTACTGCAACCACTGAAGCTCACCTCGAGCGCATCTTTAAGATAGTGACCGAAGTGATCTTCTGTTTTGATGGGGATGCTGCAGGGCGTCAAGCGGCCAAGCGTGCGTTGGATACCTGTGTTCCGGTTATGAAAGATGGCCTAACAGCCCGTTTTCTATTCCTGCCCGATGGTGAAGATCCCGACACACTGGTGCGCAGTGAAGGTCTGGATGCCTTTACGGCACGAGTGGATGAGTCTCTGCCGTTCAGTGAGTATTTCTTTAAAGCCTTGAGTGACAACATCGATCTCACTTCTATGGATGGTCGAGCTCGATTTTCGACCCAGGCGCTGCCCAAAATTCGTAGCATGCAGACCTCGGTGCTGCAGCAGATGATGTTGGATCGGGTTGCCGAGATGACCGGCTTAACAATAGAACAGTTGGATACTATCGCTAACCTGCACTCCAAAGTGGAGACGATCGCGCCTGAGCCTGCCGCTCGACCCAAACCCTCGTATAAGCCAGAGTCGATGCCGGATTATGACTCGGGTGAGTATCAGCATCCGCGCTATTTCGAATCGGAGCCGAGCTACTCAGATTCTTACTCCTCTCAGACTTCACAAGCTTCAGGGCCGGTGAGATCGGGTATCAGTACTAAGATCAACTTGGTTAACTCTGCAATCTCGATACTGCTGCACCGTCCTGACTTAGCGCATCAGGTGGTTCAGGCGACTGAATTGGAAGGGCTCTACGTTGAGAATATATCGCTGCTTAGGCAGTTGCTCAGCTACCTGCAGACCACTCCCGATGCTAGCCTAGGTACGCTGCTGTTGGATTGGCAGCGTGACCCAGAAATGGCGCCCAATCTGCTAATGCTCAATGAGATCTCACAGGTCGATCCAGTGCTCGACAATGTCGATGCCAAGGTGTTGCTGGATGATGCCATGGGGCGCTTATTATCACGTAAATACGAGCACGAATTGGCTGAATTGACACGTCTCTCGCGTGAGCGACCACTGACTAACGAAGAGAAACAACAGCTGGCGCAACTCTTGGCGCGTAAGGCCTTGTAAACCCTTTGCTCTGTCCCCATTTATAAACTATTAATAACCCTGCCGTTAATCCGTCTTTAACTGGCAGAGGTTGAACTTTTTAGCTATACTTCGGCGCTTGCAATTTTTGCGCGCCCAACGTGGCTAGACACAGGATTTTAAATGTCTGACAACACTGAACAGCAGCAATCACGCCTTAAGGAACTTATCGCTAAAGGTAAAGAACAAGGCTATTTGACCTACGCTGAGGTGAACGATCACCTCCCTGAAGATATCGCCGATCCCGATCAGGTAGAAGATATCATCCGCATGATCAATGACATGGGTATCTCTGTGTCTGAAGTTGCGCCGGATGCTGAGACCCTTCTAATGACCGATGGTGATGCAGGTGACGACACTGACGAAGAGGCGGTTGCCGCTCTTGCTGCAGTGGAGTCGGATGCCGGTCGTACTACCGATCCCGTGCGCATGTACATGCGTGAGATGGGTACCGTTGAGCTGCTGACTCGTGAAGGCGAGATCGAAATTGCGAAACGTATTGAAGAGGGTATCCGTGGTGTCATGGGTGCGCTTGCTCAGTTCCCAGGCAGTGTTGCCTTGGTGCTTGATGCCTACAAAACGACCGTTGAAGAGGAGGGTCGTTTAAGCGATTTGTTCAGCGGTTACATCGATCCTGATGCTGAAATCGCCAATAACAATCCTGTTCCTGAAGAGGAGGAGATTGAAGACGCAGACGATGATTCGGATGACGACGACAGCAACGATGATGATTCAGAAAAGGATCGTGGTCCAGACCCAGAAGAGGCGGCTGAACGTTTCGGTGCCATCGAAGAGGCTCTGGCTAAACTGATTAAAGCAGAGAGCAAAGGTCGTGATTCATCAGCATTTGGTGCAGCCCTTGAAGAGCTAGCACTGGTGTTTGCTCCCGTTAAACTGTCTCCACGCTACTACGATATGTTGGTTAGCCGTGTTCGTGGCTACATCGATCGTATCCGTACACAAGAGCGCAACATCATGCGTATGTGTACTCAGAAGTGCCGTATGCCGCGTGATCAGTTCATTAAAACCTTCCCAGGTAATGAAACTAATCCTGATTACTTCGATGATCTCGTTAAAGCGGGTAAGCCATACTCTGATGCGATCTCAGCAAGCCTAGATGATCTTAAACGTGCACAGCGTCGTCTGGTTGCCGTTGAAGAGGAGCTAAACATTGATCTAACCGAGATCAAAGAGGTTAACCGTCAGTTATCGATCGGCGAAGCGCGTTCACGTCGCGCGAAGAAAGAGATGGTTGAAGCCAACTTACGTCTGGTTATCTCGATCGCTAAGAAGTACACCAACCGTGGTCTGCAGTTCTTGGATCTGATCCAAGAGGGTAATATCGGCTTGATGAAGGCGGTTGATAAGTTTGAATACCGTCGTGGTTACAAGTTCTCGACCTACGCGACCTGGTGGATCCGTCAGGCGATCACTCGTTCGATTGCCGACCAAGCACGTACTATCCGTATTCCAGTTCACATGATCGAAACGATCAACAAACTGAACCGTATCTCGCGTCAAATGCTGCAAGAGATGGGTCGCGAAGCGACACCGGAAGAGCTGGCAGAGCGTATGGAGATGCCGGAAGATAAGATCCGTAAAGTATTGAAGATCGCGAAAGAGCCGATCTCGATGGAGACTCCAATCGGTGACGACGAAGATTCGAGCCTAGGTGACTTTATCGAAGATACAACGATGGACTCACCGATCGATTCAGCAACGGGTGAAGGCCTACGTGAATCGACTCGTGCTGTCTTGGCGGGTCTCACTGCTCGTGAAGCAAAAGTACTTCGTATGCGCTTTGGTATCGATATGAACACTGACCACACTCTAGAAGAGGTGGGTAAGCAGTTCGACGTAACGCGTGAGCGTATTCGTCAGATCGAAGCGAAAGCACTGCGCAAGCTTCGTCACCCAAGTCGTTCTGATCACCTACGCGGTTTCATCGACGAATAAATCTTTGATTTATAAGTTATTGCGCCCATAAAACCAGCTAGGTATTATGGGCGCGCTTCTTAGGGCCCATAGCTCAGTTGGTTAGAGCGCTCGACTCATAATCGATCGGTCGCAGGTTCAAGTCCTGCTGGGCCCACCACTTCCTCTAGCTCCAACGGCGATCCTCCAATCTCGATAGTGCCGGTGACTAGCTTCAGCCTGTCATCCGCAGGCAGAATTTAATGCCTATCTGGAAAACACCGGTATAGCAGATGTCAGGCTAAAGCCAGACACCGGTGCTAATAGCTAGATTCATACAAAAAATAATCGCGGCCTTTTCAAGACCGCTCCAACAGTGCCTGTTTCTAATCTCGTGCCAATTTGTCCACGTCCGATCGAGAGTGAGTACGATGGTTTTTCACGGTTAAGAGTTCAATCGGCTGAGGCCCGGATGGCCGAAGTCTGCAACGGAGGCAGGAGCCGACTTATTGCCATGGAAGGCATGTATTCCGTTAATGCAGGAGCAATTAACGGTTTGCAGTGTCCTATTGGACTTCAGTGAAAAATCATTGAACGGAGCGTGCCGCAGGCCGAGTGAGCGTGGTCAGTTTTTGCTTACTTTTTTCTGACAAAAAAGTAAGGCTGGTCGCCTTTAGGCGAGTAGAAAGCTTTTGACCTAGATCTTAAAGAAAAGATCGCCTCATCTTCGATAAGGCTCCAACCCCATTACCGGCTACAAATCGCTCCACCAATCTGTACCCACTCATCATCATTTTGAATCTGCAGTACATCAAACACCTGCACTTCGGCCGGTTTAATGTCGTAACGGGTCAGGAGTTGGCAGACGCGTTCTGCATCGCTATTACGGTTTTGGCCGTTGGGTAGTACGCCTACCCCTAAAATATGCCCCTTATCCCACCAGACAGGGCGAGCGGGGAAGGTAGGGTCTTTAGCAAGTTCTGCTTCTACTTGTGCACGAGTCTGTGGTGATACTTCCGGCTTGCCACTCTCAATGTAGTAGGTAACGCCGGCAGCTAAAATAATCAGAATGAGCAGGGTAAGACGCTTATAGCTTTTCAAGGGGAGACCTCATTTATCAATTGAGGCGCAGTGTAGTATGCAGGGAGGGGAAGAACAACTCGACCAAAGAAAAAGGCCGCTGATGCGGCCTTTGAACAAGAAATTAGTTAATCCAGTGCACAATCTCCGCCAGAGGCTATGGACTGACAAGTTACATTTTGTGAAGTATTCCCAGCTACAGCAACTGTAAAAGGTAATTCGCCACCAAATGCAGCATTACATGCTGAGTTAGTAGTTACTGCAGAAGCAATCGCAGAGGAAGTGGTGCCTTGCGCTGTTTCGATCATAATATAATTAGCTGCACCTTTTGCTTCGGCTAAACAAGCATTATTGCGCGAATCAGTTACATATTCATTATAAGCCGGCAATGCGATCGCAGCCAAAATGCCGATGATCGCTACTACGATCATCAATTCGATTAGGGTGAAGCCCTTTTGTGTTTTCTTCATCATAAGAAACTCTCCAGTGAGTTAACTATTAATTTAAATAAGCGGTACATCCCTTGTGCCACTTGAACCCTCCCTGAGGGCTTCTCAATCCGTTGTCTTAAACATAGACCAGATTTGTGAAGTTCCAAGTAAAAATTTAAAAAAATTGTAAATAAATGTGAAAAACCCTGATTTGACTCACTTTTTTTCGTTTAAAGGTGCAGGAATTCGATTTCTTTGCCATAGTTAAGAGAGTTAATAGAGAATTTTTGACCCATTATTTAGGAATCTTCTGTGCAGGCATCGAGTAACTTAAGCGGTTTAGCGAAGCGGTTGGTTAGTGACGGTGTGTTTACAGCCGAGACTGCGCAACAGGCTCTGCTTAAAGCGCGTGCCGAGCAACGCTCGTTTATCTCTTACCTGATTGCCAATCGTGTTATCAGTGCCCGTCGTGCCGCCAGTGCGGCCTCTGAAGAGTTTGGTCTGCCGGTATTGGATCTAGATGCGATCCCATTAGATGTAATCCCTAAAGATGTGGTCGATTCTAAGGTGATTGTTCGCCACCACGCACTGCCGCTGATGAAGCGTAATTCTCGTCTCTATGTGGCGATCTCGGATCCGACCAATATCAAAGCCCTCGATGAGATGCGCTTTACAAGCGGTCTTCCGACCGAAGCGATTTTGGTGGAAGAGGATAAGCTGACGCGTAAGATCGAGATGGTGCTCGATTCCGAGGACAGTTCCGCCTCCCTTGGTGATCTTGGTGATAGTGACTTAGATAACCTTGAAGTGAGTGATACAGAGCTGCCAAAAGAGGAGAGCAGTGCTGAAGATGCTGCATCCGATGCGCCGATTGTTCGCTTTATCAATAAGATTCTGTTGGATGCTATTAATGGTGGTGCGTCCGATATCCACTTTGAGCCCTACGAAAAGAGCTACCGTGTCCGTTCGCGCATCGATGGTATCTTGCAAGAGGTTAGCTCACCGCCTAGAAACCTGGCAGCGCGCCTCTCTGCACGTCTTAAGGTCATGTCCAATATGGATATTGCCGAGCGTCGTGTGCCGCAGGATGGCCGCATTAAATTGAAGATATCGGCAAAACGCTCGATCGACTTCCGTGTAAACAGCTTGCCGACTCTATGGGGCGAGAAAATCGTACTGCGTATTTTGGACCCCTCCAGTGCCAAGATGGGCGTCGATGCGTTGGGCTTCGAGCCAGAGCAGCGTGAGCTCTATTTAGATACTCTTGCCCGTCCTCAAGGTATGGTGTTGGTGACCGGACCAACCGGCTCGGGTAAAACGGTGACGCTCTACACCGGTTTGAACATCCTCAACGAAGAGGAGCGTAACATCTCCACCGCGGAGGACCCGGTTGAGATCAATATGGATGGGATCAACCAGGTCCATGTGAATCCGAAAGTGGGTTTAACCTTTGCCGAAGCCCTGCGCGCTTTCCTACGTCAGGACCCGGATGTCGTTATGGTCGGTGAGATTCGAGACTTGGAGACTGCCGAGATCGCGATTAAAGCGGCTCAGACCGGCCACATGGTGCTATCAACCCTGCACACCAACTCTGCACCAGAGACGTTGACCCGCCTAAGGAACATGGGCGTGGCTTCATTCAATATTGCGACCTCAGCCACTTTGATCATTGCTCAGCGTCTGGCTCGTCGACTCTGTACCGGTTGTAAAAAACAGACCGATATCCCTCGCGAAACTCTGTTAGAGCAGGGCTTTGAAGAGTCTCAACTCGCCGACCTTAATCTGTTCGAGCACAACCCTGACGGATGTCCACGCTGTAATCGTGGCTATCGCGGTCGTGTCGGTATCTACGAGATGCTGGAAGTCACGCCAGCCGTGGCAGAATGCATTATGGAGAATGGTTCGTCGCTCGACATCCTTGAGGTGGCGAAACGCGAAGGCTTTGCTACGCTTAGGACAGCAGGACTTAAAAAGGTTGCTGAGGGACTGACCAGTCTCGAAGAGATGAACCGCGTTATTAAGAACTGATTATTGACGCTTAATTGTTTGATAGAAGTACTCTGAATGGCAAAGACCCTAGCGCGAAAAAAAATTAAAGAGCCAAAAATTCTGACCTTTGCATGGACCGGTAAAGATAAAGCCGGTAACAAGAGTAAAGGTACGGTTGATGCGTTGACGCTCTCTGAAGCGAAGATCCAGTTGCGTAAGCAGGGTATCAACTACGATAAGGTCAAAAAACAGAGCGTTTCGATCTTCTCTAACAAAGATAAACCGATTAAACCGATCGATATCGCCTTCTTTACTCGTCAAATGGCCACCATGATGCGTTCGGGCGTTCCGCTATTGCAGGGCTTAGATATTGTCGGTCAGGGTGCTGAGAAGGCAAAACTGAAAAAGCTCATCTACGATATTCGTGCGGATGTGAATGGTGGCTCGGACCTATCGACCGCGTTGTCACGATTTCCACAATATTTTGATGATCTCTACGTCTCTTTGGTCGCTGCTGGTGAGCAGTCGGGTTCGCTAGAGGCGATGCTGGATCGCTTGGCACTCTACAAAGAGAAGAGTGAAGCGCTTAAAGCCAAGATCAAAAAAGCACTGACCTACCCAACCGCGGTAATTGTGGTCGGTCTTCTGGTTACCGCGATTCTGTTGGTTAAAGTGGTGCCGGTGTTTGAGGATGTCTTCGGTAGCTTCGGTGCCGACCTGCCCGCCTTTACTAAGTTCGTGGTTAATCTCTCTGAGATCGCGCAAAGCTATTGGCTCTATGTGCTGGGCCTGCTGTTTGTCGGTGGCTACTTCTTCCGGCGCGGCATGATCCATTCGAAAAAGTTCAGAGACTCCGTCGAACGAGCCAGTCTTAAAATCCCAGTGATTGGTGGAATCCTATATAACGCAGCGGTTGCCCGATTTGCTCGGACACTGGCGACGACGTTCTCGGCGGGTGTACCTTTGGTGCAAGCTTTAGAGTCCTGTGCAGGTGCCGCTGGTAACGTGGTGTTCCACGATGCCATCATGCAGATCCGCAACGGTATTGCGGCCGGACAATCTTTGAAGAATGCGATCAATATGACCGGTGTATTCCCCGTGATGACCGTCCAGATGGTCGCCATCGGTGAAGAGGCCGGCTCACTCGACTCCATGCTCGATAAAGTCGCCGAGTTCTTTGAAGCGTCTGTCGATAACGCCGTCGATAACCTATCCAGCCTGTTAGAACCGCTGATCATGGTGGTGCTAGGTACACTTGTCGGTGGATTGGTGATCGCCATGTACCTACCGATCTTCCAGCTTGGGCAAGTTGTAGGAGGATAGTTTTACTATCCTCCAGTGACAGGCTTCAGCCTGTCATCTGCTGGTAGATTTTAATCGGCGATCTGGAAAACGTTGAAAGAGTGGATGTCAGGCTAAAGCCAGACACCGCTGCTGTTGGCTAGATCCCCATTAATACCCATCGCGGCCTTTTCAAGACCGCTCCAACAAAGTGCCTGATTCGAATCTCGTGCCAGTCGTCCCCGTCCGACTGAGAACGAGCACGGTGCTCTTTTTCGTTAAGACGTTGAAAGGATCGAGCCCCGGATGGGCGAGAGTTTCAGCGCCTGCACGGAGCAGGCTTAGAAACACGATGTTTTGTATGCAGATGATGCAGGAGCAAATCATCTGTCTGGAATGTGCCTTTCGATGTTAGAAAAAGAGTATCGCGCGCAGTGTGCCGAAGGCCGAAGGAGCGGGGTGTGTTTGATCCACAGGATGTGGTGAATGCCGAAAGTGCAGGAGCACACTTTCGGCCCTGCTTCTTCTTTGCTCACACAAAGAAGATGGCTAGCCGACGCTAGTCGGATAGATTGCCCTTGATCTTCCCAAAACAACAACACAAAAATAGTTAGCTGGCTTAGATCAAACCCATTAAAATAAGAGCCTATTATTTTTAACTCCGAGGAACTCTCCATGGCTGTCGGTCCTGACACTCTTCCTACGCTCCACCCTGTTGCAGGTTTCAAAATTGGTATTGCCAGTGCGGGCATTAAGAAGCCTGGGCGTCGCGATATTGTGGTGATGGAGTTTCCAGAGAGTGCGTCAGTAGCGGGCGTATTCACCAAAAATGCTTTCTGTGCGGCGCCTGTCCATTTAGCGAAAGCCAATATGGCGAAGGGTCAGGTGCGTTACTTGGTCACTAATACTGGGAATGCGAATGCCGGTACCGGTGAGCAGGGGATGGCGGATGCTAAAGCGGTCTGTGCTGAGCTTGCACAGCGCGCGGGTGTTGCCGAGTCTCAGGTGATGCCCTACTCAACGGGCGTGATCGGTGAGCCTCTGCCTGTCGATAAGATCGTTGGTGCATTAGATGCGGCATTAGCCGATCTTAAAGAGGACAACTGGTTGGATGCTGCTTGGGGCATTATGACGACCGATACCCGTGCTAAAGCAGCCTCTGAGCAGATCGAAGTGGATGGCAAAACCATCACGATTACCGGCATCTCCAAAGGTGCAGGGATGATCATGCCAAACATGGCGACAATGCTCGGCTATGTGGCGACCGATGCCGAGATCGATCAGGTCTTGTTGCAGTCGTGGATGAGTGCTGCGACGGAACGATCCTTTAACCGCATCACTGTCGATGGCGACACCTCGACCAATGATAGCTGTACACTCGTTGCGACGGGCGCTTCTGGGGTTCGAATAGAGGCAGACAGCGCTGCTGCGACAGCCTTTGTTGAAGCCTTCAACCGTATTATGTTGCAACTCGCTCAGTTGATCGTACGCGATGGCGAGGGTGCAACCAAATTTGTTGAGATCCGTGTCGACTCGGCTGAAACGTCAAAAGAGGCGTTGGATGTGGCCTACACCATTGCTCATTCTCCACTTGTGAAAACGGCTCTATTCGCTAGTGATCCTAACTGGGGCCGTATCTTGGCCTGTGTGGGTCGTGCCGGCATTGAAAACCTTGATCTGGACGCGCTGCAAATCTACTTAGGCGATGTCTGCATTGTCGAGAAAGGTGGTCGAGCGGGCAGCTACACCGAAGAGCAGGGACAGGCGGTGATGAATGAGGAGGATATCCTGATTCACGTGGTGCTCAATCGGGGTAGTGCGAGCGAGACGGTTTGGACGACTGACCTATCGAAAGAGTATGTGTCGATCAATGCCGACTACCGTTCATAAGAGACTGTTCAAATAATCGCTATGAAACAGATACTGGTTGCCGCCGCTGCAATATTGAATCCACAAGGCCAACTGCTGATTGCCAAGCGCCTCGATGATAAACATCAGGGCGGGCTTTGGGAGTTTCCGGGCGGTAAGGTAGAGGCCAATGAAATGGTTGAGACAGCACTTAAGCGTGAACTGCTAGAAGAGATCGGTATTGAGGTTGTGCAGTGCGAACCTCTGGTCCGCATTGAGCACGACTACAGTGATAAATCGGTGGTCTTAGATGTCTGGGTGGTTAGCTCATTCAATGGTGAAGCGTCCGGTTTAGAAGGCCAACCCATTGAGTGGATCAACCCTGTTGATATGGATTCCTACCAATTTCCAGAAGCGAATCTGCCGATTATCGCCGCACTGAAAACGAGATTGGGCCTCTAATGCCTCCGTTTATTTTGGGGCTAACTGGCGGCATAGCCAGCGGTAAAACGGCCGCCGCTGATCGTTTAGAGTCCCTAGGTGCGACACTTGTGGATACCGATCTTATTTCGCGCGAAGTGGTGGAGACTGGTCAGCCGGCGCTGACTCAGATTGAACAGCACTTTGGGCCTGAAGTGATTCAAGACGATGGCCATTTGAATCGTGGGGCGCTGCGTGAGAGGGTCTTTCAAGATCCCAGCGAGCGTCAGTGGTTAGAGGCCTTGCTGCACCCGCTGATTCGTCAAACGACCCTCGAACGAGCTTTAAACGCAGATACCCCTATTGCGGTGGTGGTTGTGCCGTTGCTGTTTGAGAGCGGGCAATACCAAGAGATCGATGCGTCGCTAGTGATCGATGTGCCGGTCGAGGTACAACGACAGCGAACCTTGAGTCGTGACGGTGTAAGTGAAGCGCAGGTCGATTCGATTCTTGCCGCCCAGATGGATCGTCAGTCACGAATTGATCGGGCCGATTATGTGATCAGCAATACCGGCACCCTGGATGAGCTTTATTCTCAGGTGGATGCGCTCTATCATCAGCTGACCACTCAACAAACGACATAATCCGACAGGAGCCCTTGTGAAAGTTAAATGCCCCACCTGCGAAAAAAAGGTCGAGTACTCCACCGAAAACAAGTACCGCCCATTCTGTTCAGAACGCTGTAAGTTGATTGACCTAGGCGAGTGGGCAAGCGAGGGGTACAAGGTTGCGACTCAGCCGGATATTGAGGATTTCAGCTCGGGTATGAGCCCGGAAGAGTTTGAGCATACACCGACTCGGCATTGAGTTTGTTGGCAAACTCATTTAAAGCCAGAACTTTCTAATCGCCTAAAGGCGATCAACCTTACTTTTTGGTCAGCAAAAAGTAAGCAAAAACTGACCACGCTCACTCGGCCTGCGGCACGCTCCGTTCAATGATTTTTCACTGAAGTCCAATAGGACACTGCAAACCGTTAATTGCTCCTGCATTAACGGAATACATGCCTTCCATGGCAATAAGTCGGCTCCTGCCTCCGTTGCAGACTTCGGCCATCCGAGCCTCAGCCGATTGAACTCTTAACCGTGAAAAACCATCGTACTCACTCTCGATCGGACGTGGACGAATCGGCACGAGATTTGTATCTGTCACTTTGTTGGAGCGGTCTTGAAAAGGCCGCGATTGGTATGCAATAAAATTTTTTAAAAAACACCAGTGACTGGCTTTAGCCTGTCATCTGCTATACCGGTGTTTTCCAGATTGGCAGTAAAGTCTACCTGCGGATGACAGGCTGAAGCCAGTCACCGGCACTATCGCGACCTCTGCGAGATCGCTCCTACGATATTACTTATCTGAACTAGACCAACCGCATTGATAGATCAATCGCGCGGCAGTGCTTGGTGAGCGCGCCAATCGAAATGTAGTCGACTCCGGTTTCGGCGTAACTCACCAGGGTGTCGTCGGTGATGTTGCCGGACGCTTCCAGTTTGGCTCTGCCATCAACCAAGGCAACCGCTTCGCGCATCTGATCGGGAGTGAAGTTATCGAGCATGATGATGTCTGCACCCGCTTCTAGGGCTTGGTTTAACTCGTCAAAGCTTTCGACTTCGACCTCCACCGGTTTGCCTGGGTGGTTGGACTTGGCTTGTGAGATGGCGGATTCAATGCCGCCGGCCGCTAGAATGTGATTCTCTTTGATTAGAAACGCATCAAACAGACCGATGCGGTGGTTGTAGCAACCGCCGCAGGTGACGGCGTACTTCTGTGCCAAACGCAGCCCCGGAAGTGTCTTGCGCGTATCTAAGAGTTTAACTGGGGTGTTGGCGACCTTGTCAGAGTACTGTTTGGAGAGGGTGGCAGTGCCTGATAACGTTTGAAGGAAGTTCAGTGCTGCGCGCTCTCCGGTCAATAGGCTTCTGGCCGAACCTTTTAGAGTGAAGAGCAGTGTGTTCGGTGCGACGGAGTCCCCATCTGCCACTTTCCAATCTACCTCTACGGTCGGATCGACCTGCTTAAAGACCTCATTGACCCAAGCACTGCCGGCAATCACCGCTTGATCGCGTGAGATGATCTCGGCTTTGGCCTGCTGGTTCTCTGGGATCAGCTCCGCCGTGATGTCACCTGTACTGACGTCCTCTTCAATAGCAAGACGGACATTCGCTTCAATGGTGGGCTGTAGGGTTTCTAGCGTTAGCATCGACAGGGACTCTTCGGGTAATATGATCAGAGCAGGTATTGTACGTGATCTTGCCTGCATCGCCACTGTTAGCGGGGTTCAATTTGTCAGTTAGTTTCAGTATCGATCGACCTTCAGGTCGGCTCATAGGCGCCGACTGGATCGCCTCGCCCAATTGTAATGAGCGACCTAGTGATGAGATCTCACTGTTGGTGATTCATAACATCAGCCTGCCTCCAGGACAGTTTAATACTCAGGCGGTAGAGCGCTTCTTTTGTAATGAGTTGGACTGCAGCGAGCACCCCTACTACCAACAGATAGAGGGGTTAGAGGTCTCTGCCCATCTGCTTATAGAGCGGACGGGGCGTGTGGTTCAGTTTGTACCATTTAACAAGCGTGCATGGCATGCGGGGCAGTCCAGTTTTGATGGACGCGAACAGTGTAATGATTTCTCGATTGGCATTGAATTGGAAGGGAGCGATGATCAACCCTTTACCGATCAGCAGTACGACCAATTGGTTCAGATCACTGAGCAACTGCTGACCCACTACCCGCTGATTACCCCACACCGAATCACCGGCCATAGTGATATTGCGCCGGGACGTAAAACCGATCCGGGTCCCTGTTTCGATTGGGATCGTTATTTAAACACCCTTGGATCTCTGCCAGCTAACTAATGGGAAACAGTCGCGACAGTAACACGGGCACAGCAGTCTCGACCCGTAAAATCCGCTCCCCAAGGTGAATAGCCTCTAGCCCCTGTTGCTGCATCAGATCGACTTCGTAAGGGATAAATCCGCCTTCAGGACCGACTGCTATCAATGTCTCTTTATCTGATGGTTCAGGGCAGAGTGAAGCGTTGTAGGGGTGGGCGATCAGTGCGCGTTTCCCATTAACCAGCGCTGGCAGTTCATCCTCAACAAAGGGTTTAAATCGTTTACGGATATGCACTTTGGGCAGTTGTGTGTCGCCAGCTTGCTCTAGACCCAGAATCAGATGTTCGCGGATCGAGTCTTCTGACAGGACAGGCGTTGACCAGTAGCTCTTATCGACGCGATAGGCGTTGATCAGGTAGATCTCTTTTACCCCCATGGCGGCTAGGGTTTGAAAGGTCCGTTTCAACATTTTTGGACGGGGTAGGGCCAGTAGTAGAGTCGCTGGCAGTGGTTTGGGGGGCTTTTTTTGAAGGTCAACCTTAAGGGATACCGACTCAGAATCGATCTGATCCACTCTGGCTGAGCCAATCAGTCCATTCAGTTCGCCCGCTCTTAGGGTGTCGCCGACCTCTAGTTTTTGTACTTCAAGCATGTGGCGGTGACGACGGTCACTGATGCTCACCTCAGTTGAGGAGGTGAAATCCTCTTTTTCTAGAATCAGTAAATTCACATTAAGCCCTGACAAATTTTGTAATAGTGTACTGCAAAGCTGGGTGTGCGTGGGAACCTAGGTTATAGTGCCCGCATGTCTAAAGCTGCAGATCTGACTAATGACCCGATAAGACCGACACTGGTGCGCATGACCGTGCCTATGATGTTCGGCATGATCAGTCTGATGCTGTTTAACTTGGCAGACGCTTGGTTTGTCGGTCGCTTAGGCACTTGGCCGCTGGCGGCACTGTCCTTTACCTTTCCGATTAGCTTCTCGCTGACCAGTCTGGCCATCGGTCTTGGTGTGGGGACTTCTGCAACTCTAGCTCGCCTGATCGGTCGCGGTGAGAAACAGCGAGTGGCACGTTTAGCGACTGATAACCTACTGATGGCAGTTTTGATTACTGCTGTGGTGGGCTTTATCGGGCAGTTTCTTTTGATTCCTATCGTAGAGTTGATGGGGGCTGCTGAGTATCTGATCCCTTATATAGACGCTTACATGTCGGTCTGGTTCTTTGCAGCTATTTTTATGGTCCTGAACATGGTCTGTAATAGCACCTTCCGCTCGATGGGTGATACTCGCACCTCAGCCGCGCTGATGTTGGGCTCTTCAATTCTCAACTTTATCCTGGATCCCATCCTGATTTTTGGTTGGGCCGCTATTCCTGCGATGGGCATACAGGGTGCTGCCATTGCTAGCTTAATCGCTTGGGCGATCACCTCTGTGTTAGCGATTTGGGTGCTGTTCGTTCGTAAAAAGATGATCCTGCTAGGTGTGTTAGACCCAAGCGTGCTGTTTAAAAACTGGCGTGCAGTCTTAAAGATCAGTCTGCCCGCAGCTCTGTCAAATATGATGACACCCTTGGCTAACGGGATTCTGACAGCGATTGTTGCTCAGCACGGAGCAGCTGCGGTTGCAGCGTTTGGGGTAGGCAGTCGTATCGAATCTCTGGCCCTACTGGTCTGTTTGGCATTGTCGATGACATTGCCACCTTTCATAAGTCAGAACTTAGGTGCGAAACAGATCTCGCGTGTTAAGTCTGCCTACAGTGATGCGGTGTTCTTTGCACTGAGTTGGCAGCTGTTGATCTACTTGCTGTTAGCCTTGGGGGCAGGGCTTTTGGTGCCACTCTTTACCAACGACTCTGACGTTGGTCGCTGGTTGGTTCTCTGGATGTTGATTGTACCGCTGGGCTTTGGATTTCAGGCGACCACCTTCCTCAGCTCGTCCAGCTTTAATGCTCTGCATCTCCCCTATCATGCGATGCGTGTCAGCATCGTTCGACTCTTTCTCTTCTACATTCCACTTGGCTGGCTTGGTAGCACCCTGTTCGACCTTAAAGGGCTCTTCATCGGTCTGGTGGTTGCCAATGCTCTGACGGCTCTGTTCGCTTGGTTCTGGATGATCCGTACCCTCAATAGGGTCTAATTTGACGTCATTTAGCTGTCATCTCTCTAGTCTAAATTGATTCACTACTTTGGTTCATAGTCAGTCATTAAGACTTGTCAGGTTCTAAAAAGTAGAGTAATTACTTATCTAACGTAGGGTTTTTAAAGCCTCCACGGTCTATGTTTTTCTATTTCTCTCTTACAGGGAATGGATCGCAGAACGCAAAAAGAGAGGCCAATTCCCTGCATATCAATCGCCTCATTAAGAGTCGATCACAACACAAGGGTGAATAATATGAGTCAAAAAGTCGCACTCGTTACTGGTGGTACCGGTGGCTTGGGTGTCAGCATCTGTCGTAAGTTGGCTGATGCTGGTTTTAAAGTCGTTGCCGGCTACAACTCAGGTGGTAATCACGAGAAAGCCAAAGCTTGGCAAGAAGAGCAACGTAAGGATGGCTATGAGATCGAAGTCGCTTACGGTGATGTTACCAATGCTGAGTCTTGTGCTGAGTGTATTGCGACGGTTGAAAGGCTAACTGGTGGTTCAGTTGATGTCCTAGTCAACAATGCGGGTATTACTCGCGATGGTCAGTTCAAGAAGATGAGCTGGGAACAGTGGGACGAAGTACTTAGCGCCAACCTCGACAGTATGTTCCACATGACTCGCCTAGTGATTAACCCAATGCTTGAGAAGGGCTTTGGTCGCATCATCAATATCTCTTCTGTAAACGCTCAGAAGGGTCAGTTTGGTCAGGCAAACTACTCGGCAGCTAAAGCGGGTATCCACGGCTTTACTAAGGCGCTGGCGCAAGAGGTGGCTGCTAAAGGGATTACCGTCAATACGGTGTCACCAGGTTATATCCTAACCCCAATGGTGGCTAAGATTGATCAGGCAATTCAGGATAAGATTACTTCAACGATTCCGGTTAAACGTTTCGGTACACCGGATGAGATCGGTCGCACGGTAGCCTTTATTGCTGACGAAGAGTCGGGTTACATGACCGGTGCGGACTTCTCAGTGAACGGTGGTCTACACATGTTCTAATCCCTCTCTAATAGAGTTAGGGATTAATCGATGTCAGACGCAATTTTTTCAAAAGGCGTATTAAAAGGCCTAGTCAGTGCGTCTGACATCACTTTCCTTCAATTGACTTCAACGTCGCCATCCACATAGATCCATTTGTCAGCGTCACGGCGAAAATTGGATCGTTCGTGCAGTACCCCAGCTCTTCCATCGGCCGCTTTAAAGTGAGCATTGAACTCGACCTGTCCTTTTTGGTGCAGAGGTCCACCCTCATGCGTATCCAGTATCTCCAGTTTCACCCACTCGGTTGAGCGAAGCTCTTGTGCCAGCATGTTCGCTTCACCTGGTGAGCGTCGCTCTGGCGCTAAAGTATCGATCAGATAGTCCACAGCACCGACAGAGAAAGCGGTGTAGCGTGAGCGCATCAGCTTTTCAGCAGTGGGTGCGACTGCGATGCCGGCTAGATAGGGTTGGCAGCACTCTGAAAAGGGGGCGCCACTGCCGCAGGGGCAGTTTGATTCAGTAGGATTGTTTAGCATTTTTAGAACTCTCTTAGCCAGAATGGAAAGGGCCTGTTACTCTTAACGCTATTATCAGCAATTTTCATCAAGGATGCGAAGATGAGTGCGCAAAACGAGACGTTTTTTTGGCACGACTACGAGACCAGCGGAACCGATCCACAACGAGATCGTCCCATGCAGTTTGCTGGTATTCGGACCGATGCCGACCTCAATATCATTGAGGATCCTGTGATGATCTACGCTCGTCCTGCCGATGATATGTTGCCGCACCCGATGGCCTGTTTGATTACTGGGATTACGCCACAAATCGCCTTAGAGAAAGGGCTTAGTGAAGCCGAGTTCATCGCAAGGATTCATGCAGAACTTGCACGGCCGGGTACCTGCGGTGTCGGTTACAACTCAATCCGCTTTGATGATGAGGTGACGCGAAATACCCTCTATCGCAATTTCTACGATCCCTATGCGCGTGAGTGGCAAAATGGCTGCTCTCGTTGGGATATCATCGACATGTTACGTCTCACTCGCGCACTGCGTCCCGATGGAATCGTTTGGCCTACCTACGAAGATGGCACGCCGAGTTTGCGTCTGGAAGATCTGACCAAGGCTAACGGCATTGAGCATGGTAGTGCCCACGATGCGCTATCTGATGTCTATGCCACCATTGCGATGGCCAAGCTGGTTAAAGAGAGACAACCCAAGCTGTTTGATTATGTGATTCGTCATCGCTCCAAATTGGCGATTCAAAAACTGATCGATCCGCAAAGCATGAAGCCGGTGTTACACATCTCATCACGTTACCCGGTAGAGCAAGGCAATATGGCGGTTGTTGCCCCGATTGCGGTGCACCCAACCAACAAGAATGCCAGCATTGTTTGGGATCTACGACACAACCCAGCCCCGCTTTTTGAACTGACTGCCGAGCAGATTAAACAGAATCTCTATCTCCCGCGCGATCAGCGTGATGAGAATACCCCTAAATTAGCTCTGAAGTTACTGCATGCCAATCGTTGCCCGATTGTGGCACCGGCCAACATGCTGCGTGGTGATGAACCGGCAAAGTTTGCCATTGATGGCGATCAATGTCGGGCGCATTTGGCGCTATTGCGCAATGAACCTAATCTCCGAGAGAAACTGATGGCGGTTTACCAAGAGGATCGCGATGCGATTGCTGACCCTGATCTGCAGATCTACTCAGGTGGCTTCTTCTCCAATGATGACAAAAAATTGATCGATCGCGTGCGTGAGGCGGATGAAGAGAGCTTGTACGAATTACAGCTGCCGTTTCAGGATCCCCGTCTAGAGGAGATGTTACTGCGTTATAAAGCTCGAAATTTCCCAGAAACCCTAACCGATGAGGAACAGTTGAGTTGGGAGGAGTTTCGAGCGCAAAAGCTACTGAAAGGCACCGGTGGTTACCTCACCTTTGAAGCACTCTATGCAGAGCTGAATCGCATTGCTGAACTACCGGAGACTACGGCTGAGGAAAGGGCGATATTGGAAGATATCGCCCTCTATGCGGAGTCGATCTACCCCTTTGAACCTTAGAGAGTATGACTAAGATTGCTCAGGGTTAGCCTCTATCCAAAGTTTACGTTCAAGCAGCTGATCTGCGCGTTTGAGTATCTGCTCAGGCGTCAGATGGTCTAACGCGGTTAGAAGCTGCTCTCTGGTATCAAAGTTTAGGTTGTCACGATCAATCTCTCGCCAGAGTCTTTCAGTCTCATCCGCCAACCGCTTGGAGGGTGAGGCAATTCGCGAGCGCAGACTTGCTCGATACTGTTCGATGTTTTGCTCTAGCTCTGCTGCTAACCCTGCACGCCAACCCGATAAGAAATCACTATAAGCCTGTTTCAGCGCTTGCGAATCAGCCGTCGGAGATTGCACGGTCAAACCGACTCCGGGTGTTTCACCTATAGGTAGAAGGTTTGAAAAGACCACATAGCCCAGTTGCTGCTCTGTTCTCAGCTGAGTGTAAAACGGTGTCGACAGAAGCTCGTTGATCAGAGCGGTTTCCACGCGTGCTTGAGCCGTGTCACTGTCCGCCTGAAGGTAGAGCAGCAGTGCGGAGTCGGTATGAGCGACCGAGATCGATTTAGTTGTCTCTCCATCATCTAGGCTGTTCGCTTTGATCGGGTTCACATTAGCGGGTTTCATCGCAGACAGTGCTGAGTGAACGGTTGAGCTGATCAGCTCGGCTTGTTCACGACTGATATTACCGTGGATAAACAGTTTTAACTGACCTTCAGCAAGCAGTTTCTCTCTCTGCTTGGAAAGATCAGCCAGTGTCATCGAATCAATTACCGCCAGTTTCTCTTCACTGCTCCAGCTATTATCCAATAACTCTTGGTAGAGCAGGGCAAAGGTTCGGTTGTAGGGTTTCTCTTTAAGGCTGTTGGCAAGATCCTCTTTAAGGTTCTGCTTCAATCGAGCAAACAACGCCTCATCCTGCAAAGGCATACTCAGAGACCTGAGCAGTGTTTCTAACAGACGATCCAGACGCTGGTTGTAGCCACTCACTTTAATGGATAGGCCTCGCAGGTGAGGGTAGATCTCGGCGTTCAGTCCAGCCAGTGCGGCATCGTAGAGCGCTTCGTTGAGCTGTTCATTGATCATGTCGGTCAACAGTGAATTGGCGACGGATGCGGCTGCATCAGGCTGAGCATTATTCGACAGTATCGCCAGATTGATTGCTCCTCTGGGCTGCTTGTAGCTGACATCAACCTTGTGCAGCGCAGTGAGATTACCCTCTTTAAAAACAGTCTCAGGCAACTCTGCTTGCGTCTCTTCGAGAAGATCGAACTGATCAGCAATATAGGGATTCAAGGGTTTAATGCTGAGGGCCGGAATGAGTTTTGGACTCTTCCAGCGCTCTAGAAGGGCGGAGTCGATCGTTTTAATGCTGTAGTCGATCTCATATCGAGGTTCTTGCTGATCGGTCTCAACCTGCTGTGAATAGAGGCCTAGCACTAAGTTGTCCGGCGTCATGTACGAGAGGTAGTCATTAATCAACGCGGCATCAAACTGATCAAACGCGTAGGAGGCCCTGATCAATTCAGCCTCAGGGTAGTCCACCATCATCTTAGAAAGACGCATCACGTTGTGGATCGGTTCTGAACTCTGCTGGAATCGGAACTCATTCATCGCAAGAAGAGCTTGTTCATCAAAGAGTGACTGTTGAACACCGGCCTGTTTAATAAGCTCAATTTTGCTAAACACTGCCTCAATCACACGCTCTTTCTGCTCCAGACCTTTTAGGGTGAGATCGATATGGATATCAAAGGTCGATTGTTCGGGTTGATCGATGCCAATCCAAGCCCCGACGCTGTCGGCTAGACCTTCATCCTTAAGGTAAGAGAGGAGTGACCCTTTGCCCTCATAGCCGATTTGGTTTGCAATAAAGTAGAGCGGTTTTTTCTTCCAGTAACCTTCTCTGGGGGGAACAGGAAAAGTGAGCGTTAGTTGGCGGCTCTCTTTGAGGGTTTTGATGCGAATCTCACGACCTATCTCGTTCTCTGTGAACAGCGGCACCGCATCGCTGTAGGGCGTGGCGTTGCTGTTTTTAACCTTAGAGAAACGCTGAGTTACTAGCGTCTCTAGTTCGTCTAAAGAGAGCGGTGCGCTGACCACTAGTGTCATCAAATTGGCCGAGTAGTAACGGTTGTAAAAGTCGATCAAATCGGGGCGAATGGGGTTCTCTGGCGTGTTTTCCAGAGTATCGAGGTTGCCGACCGAAAACTGGGTCCAGTTGTGCTCTGGGTTCATCGCCTCTTTTTTAGCCACGTAGATGCGACGTCCATCATCCAGCCGTTTTGACTCGTACTCAGAGTGGACGGCATTTCGTTCACGATCCACGTAAGCCTCAGTGAAGAGTGGTGCTATGAAAAATTGAGCGAAACGATCGAGCGCTTCTGGGAACGCCTCTGCTCGGACATCAAAAAAGTAGTTCGTATCATCGTAGGCGGTGAAGGCGTTGTGGCTGCCGCCATTAGAGTTAATGAACGCTTGATAGGCGTCCGCCTCTGGGTATTTTTCGGTGCCTAAAAAGAGCATGTGCTCTAGGAAATGGGCCAGTCCTGCACGCTCCGGTGGGTTGGCGCTACTACCTACTTGTACATTCAAGGAGGCGGCTCCTTTGTCGCTCTGCATATCCGAGATCAGTAATGCTCGTAACTGATTGTCCAGTTCAAGAATTCGATACTCACGAGTGTCGTTGAGGCTTTTGATTACGTCGGCACCAACGATCGACGACAGTGATAAAAAAACGAGAAATAGAAGAGAAACGATCGATTTCTTGATCACGATGTGAAATACCCCCTAGATAAACAGTCACGATAAGTGTTAGCTTCAGTCATTAATATTAAGCCTAACTTAAACGTCGTTAAGATGTTGAACAGAAATACGTTTTAAGCTGACTAACTGGATTATTGGGAGCGCTTGTTGATGAACCGTGAAAAGGTTGTATTTGGATTCTTTATCATCTTAGCCCTGACGCTGAATGTCGGCTTTGTTCTTGGGGATATCGATAATCCTGCACATCATGAAGTGTTTGAGCTCTTTTTGGCCCTGGTAGTTAGTTTAATTTGTACGGTGTTGAAGTTTGGTGACCGCAGCCACCTTGGAGCACTGTTGCTGGCGACCAGTTTGGTTGCCGATTTGCAATTGATTGCAGCTGCGGTGGTCTGGGCGTATGCCGAGCAGATCTCGTCACTGGGAATGACGGATGGGACGATGGCGAGTATTGTGTCGCTTGCTGCTGGTGCACTGGTGGCGAATGTTGTGTCGGTGGTTCTGCTAGTGGTTGAGAGTGCGTCGATTCGTCGATGAATACACTGCTCTATATTCTACTTAGGCGGCTAAGACTGCCCCTGAGCGTTCTAATCGGCGTTTACGCCGTCTCTGTGCTTGGGTTTGTTTTAATACCTGGGCTTGATGATCAGGGTCAGCCTTGGCGTATGGATTTCTTCCACGCCTTCTACTTTGTCTCGTTTATGGGTTCCACCATCGGTTTTGGTGAGATTCCTTACCCATTCACCAGTGCTCAGCGGATGTGGACCCTGGTCTGCATCTACGCAACCGTCATTGCTTGGCTCTATGCCATCGGTGCCATGTTGAGTGTGCTGCAAGATCAAGGATTCTCGCGTCTGTTGCGCACTCGCCGTTTTGCTCATCAAGTTCGATCGATTCGAGAGCCCTTCTATCTAATTTGTGGCTTTGGCACAACGGGCCGAGATGTGGTGGCTGGACTGGAGCAACAGGGTATTAAATCGGTGGTCATCGATATCGATCAGAGCCGAATCGATGCGTTAGAGCTTGAACAGTATTCACTGCCGGTGGTGGGTCTGTGTGCTGATGCCTCACTGCCGGAAAATCTCGATCTGGCTGGATTGCAGAACCCAAGTTGTCTGGGTGTATTGGCCCTGACCAATGATGATAACGTTAATCTGTCGGTCTCGATTGCCAGCAAGCTGCTCTATCCGAAACGCATTGTGGTAAGTCGCAGCGAAAATGATACGACCACTGCCAATCTTTACTCCTTTGGCACCGATCTGGTAGTAGATCCCTTTAAACAGTTTGCCGAGTATCTTGGCCTAGCGGCCCACAGTCCGCAAAAGCATCTGATCGTTGATTGGCTGATTTACTCTGAGCACCGCTCAATCGCATCAACCTATAAGCATCAATCGGGTCGCTGGATTTTATGTGGCTATGGTCGCTTTGGTCGCGCGTTAGCCGGCTCCATGCGTGCTGAGGGGACAGAGATCACTTTAGTGGATCCTCATATGGATAGCTTCAGAGGTGATGAGCCCACATCGATTGTCGGTATAGGTACCGAGGCATCTACCCTGATTCAAGCGGGTGTTGAAGAAGCGGTGGGTATTATTGCTGGTACAGGTAATGATGCGGATAATCTGTCGATCATCATGACGGCTCGCGAATTAAATCCTAGGTTGCAGACGGTTGTTCGCCAAAACTTGGACTCTAATGAGTTAATTTTTGAACGGCTCAAAGCTGATTTTGTTATGAACCCCGGTCGCACCATTGCCAGTCGCATTCTGGCTCATCTGCGTACACCTTTGCTGGCTGAGTTTTTAGACCAATCGATGGCGCTTGATGAAGTGGATGCCAGAGAGCTCATTCAGCGCCTAAATCGCCTTGTAGGTGATGGCCAGGTTCGCATTCAGGCTTTTACACTGGGAGAAGAGACGCCTGCAGTAAAAGAGTGGATAGAATCTGGTCAGACATTGACGTTACGATCACTACTCAAATCCCCAGCAGATCGAGCAAAGGAGCTGAAATGTTTGGCTCTGCTGGTGAAGCGTGGTGATCAATTTATGATCGAGCCGGGTGAGCTGACTGAGCTGCAGTTGGGAGATCAGATCCTGTTTGCCGGAAGAGGAGCGGACCTGTCTCAACAGCGCTGGTTGTTTGAGAACTCTCGTACTCTCAATTACGCCGTAACAGGCGAAGAGCCTCATTACGGTTTATTAAGTTATTTTGCTAAAGGAAATGCACGTTGATCGCCTATCTCTTGTTGATCTTAACGCCACTGTTTTGGGCGGGTAATCATGTCGCGGCTAAAGGAGTGGCTGATATTGCCGATCCACTATTGATGGCATTTTTACGCTGGGGACTCGCCTTTTTGATCCTATTGCCTATCTGGCTGCCCAAAGCGATTCGGCAATGGCCAATTATAAAAGCGCATTTTCCACTGCTGTTTTGGTTATCACTCACCAGTGTGGGGTGTTTCAATACTTTCATCTATTTGGGGGTTGAGACGACCACCGCTACTAACACGACCTTGATGCATGCAATTATTCCCGTTCTAATTTTGCTCTTGAACCGACTCTTTTTCAAAGAGTCTGTGGGCGGGCTGCAGTGGTTAGGGATAGCGGCTTCACTAATGGGAGTTCTTGTACTGATTACCCAAGGTGAGTTACAGCGCATTGCCTCACTGCACCTTAACCCAGGGGATGTCTGGATATTGGCTGCGATTGTGACTTGGGCTCTCTATTCGATCACCTTAAAGTTCAAACCTAAAGAGCTAGAGCCGTTCACCTTTTTCGGGCTGTCGGTTTTGATTGGTTTGCTTGTGATCTTCCCATTCGCACTGTTTGAGCAGGGTGGCTTTGTCGTGCCGACTCTCGAGACGCCGGTCTGGGCGGTTGTGGTCTATATTGCTATCTTTCCCTCGATACTCTCTTACTCTTTCTGGAATCGTGGTGTGGCGCAGTTGGGAGCGTCGACCGCTGGGCTGTTTATCTATCTGATTCCGGTATTCGGTACCCTCTTGTCTATCTTGGTGTTGAATGAGACTATGCACAGCTTCCATTTAATCGGAATTGCCCTCATTGTGCTCGGCATCTGGTTGGCCGTCGTAAGACGAGTTATAGCAGGTATTCGACAAAACCGTACTAAAACCGTTAATTGATCTGAGGTTTATAAAATAATGAAACAACTCTTTACGCTCCTGTTTGCATTTTGTTTGGTGGCAGCTATTCCCCATCAAGCGGAGGCTAAACGTTTTGGTGGCGGTTTTAGCTTGGGCAAAAGCTACTCCATGCCTAAGAAGGCGGCTCCGGCTCCGACCAAACAGGTTGCCCCTTCTCAAACCGGATCAAAAACGGCACCGACCTCAACGGCAGGCGGTAAAGCGGGTATGGGTGGTTTAATGGGTGGACTATTGGCCGGCGGTATTCTGGGAGCTCTCTTTTTCGGTGGTGCCTTTGAGGGTATCCAGCTGATGGATATGCTGTTGATTGGTCTGGTCATCTTTATGCTGTTTAAACTGTTCGGGTCGCAAAGAAGGGCTGCTTATGCTGGCGCCTCTCAGGGAGGTTACGCCCCGAATGAAGTACCCATGGCTAGAAATGCTGAACAGGGATTGGGTGGTGCTTCAAACGCTTCAGGTATGAGCGCGACGTTCGCTAAGATTGATACGCCTGAGTGGTTTGATGAAGACGCTTTCCTGGCCGGCGCTAAGGATCACTTCAAAAATTTGCAGAGTGCATGGGATCGTCAAGATTGGCAGGAGATCTCTTCTTACACCTCACCAGAGCTATTGCAGTCGCTTAAAACCAATCGAATGGTGTTACCAGAAAACCAAGTAACTGAGGTTTTGTCAGTTGATGTTGAGTTGGCTAACTTCCAAACGCTGTTGGGTGAACACATTGTAAGCCTCTATTTTGAAGGTGAAATTCGTGAAAACGGTTCGGCCACCACTACACCGTTTGCAGAAGCATGGCACCTCAGTCGAGATGCGGATTTAGACTCTGGAAACTGGACTCTGGTCGGGATTGAGCAGGTTTCTTAAGTTTTTTTAGGTAGTCGCTTGAAATCCTTTAGCTCAGCCTATAGTTTAAGCACTATCCAATAGGACCAATAAAAATTTATTTTAGGAGATTGACGATGCGCGCAATCGCAATGACTCGAGTAGCAGCACTTGCAGCAGCCGTAGCGCTTGTTGCAGGTTGTAGTTCAACTAGCACAACAACGGATGGCGGTGCAGATGGTGCAGCTACCAATAATGCAGCAACCACTCAAGGCGCTGATGGCAGCAATGTGACTGCTGGCTCTTTTGCTGAAGTTGCTAAACTGCGCACCGTTTTCTACTTCGACTTCGATCAGGCTGTTGTTAAACAAGAAGGTTTCTCTGATCTTGAAGCGCATGCTAAGTATCTATCGAACAACCCAGGTGCAACTGTTCGTCTAGAAGGTCACGCTGATGAGCGTGGTACTCGTGAGTACAACATTGCACTGGGTGAACAGCGTGCTAACGCCGTTGCTCGTCTTCTGATGGTTAACGGTGCTGGTAGCAACCAGATCGAAACTATCTCTTACGGTGAAGAGAAGCCAGCTATGCTTGGCCACACTGAAGCTGAGTGGGCGCTAAACCGTCGTGTAGAACTGAGCTACACTAGCCGCTAATGAAATTGCGTCTACTGATTGCTCTACTGACTGCTGGCACTATTGCCAGCAGTTCTGTTTCTGCGGCACAACATTCCCAATCTGCCAACAGTGAACTGGTTCTTCTTTTGCAGCAGTTGCAGGCTGAGGTTCGTCAGTTGCGTGGTGAGATCGAGACACAGCAGTATCGTCTACAAAAGCTCGAAAAAGAGCAGTTGGATCGTTACCGTGATATGGATCGCCGCCTAAGCTCTTTAGTGCTTCAACAAGCTGACCCGCTTGCTGCGCCGGCTCCTGTTGTTGCTGACCAAGTTACGTCTAACCCTGTTGTTGCTGAGACAGCGTCTCCAAGTGTGGCTCTCGGTGAGAATCGGGCTGCTTCCGAAACAAATGCACCCGTATCAAGTAGCGCTGCTGCGACACAGCCAGTTGAGACGACCGTCGCTGGTTCTCCTGTTGAGGCGGAAGCACCTGTAGCCCCTGCTGAACCTACAGTCAGTGATCGAGTGGCTTACCAGCAGGCGTTTACACTGGTTCGTGAACGTAAGTTTGATGAGTCAGTTCAAGCCTTTGAACAGTTTATTCAGACCTATCCTAGCAGTGATAACCTAGCGAATGCCTACTACTGGATTGGCGAAGTGAAGCTTGCTCAGCAGCAACTAGATTCAGCTAAAGCCGCATTTGAAACGGTGGTTTCTCAGTTTGTTGGCCATCGCAAGCGCCCAGATGCACTTTATAAACTGGGTGTTGTGCAGGATCGTTTGGGTGATTCTGCAGCGCAACAGAGCAGTTTTAAACAGCTGCTTGATGAGTATCCTAAAAGCTCTGCTGCTGGCCTAGCTCGTAACTACAAGCCTCGCTCATAACTATGAATCAAAAGATGAAACGTGCGGTCGTCCTGCTATCAGGCGGCCTTGACTCTGCTACGGTATTGGCGATTGCTGCTGATCAAGGTTATGAGTGTTACGCGCTAAGCTTTGACTATGGGCAGCGCGCTTTGACTGAACTGAATGCGGCCAAGGCGGTTTGCGCCTCTGTTGGTGCAAAAGAGCATCGTGTCTTCTCGCTTGATCTTGCTCAGTTCGGTGGCTCTGCCCTGACCGATAGTTCGATTGAGGTGCCTGAGGGTGAAACCGAAGGTGTGCCTATCACCTATGTGCCAGCTCGTAATACGATTTTTCTCTCCATGGCGTTGGCCTGGGCGGAAGTATTGCATGCCGATGCGATCTTTATAGGTGTTAATGCCGTGGACTATTCGGGCTACCCTGATTGTCGTCCAGAGTTCATTAAAGCCTACGAAGAGATGGCAAATCTAGCGACTAGAAACGGCATCACGGGTGAGCCATTCAAAATTGAGACCCCTTTGATCGATCTTACCAAAGCAGAGATCATTCAAGCCGGTCATCGCTTGGGTCTGGACTACGCTTTGACTGTCTCCTGCTATCAGTCAGACGATGATGGCAGGGCTTGCGGTCGCTGTGACAGTTGCCGCTTGCGAGCGAAAGGCTTTGATGATGCGGGTGTTCCCGATCCGACACGTTATATCTCAGTTTAACTCTTAACTAATTGACTCGTTACGACGTCGCTTGAAACGTCACTTTTTGAGGTTGCTATGCAAACAAAAGCAGATCTTGATCAACGCATTATGGTGCAAGAGCATTTTGCTCAAGAGCATCTGCCCAGTGATCTCACGCCTGCTCAAGTCGCTGATCTTGAAGAGCAGATAGCGGTTGAGCTGAAAGAGCGCGATGCATGCCTGGTTGCTCACTATTACACGGATCCTCTGGTTCAAGCACTGGCCGAAAAGACCGGTGGTTGTGTCGCTGACTCGCTTGAGATGGCGCGCTTTGGTGCAAATCATTCTGCATCCACTTTAGTGGTTGCTGGCGTTAAGTTTATGGGTGAGACGTCTAAGATTCTTAGCCCGGATAAGCGCATCTTGATGCCTACTTTGGAAGCAACCTGTTCACTTGATATCGGTTGTCCTATCGAAGACTTTAGTGCGTTTTGTGATGCACATCCTGATCATGAAGTGGTTGTTTATGCCAATACCTCTGCCGAGGTGAAGGCCAGAGCGGACTGGGTGGTGACATCGAGTATCGCACTGCAAGTCGTTGAACATCTGGTTGATCAGGATAAAAAGATCATCTGGGGCCCTGATAAGCACCTGGGTAGTTACATCGAGAATCAAACGGGCGCAGAGATGCTGTTGTGGGATGGCTCTTGTATTGTCCATGAAGAGTTTAAAGCGAAAGGGTTGTTAGATCTTAAAGCGGTCTACCCAGACGCTGCGGTGCTTGTTCACCCAGAATCGCCCGCTTCTGTTGTCGAGCTTGCCGATGCAGTGGGCTCTACCAGTCAGTTAATCAAAGCGGCTCATGATCTACCAAACGATAGGTTCATTGTAGCAACCGATCGAGGCATCTTCTTTAAGATGCAGCAGGCTGCTCCAGGCAAAACCTTTATTGAAGCACCCACCGGAGGTTCTGGTGCAACCTGTCGAAGTTGCGCACACTGTCCCTGGATGGCAATGAACGGCCTTGAAAATATTTTGGATGGACTGCGTCATGGCCGTGAAGAGGTCTTTGTCGATCCAGAGCTTCGTCAACGTGCGCTTCGCCCACTTGAGAGAATGTTGAGCTTTCAAGCCCGCTAATCTCTAATTGAGTGAGTGACTCTCCCTGTTGCTCACATCAACCTTTATTTAAACAGTTCATCAAACCTCAGTTGGTCTGCTCGAATCTCTCTCTCCCTCTGTTCGAGCCAACCCAGTTGAACTCTATTGTTTCTAGCATCCCTGCGGGCAAACTCTACCTGTCTGAGCGCTAGATCAAACTCAGCTCGCTGAAAAAAGAACTCAATTCGGGTACGGTGAAGCTGCTCTATATCATTGATCAAGCCATATAGCTCGGCGAGATGGTAGAGAAACAGTGTATTGTTGGGGTGATCTCTAAGCAGTTTCCTGTAAAGGCTGATCGCTTGTAATACATTCCCCTGTTCTCTATAACTCTTGGCCAGTGTCGCTTGCACGGCAAAGTCATTAGGGTATAGATCCATCAGCTCTTCCATTAACGGCTCGGTTGGTTGCCCACTGAGAGAGAGTTCAGTTAAACGACTGAGTTGGACCCAAGGGTGTTGTTGCCAGCTTTTGGAGAGTGCCTCCCAGTGGTTTTGCGCTTCCTCGTTGTTATTCACAGAGAGCGCTTTTAAGTAGTGAGTAAAATGCTTGGCTGACTCATCTAATTCTGAGTTGTTGAATAACTGATTTTCAGCGCCATACTTAACGGCCGCTCTCGCTTTGGCAATCATAAAGTTTTGGTGGTCACGATGCTCTGTACTAGCGCTCGGTAAATTCATGGCACGGTTAGTGGAATCAGCGATTCGCGATTCAGTCACTGGATGGGTTCGTAAAAACTCGGGTACAGCGCTGCCCGAAAAACGATTGGCTTGCGCTAGCTGTGCAAACATCTGTGGCATAGCTTGAGGGTCATACCCTGCGGCAACCAGCGTGCGCATGCCTGCTTGGTCTGCATCAAGCTCATTTTGTCTACTGAAGCTAAGTCTTGCATTTTCTGAAGCTCCAATAGTGCCTTGAAGTGCGGCCGCTCCTGCGTTGGGGTTGATGCTAGAGAGTAAAATACTGCCGACGATGCCAGCTAATACTAGTGGTTGTCGCTTCTCGCTGGCCGCCTGTTGTTGTGCAAAGTGACGCTGACTTAAGTGGGCAAGCTCGTGAGCGATCACCGACATTAATTGATCTTCTGTCTCTGTTGCTAGCAGCAGACCCGCATTGATGCCAATGATGCCGCCCGGTGCGGCAAAGGCATTAACCTCCTGTTGGTCGATGACCAATAGATCTAACCGCTTATCTTGTAGCTCAGAAAAGGGAGATAGGTACCATAATCGATCCTTGAGATAGCTCTCGACAATCGGATCGTCTAGAAGTTGGGCTTGGGCTTTCATCATGCGCATCCAGGCCTGGCCAAGTGCTCGTTCTTGCTCAAGCTGATAGCTCGAGTTGGTGCTGCCTGCTAGGGAGGGCAGCTTCTCTGAGCCTTGCACGTTAAAGCAGATAAGGCTGGATAGTAGAATGATTAAAGGGGTTCGCATCAGAGGTAGCATAGCCTTTGTTCTGTATATCAGTTACATTGCGCCGATAGATTCGCTTTTTACACTGACTTTAGTATGACAGAGATTCACATTGATAAAAGAGTCGACGCGACCGGTTTAGCTTGTCCGCTGCCGTTATTGAAAGCCAAGCAGGCGCTGAACAGCCTTGAAGTAGGGCAGGTGCTTGAGGTGATTGCGACGGATGCGGGTTCTGTACGTGACTTTAAAGCTTATGCTGATCTGTCGAATCATGAGTTGATCTCTACGACAGAGAACAACCAAACCTATATTCACCTTCTTCGCAGAGGTTAATTGAGCGATGCAAAAGATTTTTAGTAAATGGGTACAACGTTACTTCTCAAATGAGGAGGCACTGTTGCTTTTTTTACTGCTGTTTGTCTCTGGTTTGGTGATTTGGCACTTAGGTGGTGCGCTGATTCCGGTCTTTGCAGGGCTCATTCTTGCTTTCATGATGCAGGGCGGTGTCAATCGATTGAAAAGCATTGGCTTGGGTCACAAAAGTGCCGTTGCAACGATGTTTATCGCCTTTACCGGTTTTGTTGTAGCAATGTTCCTGTTCATTCTCCCTGCTGTTTGGACGCAGTTGGTTAACCTGTTCAATGAGCTGCCCGGCATGGTGACCAAGCTGCAGCAGGTATTGATGCTGCTCCCTCAGAACTACCCTGAATTGGTCTCTGCTGAACAGATTCGCAACCTTATCGGCACCGCTGCCGCTGAGCTGAGTCAGTTAGGGCAGTGGCTACTTAGCTTCTCGTTAAGCTCTCTAACGGGTGTGTTAACCGCGCTGATCTACTTCGTTTTGGTGCCTATTCTGGTGCTCTTCTTCCTGTTGGACGGTGATCGTTTGATCGCTGGTTGGACTGCATTTCTGCCTAAGAAGCGGGAGATGATGGATCAGGTCTGGAACGAGATGGACTCTCAGTTGGCTAACTATATCCGCGGTAAGGCGATTGAAATTTTAATCGTTGGTGTCGCTACCTTTATCTCTTTTGCACTGCTGGGTATCAACTATGCTGCGCTACTTGGTTTGTTGGTTGGTCTGTCGGTGTTGATTCCTTATATCGGTGCTGCGGTGGTGACTGTCCCAGTGGCGCTGATTGCCTTCTTTCAATGGGGCTGGAGCGATCAGTTTCTCTACCTAATGCTTGCCTATACGATCATTCAGGCGATCGATGGTAACGTGATTGTACCCTTGCTCTTTTCCGAAGCTGTTAATTTGCACCCAGTCTCTATCATTGTGGCTGTACTGGTATTTGGAACGCTATGGGGGTTCTGGGGTGTTTTCTTTGCTATCCCACTGGCGACTCTGGTTAAGTCGATTGTCTCAGCCTGGCCTACAGCGGATGAACTGCCACCATCTGACGCAGGGTGATTTGGACAGCGATTGCTAAAAAGAAGGGGTGCTGAAGCACCCCTTGTTGTATCGATTAGTTGCCTAGTATTTGTGCGGTGTGCTCTTTGGTTTTGACTTTGGCAATCACATCAGAAACCTTGCCCTGCTCATCGATGATGAAGGTGGTTCTGACCGTGCCCATGTACTCTTTGCCGTAGTTCTTTTTCAGTTGCCAGGTTCCGTAGAGTTCATGAACGGCATTGTCGGTATCGGCAATAAGTGGAAATGGTAGGTCATATTTTTCGATGAAATTACGATGCTTGGCCTCTGAATCTGTGCTCACACCGATCACTTGATAGCCATTGTCCGCCAATCGCTCAATATTATCTCGCAGGTCGCAAGCTTGAGCGGTACAGCCAGGTGTGTTGTCACGAGGGTAGAAGTAGAGAACAACCTTTTTACCCTTGTACTGACTTAGCGTGATTGTCTCTCCATTCTGGTCCTTTGCTTCAAAGTCCGGAGCTGTTTGACCGACTTCAACCATCTTTATCTCCTAGTAATGCAATAAAAAGTGACTATGCCTCTACGAATGTTACCCGGAAATCGTTTAAAATGATTGGCTAAATAGTATTCTTGCTGATCATTAATGGATTGATCCTCGAAGATCAGCAACCGAGCCATAATAAGGTGAAATATATGATTCTTGGCAGCCTCGTTGCGCTGGTAACGCCGATGCACGATAACGGTGATATTGATTGGCAGGCTTTAGATCGCATTGTCGATATGCACATCGAACAGGGCACAGCCTCAATTGTTGCTGTGGGTACCTCTGGAGAGTCTGCGACACTGGATTATGATGAGCACCTGGAGGTGGTGGCTCGCGTTGTTGAACGTTGTAAAGGCAAAATGCCGGTCATTGCCGGTACAGGCGCTAACTCTACTCGTGAAGCGATTGAGATGACTCGCGGTGCCAAAGAGGCGGGTGCTGATGCCTGTCTTTTGGTGACCCCTTACTACAACAAACCGACTCAAGATGGTCTCTACCAACACTACAAAGCGGTTGCTGAAGCCGTTGATATCCCTCAGATTCTCTACAATGTTCCCGGTCGTACGGCCTGTGATATGTTGCCAGAGACAACGCTTCGTCTAGCTGAGGTGAAAAATATCGTCGGAATCAAAGAGGCGACCGGTGATATCGAGCGTGCTCAATACCTGATCGATAACGCACCGGCCGACTTCGCAATCTACTCAGGCGATGATGCCACCGCGATCGAGCTCATTCTTGCTGGTGGCCACGGGAATATCTCCGTAACGGCTAACGCGGCTCCCAAAGCGATGGCTGAACTGTGCCAGCTTGGCTTGGATAAAAAGTTCGACGAAGCACGAGCACTGCAGCAGAAGCTGATGCCCTTGCATAAAGATCTATTTGTCGAATCCAACCCTATTCCAGTGAAATGGGCCATGTATGAGATGGGTTTGATTGGTCAGGGGATTCGTCTGCCTTTAACGCCGCTATCCAAAGAGAATCGCCCAACCGTCGTTGCTGCGCTGAAACAGACAGGTTTGATTTAAGGTCCCTACTATGAACGCTCGCTTTTGGATGCTGTGTGGAACGTTGGTTGTATCGGGTTGTACGATGCAGGATGCAATCAAGTCGAACCCGATTTACGGCGAGAAGGGTGTTATCCGTGATCGCGGCCAAGAATACGCTCTTGCACAGCCGGGTAAACGTCTTGTCATCCCTGAGGGTATCAATGCCAAGAGCACGGAAGATCTACTTCAAGTTCCTGAGATTAATGAATCGGAAGTTGTATCAAACGAACTGGTTCCTGAAGCGCCGCGCCCAGAGTTCTTTTTTGCCGTTGATGGCAATGATCGTGCATCGATTCGACCACTTGAGGGTGAGCGTGTCATTCTAGTCGATGAACCGATTGACCAGGTCTGGGTTGAATTAAAGCCATTTTGGCAGGATGCCAATATCAACCTGGCCATTGCGGACCCGAAAACGGGCGTGATGGAGTCAGAGTGGATAGAGGTTGCAGGCGAGGATCTTAACTACTTTCAGCGTCTTTTGAATACCGTCAAGTTTAACTCTGAAGCGAATGAGCCCTCACTCAACAAACTGCGAGTGCGTTTGCGTCCTGACCCGGATAACACCGAGAGAACAGCCATCAGCATGGAGCATGCTCAAATTGCATTGAGTGCTGATAAGAGTGAGCTCGATTGGAGCAGTGATGCGACTGAGTTGGCGTACTCCAACGAGATTATGTTTGCCATGTTGAACTATTTGGGTAAGGGGGATGTAGCTTCTACCGCGCCTACGCTTTCTCGCTTCCAAGTTGGTTCTGGGCCTACTGCTCAGATGGGCAAGGATTCAAGAAATCAGCCACTTCTCAATATTAGGGCCTCTGCTGACGAAGCCTGGGTTATGGTAAATGATGCTCTTGATAGAGCGGGTGTGGATGTCGGGACCCGAGATAAAGAGTCTGGAGCAATTTATCTTACCTTTAAGAGTACATTAAAAGAGCAAGAGTACAGTGGCTTCTTAGATTGGCTGAAAAACCGAGAATCTGGGCCTATTACACTTGATCTAGTGAATCCTAACTCTGTTGAAGATCCTATTGATAAAGACGTTGTTTACTCAAGTGATCCAGATGCCATCGTCAAAGGGGCCAAGGCTACTCAAGAAGAGCTGCAGGCAATGGATGGTTTTAAAGTGTGGGTAGGTAAGCGCGTTGTATACGTTTTTGGTCAAGATAATCAGAAGCGAGTTAACTCTGAATCTGGTGATTTAGAGCTGTATAAGCGTTTTCAGGTTCGCTTTAATCGCGCCAGAACTGGGGTGATCCTCTCTGTTCATAATGACAAGGGTGAGCCAGTTAGCTCTGAAAGTGCTGAAGAATTTTTGTGGACAGTTAAGGATAACCTGTCTTTGTAAGTTTCAAACCATCAGCATCGATGGTTACCTTGGAGTTTTGAATGGAAAAGCGTGAAGAGCTATATGCCGGTAAAGCGAAATCGGTATTTACGACTGATAACCCAGATCTAATGATCATGGAGTTCAGAGACGATACCTCGGCGTTTGATGGTAAAAAGATGGAACAGCTTGATCGTAAAGGTATGGTCAATAATAAGTTCAACGCTTTTATTATGACGGCTCTTGCGAATGCGGGTATACCTACTCATTTTGTTGAACTGCAGTCTGATAACGAATCTGTGGTAAAACGACTCGACATGATGCCTGTTGAGTGTGTTGTTCGTAATATCTCAGCGGGTTCGCTTTGTCGCCGTATCGGCGTCGAAGAGGGGCTGGAGCTGAATCCGCCGACCTTTGAACTATTTCTTAAGAACGACGCGTTGGGTGACCCGATGGTCAATGAGTCTCTTGTTGAGACCTTTGGTTGGGCTGAGCCTGCTCATCTAGCCACAGCAAAAGAGCTGACCTTCAAAGTTAACGATGTGTTGAAGAAGATGTTTAATGATGCTGGTATGTTACTGGTGGATTACAAACTTGAGTTTGGCGTCTTCAATGGTGAAGTGTTATTAGGTGATGAGTTCTCTCCAGATGGCTGTCGTCTGTGGGATAAAGAGACCCGTGAAAAGATGGATAAAGACCGCTTCCGTCAGGGGCTGGGTGGTGTCATCGAAGCCTATGAAGAGGTGGGTCGCCGTCTTGGAATTACTTTTTAATTCCAATCAAAACGCATCAAGAAGCCGGCTTAATATGCCGGCTTTTTTGTCTTTAGAAGGGAGCGGGGGATGAAAAGCTCAGGCGTTCTCCAGAAATAGGGTGGTGAAGCTCAAGTAGGTCAGCGTGGAGCATCAGTCTATCTGAACAGGTCAACGCTTCCCCTTCAGCATATAGGTTGTCGCCTAATATTGGCTGACCCAGGTATTGGCAGTGGACTCTAAGCTGATGGGAACGCCCAGTAATCGGGTAGAGTGATAATCGAGTGGCTGTGTGCCCATTGATTAGCTCCAGGCCTCGGTTACGGTAGAAGGTGAGCGCATGCTTTCCCTGTTCGTGATCAATGATCTGAAGGGGACGGCGATCCCAGTCACAACGAAGGGGTTGTTCAACCCAGCCATCAGCTTGACTCATTTCGCCGCTGACTAGGGCGGCGTATCGTTTGAATGGAATACGATTTTGAAACTGTATGCTGAGCTCGCGATGAGTCATTTTTGAGCGAGCAAGCACCATCAGCCCTGACGTTGAACAGTCGAGACGATGCACGATCAACGCATCAGGCCACTGTTCAACGGCACGACTCCATAAGCAGTCTTGCTTATCCTCTCCTCGTCCGGGGACAGAGAGCATTTCAGCCGGTTTTTCTAAGATCAGCATATCCTGATCTTCATAGTGACACTGGATCATGGTGTCGGCTCAAACAGTGCAATTGATTCGACGTGATGAGTCTGCGGGAACATATCAGCGACTGTGAATCGCGTCATTGAAAAGCCAATATCAGACAGTGTTTTACTGTCGCGCACCAGCGACATTGGGTCACATGCGATGTAGAGGATGGCTCTTGCTCCAAGATTTTGCAGGTGAGGAATCAGGTCAGCCGCACCACTTCTTGGCGGATCAAGAAGAATAAGATCGTACGGGCTATTCAACCAAGCTGTCTCTGTATTGACGTTGCTAAGATCTGATTTGATGGATGTTAAGTTGTCGATCACATTGAGTGCTGCATTGGCTTGTGAGCGTTCGACCATAGCTGAAACGCCCTCAACTGCCACCACCTCTTTGGTCAGTTTTGCTAAAGGTAGGCTAAAGTTACCGAGCCCTGAGAAAAGATCGAGAAGACGATCCTCTTGCTTAGGCTTTAGCCACTCAATTGCGCACTCAATGAGAGCTTCGTTGACAGAAGCATTCACCTGTATAAAGTCATTGGTATCAAACTGATAACGGATATCACGCTGTCTATTGATGAACTCCGGCTCTTCAATGCTATTCAGAGTCAGGGTTTGATCATTAAAACTCACTCGTAAGTTGATGCCCTCATTGACGGCTAGTGAGGTTAGGGCACCCATAATCTCGTCTGATGGGCGCTTTTTAGCACGTATCTCAACCGCCAGTAAGTTGTCGCCATCGCTCAAAGAGAGATGCGTTAATGTCTTAAGTTTATCCAGTCCATCCAGGCGTTCGCGCAGTGCGCCTAAAAAACGGTTACACCGATCGGTCAGGACGGGACAGCTAGGTATATCAATAAGCTTATTAGATTCAGAACGTCTAAAACCGATGATTAAATCACCACTTTCACGTTGATTAATACCGACACGAGCGGAGCGGCGGTAGTTGAGTTTTTGTTCCGAGACGATAGGGGGCTCAGTGATCTGTGGCTCAAGATTGGATTGACGCTTAAGTGTGCTGAGTATCTGGTCACGCTTCAATTCTACTGCACGCTCAGGGTCTAAATGCTGAAGATCACAGCCACCGCACTCACCAGCATAATCACAGCTAGGTTGGATACGGGCATCTGAACCCGTTTGAATCTCATTAACAACCGCCTCATCAAAGCGCTTACCTGCTTTAGTCAAAGTAGCACTGACCGTTTCACCTGGTAGTGCTCCCTGGATAAACAGTGCCTTGCCGTCGACTCTTGCGACTCCCCGACCTTCCAAAGAGAGAGATTCAATCTGAATAATCTCTGGCAGGGAATGAGTGGCTTTTGCAGGGGCCTTTTTAGGGCCGCCATATCTAACGGTGCGTCTGCGCATGGGAACTTAATACTCTTAAATGTCGGCTTTTAGGCCAGTTAATCTTTTCTAAGCGAATCTTTAACCGCGATTGGTGAAGGGTAGTTAAAGATGACGATGTAGGTCGATAACAGAAAGCTTAAAATAGCGGTGGCCTGAATAACGTGGGATGCTTCAGTGCCAATTAAACCACCTGCAAAAGCGAGATAGGCAATCAGTAACGAAAACTCAGAGATTTGTCCCAAACGAAAGCCTATCTCCCAACCCGTCGATGGAGATTCGGAGATACGGCCTAAAAGAAGTCGGAAAACAACCGGTTTTAGCAGCAGAACGGCGATGGTTAAGATCAGCGCAGGTACTATGATTAATCCAATTAAATTTAAATTGAAGCTGGCGCCGACTGAGAAGAAAAATAGAATTAGGAAAAAATCGCGCAACGGTTTTAGATTGGTTGCGATGTATTGCGAAATTGGGCTGGTTGCCAGAGCAATGCCCGCGATAAAGGCACCCATTTCGGCCGAAAGGCCACCCAGTTTTGCCGCCTCAGCCATGCCAAGACACCAGCCAATCGCCACTAAGAAAATGTATTCATGAAAACGGTCAAACTTCATCAGTAAGGGCAAAATGACATAGCGAACGCCTGCCCATGCAAAAATACCCAATGCCGGTAGTGCGATGGCCGATTTGACGAAACTGCTCATCGGATCGCTGTCACCTCCCGAGTTGAGTATCAACAGGACAATAATGGCGATCACGTCCTGCAACAGTAGAAGACCGACGACCAGTTCTCCGGTGTGTTTGTGGTGTAGGACGGTCGTGGGTAGCAGCTTAATCCCTATGATCGTGCTGGAGAACATCACTGCAGCACCGATGATAACTGACTCAGCCTGACTGAATCCAAACAGGCTACCCACGCTAAAACCTAAGCCTAAGAACAGTGCCGAACTGGCAATCGCCACCAGTGTTGCCTTCTTGAGCATATGGATCAGATGGGCAGGCTGCATATCCAAACCCAGTAAGAACAGCAGAAAGATAATGCCGATATGAGCGATATCGCTGAGTAGATTAGTATCGGAGACCAGTTCAAGACCGTAAGGTCCGAGCAGTGCCCCAAGCACAATATAAGCAACAAGCAAGGGCTGGCGTGTAAACAGTGCTACAGATGCTAGCACCGCTGCGCCGGTAAAAATAAGAAAGAAAGATGTAAACAGACTGTGCTCTAGCATGAGTGCTCTCCGGTGGATGAGCAAATTGTAACAAGTGAGAGAGAAAATCGTTACGTTTAAATAATTGAGTGTTTTACTCGGAATTAATAACTCGCTATCCTATAGCGCATTATCGGTACGACTACTGGAGAGTTTTGATGTTAAATATTGAAGTGACAGAAGGTGCACAAGGTTACCTTGCCGAGCTTCTAGAGAAGCAGAACGTTGAAGGCATTGCGGTCCGTCTGTTTGTGACACAACCGGGCACAACCTATGCGGAAACTTGTCTAGCTTACTGCCGTCCTGATGAGGTCAATGATGAGGACGAGGTGATGCAGCTTGAACAGGTTCGCTTCTACATTGAGAAGAACAGCATTCCCTACCTTGATGAAGCGTTTATTGACTATGCTACTGATCGTATGGGCGGTCAGTTAACGATTAAAGCGCCGAATGCCAAAGTGCCTAAGGTGTCTGCCGACAGCCCAATCGAAGAGCAGATTAACTACATTCTCTACTCAGAGGTTAACCCTGGTTTAGCTTCACATGGTGGTGAAGTTAAGCTTGAAGAGGTCTCTGAAGAGGAGGCTGGACTTGTCGCTATCCTTCGTTTCGGTGGTGGTTGTCAGGGTTGTAGTGCCGTTGATATGACCCTAAAAGACGGTGTTGAGGCGACGCTAATTGAAAAAGTACCTGGTCTGGTCGGCGTTCGAGATGTCACAGACCATAGTCAGCGTGAACAGGCTTACTACAAATAAACTTGATCAGTTACAAGACACAGCGCCTCATTAGAGGCGTTTTTCAATTTGTAAGCCCCGTAGGGCGCGACGTGAAACATTCATCTACAGCGTTGGATCGCTTATTAAGGACGACGGCCATTAATTGCTCAATCCGCCTCGTATCTGAATGTTTCAGATCGCGCTGAGAAATTATGGACTTGTTCGTAGGCTCCCTTGCTTGCATTTTCGTAACGGATCCCCATAAATGACTTATAGTCAGTTTATAGATCGGTAAAAGATTCACTATAGAGGTATGCATCATGGAAAATAATCAGAGCAGTGTTCAAATTGAACTACCGGTTCTCCCGCTTCGAGACGTAGTTGTATACCCTCACATGGTCATCCCTCTGTTTGTTGGGCGCGAAAAGTCGATCCAAGCTTTGGAAGAGGCGATGCAGCGTGACAAACAGATTCTGTTAGTTGCACAACGCAGTGCCTCTGAAGATGAGCCTAAGATGGATCATCTTTTTCATACAGGCACGGTCGCGACCATACTGCAAATGCTTAAGCTTCCCGACGGCACTGTAAAAGTGTTAGTTGAAGGTGAGTATCGAGCTTCTATTAGTGACTTCTTTGAAGAGGCGGAGCACTATGCGGCTCACCTTCAAGTGCTTGAAGAGGAGGAGGTTGCCCAGTCTGAGGCTGAGCTCTACAAGCGTTCGACGCTGGAACAGTTCGAGAAGTACATCCAAGTTAACAAAAAGATCCCCAATGAGGTCATGACCTCGTTGAATAACATCGATGAGCCAAGTCGTTTGGCCGATACGATCGCGGCTCATATGTCGCTTAAGCTTGATCAAAAACAGTCCATTCTCGAAATGCTGGATGCGAAAGCTCGCTTAGAGCATTTGATGTCACTGATGGAGTCTGAAATTGATCTAGTCGAGGTTGAAAAGCGCATTCGCGGTCGTGTGAAGAAACAGATGGAGAAGAGTCAGCGCGAGTACTATCTGAATGAGCAGATGAAAGCGATTCAGAAGGAGCTGGGTGATCTGGATGAGAACGGCGGTGGAGAGCTCGACGAGCTAGAAAAACGCATTGATGAAGCGGGTATGCCGCAAGAAGCGTTGGATAAAACTAAAGCTGAGTTCAATAAGCTAAAAATGATGTCACCAATGAGCGCTGAGGCGACCGTTGTTCGTGGCTACATCGATTGGATGCTACAGATTCCTTGGAGCAAACGCTCTAAAGTTCGTCTGGATATGAAGCGTGCTTCAGCAGTATTGGATAAAGATCACTTTGGCTTGGATGAGGTCAAAGAGCGTATTCTTGAGTACCTAGCGGTACAGAAGCGTGTACGTCAGCTGCGTGGTCCAATTCTCTGTTTAGTCGGACCTCCTGGCGTCGGTAAAACCTCTTTAGGGCGTTCTATCGCCCGAGCGACCAATCGTGAATACATCCGTATGGCGCTGGGTGGTGTGCGAGATGAAGCCGAGATTCGTGGTCACCGTCGAACCTACATTGGCTCTATGCCAGGTAAGCTAGTTCAGAAGATGGCCAAAGTCGGTGTTAAAAACCCGCTATTCCTTCTTGATGAGATCGATAAGATGGGTATGGATCAGCGTGGCGACCCTGCATCTGCTCTACTAGAAGTGCTGGACCCTGAGCAGAACAGCACCTTCAATGATCACTACCTAGAGGTGGATTATGATCTCTCTGAAGTGTTGTTTGTCTGTACCTCTAACTCGATGAACATTCCGGGTCCATTGTTGGATCGTATGGAGATTATTCGCATCCCGGGTTACACAGAGGATGAAAAGCTGAACATCGCACGTCGCTATTTGATCCCTAAACAGATCAAACAGAATGGCCTTAAGGTGAAAGAGTTGGAGATTGATGATTCAGCGATCATCGATATGATTCGATACTACACCCGTGAAGCGGGTGTGCGTGGCCTTGAACGAGAAGTGGCTAAAGTCGCTCGTAAAGTCGTTAAAGAGATTGCGCTCGGTGAATCAACCGCTAAATCCGTTCTTGTGAACAGTGATAACCTTGAGCACTACCTTGGGGTTCAGAAGTTTAACTTTGGCCGTGCAGAAGATGAGCATCAGGTGGGTCAAGTAACAGGGTTGGCTTGGACGCAAGTCGGTGGTGATATTCTGACCATTGAGAGTGCAGTAGTTCCAGGTAAAGGCCGTCAGGTTTTGACAGGCTCATTAGGCGATGTCATGAAAGAGTCGATCCAAGCCGCTTTGACGGTCGTTCGGAATCGCGCTCAGTCTCTAGGCATCGCACCCAACTTCCATGAAAAACAGGATATTCATATCCACGTTCCTGAAGGCGCAACACCAAAAGATGGTCCCAGTGCCGGTATCGGTATGTGTACGACTCTTGTTTCAGCGTTGACAGGGATTCCTGTTCGCTCAGATGTGGCCATGACGGGTGAGATTACTCTACGAGGTCAGGTTCTTCCTATCGGTGGTCTCAAAGAGAAGCTACTTGCTGCGCACCGCGGTGGTATTAAAACAGTGCTGATTCCAGAAGAGAATCGCCGAGATCTGAAAGAGATTCCAGATAATATTAAGGCAGATTTAGAGATTAAGCCGGTTAAATGGATTGATCAGGTGTTGGAAGTTGCATTAGTAGAGCAGCCTGTTCCATTGGATGATGCCGAAATTGAAGAGCTAACCAATGAGACTAAAGGTAAAAAATTAACTACGGGGTCAAGAACGGCACACTAGACTTAAGTGTCAATTTTATGAAACTCGCTGAAAACACCGTATTTTCTGGGTTTTTAATGTTGACACTGGTTTTAAACAGTTGGTATAAAGTGTTTACGGTTATTTCATAACACAAAACAAACAAAACATACTCTCTATTAAGGGGCACAACGTGAACAAATCAGAACTTATCGATTCTATTGCTGCATCTGCAGATCTTCCAAAAGCAGCTGCTGGCCGCGCTCTAGACGCCGCTCTAGAAGCAATCACTGGCGCACTAGCTAAAGGCGACTCAGTTGCACTAGTTGGTTTTGGTACTTTCGGTGTTAAAGAGCGTGCTGCTCGTACGGGTCGTAACCCACAGACTGGTCAGCCAATCCAGATCTCTGCAGCAACTCTTCCATCTTTCAAGCCAGGTAAGGCTCTGAAAGATGCCGTGAATAAATAAGAAACTGTTTCAATAGCTGTTGATAGATTTCCAAAGGCTCCTGTTCATAGGAGCCTTTTTTGTTTCTTGCCTTTCTTGTTCTAAATTGAAGTGTTTCATTCTTCAATCGAAGTAAAAATATTCGTTCATAAACCGATCGTTTCAAATAATTTCTTAATTTTATACTAAGCTGTCTTAATCGAATGTGATGGTAGGCGGTCTTGTTGATCCGCTAGCGGCTTCTTATACTTTGCAGAGGTTCCAATCAGGAAAGCGGGTTAATACTGTTAGAACGGATCAGCGAGCGATTCAACACCTCTATCGCTTCTATGATGAGCGTTCATTGAATTTTAAAGAGGAACTTAGGAAGCTTAAGCCGTTAACGGCAGGAGAAATTGAAGAATATTCTTCATCATGCAGTGTAAATTCGGTTATGATACGGAAGATCCTCTTCATCGAAAACAGATTGAGGCAGAACGAGATAAAGCCGTAGTAGAGCTGGAACGGCTCTTCGAACGCCTCAATGATCCAAACATCCCTGTGGAAGCCGTTGAACAGCATATAGAACATCATATGTCGATATACCGCAATGCAACTTCAATACTAGAGCAGGCTGAAATCATATTGACAGAAGAACAGGCCAAAAAGATTAAAGAGATCATGCCTTTTCGTTTAGATGGGTCCAACCCTAAAGATTGTTTATTCCAGTGCGGCGGAAATAGTGAAGAGGAGTAGCCAATATGACGGTTATCTGATTTACCAATGCAACGCGTTCTTCAACGAGCAATTTGCGAGCGCGGTGCATCGTTAATACAGCCTGCTGCTCCTCGCTCTTAATCGGCACAAATCGCATATTGGGTCTGCTAGCCGCTTCACAGATCGCCTCAGCATCATTGCGATCGTTCTTATCACTTTTACGATACGGCGCTACAAACTGGGGTGCCATCATGCGAACTTCATGTCCGAGCTTCTGAAGCTCTCTGGCCCAGTAGTGTGCCCCTCCGCAACTTTCCATGCCCACAATACAGGGCTCCTGTTGAGCGAAAAACTCTAATACCTTGGCGCGCTTGATCGTTTTCCGTACAACAGGCTTTTCTTGGTGATCGACAGCAAAAACTTCAAAGACGTTTTTGGCCAAATCGAAACCGATACGTATACTTTTCATGGTGGACTCCTGCTATTCGATTGATTATCTCACCTTCAATGTGGCACAAGATGCCGGGATTGGGGGAGTCCATCCCATTTCCCTAAGCTAGTGGAGCTTTTTCATTTTGCTTCCAGCTTTGTTGGTGTGGTTTCTATGCTGTTATCGGTTGTTTTTGGTTCCCTGATCGAGCAGTTATATAACCAGACGCTTCTGCCGTTGGTTGTTTTTTTTTTGCTCTTATCGATTTGCTCCTATGCCGTCACTTGTTGGGCAGTTTGTCATAGGACTGGCGAATAGCTCCTCCCGGGTAAAAACATCTTCTGATTGAAATTGTCATTTTCTTTGGCTGTTTATGTAAGTAAACAGCCCCTCAATCCCTCGTAATTCTTGGCTTTAATGGTTTCTGAAATCTTTTGTCAGTAAAACTGGTGGGTTTTGTCATTGGCGGATCATGCCCTTTGAACCAAGCTTAATAAAACCAATAAAGCTTAGTTGGACCAGTAAAAAGGTTCAGCGGAACTATCAGTATTACCCTCTAAGAACTGGTAGTCATAACGAGAATGATGAGGATGATGTAATGCCAGAATATAAAGCGCCACTTCGTGACATGGATTTTGTGCTGAACGAAGTATTGAATGCAGAGCAGCACTATCAGAGCCTGCCTGGGTGCGAAGATGCGACTCCGGATATGGTGTCTGCGATCATGGAAGAGGGTGCTAAATTCGCGGAGCGTGTTCTTTCACCATTGAATCAGATTGGTGACCAGCAGGGCTGCCAGTGGAGTGATGGTGCAGTAACGACTCCAGAAGGATTTAAAGATGCCTATCAGCAGTTTGTTGAAGGTGGTTGGCCATCGCTGGCTCATGAAGAGGAGTGGGGTGGTCAGGGCTTGCCTGAATCCATCGGTATCATCATCAACGAAATGGTGGGTACAGCCAACTGGTCCTGGAGTATGTATCCGGGTCTGAGTCATGGTGCGATGAATACGCTGGATGCTCACGGCACCGATGAGCAGAAAGAAACTTATCTGACCAAACTGGTGTCTGGTGAGTGGACCGGCACGATGTGCCTGACTGAGCCTCACTGTGGTACCGATCTGGGTATGCTGCGAACTAAAGCAGAGCCTCAGGAAGATGGCAGCTACAAACTAAGCGGCACCAAAATCTTCATCTCGGCCGGTGATCACGATATGGCAGACAACATTGTGCATATCGTACTGGCACGTCTTCCGGATGCACCTGAAGGCACTAAAGGTATATCCCTGTTTATTGTGCCTAAACATCTTCCACAGTCTCTGGGTGAGAACAACGGTGTGTCCTGCGGTTCGCTTGAACACAAGATGGGCATTCACGGTAACGCAACCTGTGTCATGAACTTTGATGATGCAACAGGTTATCTGATTGGTCCGCCAAACAAAGGTCTGAACTGTATGTTCACCTTTATGAATACTGCACGTCTGGGTACCGCATTGCAGGGCCTGGCTCATGCCGAATGGGGTTTCCAGAACTCTCTGGTCTACGCAAAAGACCGTTTGCAGATGCGTTCATTGAATGGTCCTGCAAGCCCGGATAAACCTGCCGATCCAATCATTGTTCACCCTGAAGTGCGTAAGATGTTGCTGACCCAGAAAGCCTTTGCAGAGGGTGGTCGGGCATTAATCTATTACTGTGCACAGCTCGTAGACCAGGTGAAGCTGACAGAAGGTGAGGAAAAAGAGAAAGCAGATGCGCTGCTCGCATTCCTGACACCAATTGCCAAAGCCTTCCTGACTGAAGTGGGTTTCGAATCCGCTAACCACGGTTTGCAGGTCTTTGGTGGTCACGGCTTTATCTCCGAATGGGGTATGGAGCAAAACGTACGTGATAGCCGCATATCAATGTTGTATGAGGGCACCACACAGATTCAGGCGCTGGACCTGTTGGGTCGCAAAGTGCTGATGTCTCAGGGTGAGTCTCTGAAAGGCTTTACCAAAATCGTACACAAGTTCTGTCAGGCTGAATCTGATAACGCTGAACTGCAGGCGTTCATCAAACCTCTGGTTGAACTGAACAAAGAGTGGGGTGAACTCACTATGCAGATCGGTATGAAAGCAATGCAGAACCGAGATGAAGTGGGAGCTGCTTCGGTGGATTACCTTATGTACTCCGGCTATGTGGTACTGGGTTATTTCTGGGCTCGAATGGTAAAAGTGGCTCAGGAAAAACTGGCTGCAGGCGAGGGTGATCAGGCGTTCTACGAAGCCAAACTGGCAACCGCTAAATTCTACTTCGAACGCATCCTGCCGCGCACACGTTCTCTGGTGGTAACTATGCAGTCAGGCTCAGATAACCTGATGGCACTGGATCAAGAGAAGTTTGCGTTTTAGGGCGGCAGTATGAAAAGAGTTCTGAACAACCCAGTAGGCCGCACAATGTTGCGCGGCCTGCTCAAACTGAACGCCAAACGTTATCAACTTAAAAATAAAAACAGTTCCGGGAGTACACAAATGGCTGATATGAATTCAATCTTTACCGAAATGAAAAGTCGCTTTAATGCAGATGCTGCAGCGGGCACAGATGCAGTGTTCCAGTATGAAATCAGTGACGGTGGTGAATGGTTTGTAACTGTACAGGACGGCAGTTGCGAAGTGACAGAAGGTAGTAATGATGATGCGACCGTTACCCTGCGAATGGACACTGAAACACTTGAAGAGGTGATGTCAGGAGAAACTGACGGCATGCAGGCGTTTATGAGTGGCCGTATCCAGGCAGATGGCGATATTATGCTGGCAACTAAACTGGCTGCGATTTTCCCTGTAGCCTAAAATTTATTACAACAAATAAATTTGAACCTTCAGGTTCTCTATAAGAATAACTATTGAGGAGCCCACGATGGTGCAGCAGCTACCTGCGGCGGATACTATTCCGGCTGATATAAATTCATATGGCTTTCAGACCGTACCCGATGTCCTGCGGTACAGTGTCGAAAAATATGCAGCGCGCCCTGCATTCACCAGCTTTGGACGTACCATCGATTACCAGGAGCTGGATGAGTTATCGGATGCGTTTGCAGTCTATCTACAAAAAGAAACCAGTCTTCAGCCCGGTGACCGCGTCGCTATCCAGCTACCCAACCTGATTCAATACCCTATTGTGCTGTTTGGCATTCTCAAAGCGGGGCTGGTGGTTGTGAATACCAACCCGCTTTATACCTCCAATGAGATGGAACATCAGTTTTGTGATTCCGGTGCCAAGGCGCTGATCATTCACAAAAGCATGGCGCACAAAGCAGAAAAAATATTGCAGAACACCGCCATTGAACATCTGATCGTGACGCAGGTGGGAGACCTGCATGATTTCATTAAGCGTAATCTGCTTAATGCAGCCGTTAAATATCTCAAGAAAATGGAGCCGGATTACAACCTTCCTCAGGCCGTGCCACTGCGTAAGGCTTTAATGCAGTATGTGGGTGAATCACCCGAAGCAGTTGAGGTAAAAACGGCGGATGTTGCCGTGTTGCAGTACACCGGGGGTACAACTGGCGTGTCCAAGGGTGCGGTACTCACTCATGCAAACCTGATTTCCAATATGCTGCAAGCTGAAGAGCGATTGGTGATGCCGGGTGTGAACTGGGCTGAAACCGTTATTTCACCGCTGCCTCTTTATCATATCTATGCCTTTACGGTTGCCCAGGTGGTCTCCCTGTTGGGTGGTCACAGCGTACTTATTCCAAATCCGCGTGATATTCCGGGTTTTGTTAAGGAGATGGGCAAGTGGAATATGAGTACCTTTGTGGGCTTGAACACTTTGTTTGTTGCACTCTGCAATAACGAGGATTTTCCAAATCTGGATTTCAGCAGCCTTAAATTCACCGCATCCGGTGGCATGGCCCTGAATCCATCAACCGCAGCTTTGTGGAAAGAAAAAACCGGCTGCGAAATCATTGAAGGATACGGTCTGACCGAAACTTCTCCAGCCGTATGCTTCAACGATCCAAACCAGACTCATTTGGGCACTATTGGTAAACCAATGGTACATACCGATCTGCGTCTGATCGGCACAGATGGCGAGGATGTGCCAAATGGTGAAGCGGGTGAACTTTGCGTCAAAGGGCCGCAGGTAATGCGTGGTTACTGGCAACGTGAACGCGAAACCAGCTCCGCATTCACAGATGATGGTTACTTCATTACTGGTGATATCGCGACCCGGGATGATGAAGGCTATATCCGCATTGTGGATCGTGCCAAAGATATGATTCTGGTATCCGGCTTCAATGTTTATCCAAACGAAGTTGAAGATACTCTGACCCTGCACCCGGATATCGTTGAGTGTGCCGCCATTGGTGTACCTGATGATATCTCAGGAGAAGTAGTGAAAGTCTTTGTTGTATCCAGTAATCCATCTCTTACCGCAGAAGAAGTGCGCGGATGGTGTAAGGATAAGCTGACCCGCTACAAGGTCCCTAAACAGGTTAAGTTTGCACAGGAACTGCCCAAATCCAATGTAGGCAAAGTTCTGCGTCGAATGCTGAGAACACCTGAAACTAAATCCGATGCTGCCTGAATAGCGAGAACATTGCTTATGCCGCTCTCAAAACCCGTTCGTCGTAAAAAGCATCATAATCGTAATGTGATGTGTAATGGCTTCGAACGTGATGATCAGCTATGGGATATTGAAGCAAGAATGACCGATATCAAAGCCTATGATATCGATAACCTTGAGCGGGACGGTTATGTCTCTGCAGGTGAAAACTACCATGATATGAGCATCCGGGTAACTATGGATCGCCGGTTCTTAATTTATGAAGTGGAAGCCTGTATCGACAGCAGCCCCTTTCGCATGTGCCCCAGAATTGCGGATGCCTTTCGTAAGTTAGAAGGTACCCGTATTGGTCCTGGGTGGCTAAGGCAGGTAAAAGAGAAGTTGGGTGGCGTTTTAGGCTGTACCCATATGAATGAGCTGTTGCCAGTGGTAGCGACCACCGCCGTACAGACTCTATGGCCTGTGAGCAAAGAGGATGTTCTGGAAACCGGAGCTAAGCTCATGCTCAATAGTTGCCATACCTGGGGGCAGAGCAGTGAGATGGTAAAGACCTACGCGCCGCAATTTTACCAACCGGAAAGTGAAGTGAACGGATGACGGACCTGGTTCTATACACGGTGGACGATGGTGTCGCTGAGATTGCGCTGAATCGACCGGATAAAAAAAACGCGATTACCCTGAATATGTACGAACAGGCCGTATCCTATCTGGATCAGGCGGCTTCGGATGAAAATGTCAGAGTGGTACTGTTCCGCGGTGAGGGGCAAAGCTTCTGCGCCGGAAACGATATTCAGGATTTCGTTTCAGGTATGGGCTCCCGCGAAAATCTGAAAAGCGTGGTCAGTTTTCTGCATCAGATAGCCACCTATAAAAAACCTCTCATGGCGGCCGTACAGGGCAATGCGGTTGGCATTGGAACCACCATGATGATGCACTGTGATCTGGTGATCGCCTCTGAGGATCTTAAATGCCAGATGCCTTTTGTACATCTGGGTTTGGTTCCGGAAGCCGGGGCAACTTTGATCATCCCCTCGATGTTAGGCCAGAGGCAGGCCTTTGAACTCCTGATTGAAGGCCGCCCATTTGGTGCGCAAAAAGCACAACAGAGCGGTTTAGTAAATGCGATAGCCGAAGTTGAAACCTATCTCGACGTTGCCAGAGAAAGAGCGCAAGCGCTGGCTCGTTTACCCAAAGAGGCGATTCTGGAATCCAAGCGTCTGATGAAAAAGCAGTATCAGGAAAACCTGCTTGCTGTGATTGATGAAGAGCTTGAGGTATTTTACGAGAGACTGTTTTCGGACGAAGCGCGTCAGGCGTTTATGGCTTTTTTACAGAAATCATAAAGGGGCAACAGCCCCTTTTCTGTTCCCCTAACTTATTTATTTTTCAGTGAATATTTCCGTTTATAAGGCGCTTTATGTCGCTAAGGATAACGGCCGAAACCGCTACGCTATTGCCAGCTATAGCGATAAAGATAGCAACCAACAGCCCTCGTTTTTCTGACTTTTCATACTTTATCTGCCAGCAGCAGATGTTGCTGTGCAGACCTTTCTGCCTTTTTTGGTGTTTTTTGATTGTTTTTGTTTGTTTGTAAACGCCTCTGTAAGCCACTATTTACGAGGCTTTGTTGCTTAATGCCATTTTTTGTCAGTTATGTAGCTGCTTTTTGTCATTGTTGAATTTTGGTCCGCAACTAGTATTTAAACATGACTAAAAACAACATCCGGATAAGAAATAGAAGAGGCAGTTATGAAAGTACTGGTCGCTGTAAAGCGTGTCATAGATTACAACGTCAAAGTGCGCGTTAAAGCAGATAGCAGTGATGTTGATCTGGCCAATGTAAAAATGGCCCTGAACCCTTTCTGTGAAATCGCAGTGGAAGAAGCAGTACGTCTTAAAGAGGCGGGCACTGCGGATGAAGTTGTTGTGGTTTCTATTGGTAGCAAAAGCTGTGAAGAGCAGATTCGAACTGCACTGGCACTGGGTGCTGACCGCGGTATTCGTATCGAGACTGAAGATGCACCGGATTCACTTTCCGTTGCCAAGCTCTTGGAAAAAGTCGTTGAGAAAGAAGCACCAGGTCTGGTGATTCTGGGTAAACAGGCGATCGATTCAGACAATAACCAGACCGGTCAGATGCTGGCTGCGCTTCTGGATCGTCCACAAGGTACGTTCGCCTCTGAAGTTAACGTATCGGGTGACAGTGTTCAGGTAACCCGTGAAGTCGATGGCGGCCTGCAAACGGTTGAACTGGCTATGCCAGCCATTGTGACTACAGATCTGCGCCTTAACGAGCCTCGTTATGCAGCCCTGCCAAATATTATGAAAGCGAAACGTAAACCTCTGGAAGTATTGAGCCCGGATGATCTGGGTGTCAGTGTCGGCAGTAATCTCACTCTACTTCGCGTAGAGCCACCTGCAGAACGTCAGGCAGGTATTAAGGTCGGCTCGGTGGATGAGCTGGTAGAGAAACTGCGCAACGAAGCCAAAGTGATTTAAGGAGGTTGAGTGATGACTACGTTGGTAATAGCTGAACACGATAACAAAGAACTTAAACCGGTTACCTTAAACACACTGGCGGCTGCTCAGGCGATTGGTGGGGATGTTCACCTGCTGGTGGCGGGTAGCGGTTGCGGTAGTGTGGCTGAGGCTGCGGCGCAGATCCCAGCAGTAAGTAAAGTACTCACTGCGGATAGCCCGGCATATGAACATCAGCTGGCAGAAAATGTCAGCAAACTGGTTCTGAGCATTGCTGCGGATTACAGCCACATTCTCGCGTCTGCGACCACAACCGGTAAGAACTTCCTGCCACGGGTTGCTGCGCTGCTGGATGTAAACCAGATCTCAGACATCATCTCTGTAGAGGCGGATGATACGTTCAAACGTCCAATCTATGCAGGTAACGCAATTGCCACTGTGCAGTCGGCTGATGCTGTCAAAGTCATTACCGTGCGCGGTACCGCTTTTGATGCGATTGAAAACAGCGGCGGCTCAGCTGAAATCTCCACTGTAGGCGAATCCTGTGATGCGGGTATTTCCAGCTTTGTCGGTGAAGAACTGGCGGAAAGTGACCGTCCGGAACTGACTGCAGCATCCGTAGTGGTATCCGGTGGTCGCGGTATGGGCAACGGCGAGAACTTTGACCTGCTTTACAAAGTGGCAGACAAACTCGGCGCTGCGGTGGGTGCATCCCGAGCCGCAGTTGACGCAGGTTTTGTTCCTAACGATATGCAGGTAGGTCAGACCGGCAAGATGGTTGCGCCGGATCTGTACATCGCGGTGGGTATCTCCGGTGCCATTCAGCACCTGGCAGGTATGAAGGATTCCAAAATCATTGTTGCGATCAACAAAGATGAAGAAGCCCCAATCTTCCAGGTGGCAGATTATGGTCTGGTGGCAGACCTCTTTGAGGCAGTACCCGAGTTAGAGGGCAAGTTGTAAGCCCTTCATTAATATCAAAGAGCCTCGTTATACCGAGGCCAAAAATAAAAAATAGACGGAGCAACTTAGATGCTTTTCGAAGGAAAATCGATTCAGGTTCAGCCGGTCGAAAACGGAATCTACGAAGTGGTTTTTGACCGCAAAGATGATGCCGTTAACAAACTTGACCGTACCACCACTGCAGAACTGCATGAAGCCGTGGCTGTATTGCAGGCGATTGATGACCTGCAGGGCGTTATTTTTACCAGCGCCAAAGAGAGTTTTATTGTCGGTGCCGATATCACCGAGTTCATGGGCTTCTTCACACAGGAAGACGATGTACTGATTGCCGGTTTAATGGAGACCCACGGTCTGTTAAATCAGATCGAAGACCTAAAAGCCCCCACCGTTACAGCAATTAACGGACTTTGCCTCGGTGGTGGGTTTGAGGTCGCCCTGGCGACAGATTACAGAGTACTGGGTGATCAGGCCAAAGTGGGCCTGCCTGAAGTAAAACTGGGTATCTTCCCCGGTTGGGGCGGCACCATTCGTCTGCCTCGTCTGATCGGTGTTGATAACGCGAATGAGTGGATCTGCGCAGGTGTCGAAAAACGTGCCGATGCAGCGCTTAAAGATGGCGCGGTTGATGCGGTAGTGACCACAGCACAGGTACGTGAAGCCGCGCTGGATCTGTTGAAAGGCTGTATTTCCGGCAAGTTTGATTATCAGGCCCGTCGTGATGAGAAGAAGAGCCCGATCAAACTGAATCAGGTTGAGCAGATGATGGCGTTTGAATCCGCTAAAGGTGTCATCGGTGGTAAGGCGGGTCCTCACTATCCAGCACCTATGGCAGCTCTGAAAACGGTTCAGAAGCATGCCAACCTGCCACGTGAAAAAGCCAACGAAGTGGAAGCGAAAAATTTCGTCAAAGTGGCTAAAACAGATGTCTGCGCATCACTGGTGGGCCTGTTCCTTAAAGATCAGTATGTGAAAAAAGTCAGCAAAAGCTTTGAGAAACAAGCAGAACCTGTTGCCAAGGCTGCCGTACTGGGTGCCGGTATTATGGGCGGCGGTGTTGCGTATCAATCCGCGGTTAAAGGCACGCCAATCCTGATGAAGGATATTAACGAGGGTGCCCTGCAACTGGGTCTGGATGAAGCCACTAAACTGCTGAACAAACGTGTATCCCGCGGTCGTATGGATGCCATGAAAATGGCAGGCGTACTGAACAAGATCACCCCAACACTGAACTACGGTGATTTCGGTAACGTTGATCTGGTGGTTGAAGCGGTAGTTGAACATCCTAAGGTTAAAAAAGCGGTTCTCGCAGAAGTTGAAGAACAGCTACAGGAAGGCGCGATCCTGACCTCCAACACATCAACGATCTCGATTACAGAGCTGGCTACGGCTCTGAAAAAACCTGAAAACTTCTGCGGTATGCACTTCTTTAACCCCGTGCATCAGATGCCGCTGGTTGAGGTTATCCGCGGTGAGAAATCTTCGGAAGCAGCCGTTGCGCGTACCGTCGCTTATGCAAAAGCGATGGGTAAAACCCCAATTGTTGTGAATGACTGCCCAGGCTTCCTGGTTAACCGAATTCTGTTCCCGTATTTCGGTGGCTTTACGGCCCTGATGGAAGATGGCGCAGACTTCAGGCAGATCGACAAAGTGATGGAAGGGTACGGCTGGCCAATGGGCCCAGCGTATTTGCTCGACGTTGTTGGCATCGATACCGCACACCACGCCGATGCGGTGATGGCGGTAGGTTATCCAGATCGCATGAGCCATGAAGGCGAAAACGTGATCGACCGTATGTTCAAACTGGAGCGTTTCGGCCAGAAGAACAACAAAGGTTTCTACCAGTACGAGCTGGATCGTAAAGGTAAGCCTAAGAAGATCGTTGATGAAGAAGTGCCTGCACTGCTGGAAGGTATTGCTGCAGATACACGCGAATTCAGCGATGAAGAGATTATCGAACGCATGATGATTCCACTGTGTATCGAAACGGTTCGTTGTCTTGAAGATGGTATCGTTGCCAGCCCCGCTGAAGCCGATATGGGTCTGATCTACGGTATCGGCTTCCCTCCATTCCGTGGTGGTGCTCTGCACTATCTGGATCAGATCGGTCTGGATAACTTCGTTGCAATGGCTGCTAAATATGAATCTCTGGGTCCGCTGTACCAGCCAACAGAGAAAATGAAGCAGATGGCAGCTGCTGGCGAAAAATACTTTTCTGAAAGTGCACAGGATTAAGGGGTAAAGACAGATGAACTTGAAACCAAATGACGTAGTAATCGTTGACGGTGTTCGTACCCCAATGGGTAAATCGAAAAACGGTTCGTTCCGAAATGTTCGTGCCGAAGCACTGTCAGCCGCAGTAATGAAAGGTCTGCTGGATCGTAATCCAGCAGTTAAAGGCGGTGATATCGAAGATATCATGTGGGGTTGTGTAAACCAGACTAAAGAACAGGGCTTCAACATTGGCCGTAACGCTGCTGTTCTGGCAGGCATTCCTCACACGGTAGCAGCGCAGACCATCAACCGATTGTGTGGTTCTTCCATGGCAGCGTTGCATGCAGCAGCACAGGCGATCATGACTGGCAACGGTGATATCTTCATCGCTGGTGGTGTTGAACACATGGGCCATGTTTCCATCATGCACGGTGTGGATATCAATCCGGAAATGTCTAAGCAGGTAGCGAAAGCTGCAATGATGATGGGGGTAACTGCGGAAATGCTGGGCAAGATGAACGGCATCAGCCGTCAGATGCAGGATGAGTTTGGTGCTCGTTCTCACCGCCTGGCTCACGAAGCGCACCTAAAAGGTCTGTGGGATAGCGAGATCATCCCTGTAGAAGGTCATGATGAAAACGGTTTTAAATCTCTTCTGGAAGCAGATGAAGTCATCCGTCCTGAGACTACCGTTGAAACCCTGGGTGCTCTGAAGCCAGTGTTCGTACCTAAAGTAGGTACAGTAACTGCGGGTACGTCTTCTGCATTCTCTGATGGCGCATCGGCGCTGCTGGTGATGTCGGCGGCTAAAGCTGAAGAGTTGGGCCTGACACCACGTGCGCGCATTGTGAGTATGGCAGTTGCTGGTTGTGACCCATCCATTATGGGTTACGGCCCGGTACCGGCCACTCAGAAAGCACTGAAACGTGCGGGTCTCTCCATCGAAGATATCGACTATGTCGAGCTCAACGAAGCGTTTGCAGCACAAGGCCTCTCTGTCCTAAAAGGTCTGAAATTGCTCGATAAGATGGAAGACAAAGTAAACCTCAAAGGTGGTGCAATTGCACTGGGTCACCCTCTGGGCTGCTCCGGTTCCCGTATCACCAACACGCTGATGAACGTACTGGAACAGAACGATGGCACATTAGGTCTGGCGACCATGTGTATTGGTATGGGCCAGGGTATTTCCACCATCATAGAGCGTGTTTAACCCAGCCCTAACTCTTTCTTGCAACACTCGCTTTTCGCTATTTGCCCCGCATTTGCGGGGCTTTTCATTTAATATTGCCTAAAATCAGGCGATAGAATCAGAAAGCAATTTTAACCAACTCACACTCATGTAAGGATTACCCACAGTATCCAAGAGGAAGGCTAATGGCGCTCTACATTATCCCAGTTCATCGCCACTAGTTTGCTAGACACCTCTCAGCCATAGAAAATGGCTTTTAAAGAGGTGCTTATGAGCAACAAACGTTATCCCGAAGAGTTCAAAATCGAAGCGGTTAAACAGGTCACTGACCGAGGCTACAGCATTGCAGATGTGGCTAATCGGCTCGATGTTACAACCCACAGCCTTTATGCCTGGGTCAAGAAGTACGGCCCCGATTCAGCCGAGTATAAAGCGAAGTCAGATGAGCAGTTAGAGATACGCCGCCTCAAGAAAGAACTGAAGCGAGTCACTGAAGAGCGAGATATATTAAAAAAAGCGGTGTACTTCGCCAACCAGTCCGATTGAGGTAAACCTTTATCCGTGATCATCATAAGGATTGGCCCGTACGCCAGCTCTATTCATTACTGGATGTGCATCCTAGTGGGTATTACGCATGGCGTAAGCAGCCTTCTTCCAGGCGCTATGCAGCAGATCAACGGCTCACTGGATTGATCAAGCAGTACTGGCTGGAGTCAGGTGGTTTGTATGGCTATCGGAAGATCCATAGTGATCTGCGCGAGTATGGTGAAACCTGTGGCCCCAATAGAGTTTATCGGCTCATGCGGTTAGCTGGGTTGAAGGTTCATATTGTTACTCCGAACCGACTACAGCAGCAATTCAGTGTCGCTGCCCCTAATAAAGCTTGGGTAACAGATATCACCTATATCAAAACCCATGAGAGGTGGCTGTATTTGGGTGTTGTCGTTGACCTGCTCTCAAGAAGGGTGATTGGATGGTCAATGCAATCCTGTATCACAAAGCAACTGGTGCTAGATGCGTTGCTCATGGCTGTATGGCGACGTAATCCTCAGTCAGAGGTAGTCGTTCATTCTGGTCAGGGAAGTCAGTACACAAGCTATGATTGGCAATCCTTTTTAGAGATACATGGCCTAAAAGGCAGTATGAGCCGACGAGATAACTGCCACGACAATGCCGTTGCTGAGAGCTTTTTCCAACTACTGAATCAGAAAGAATCCGCGGCAAGGTTTATGCAACCAGAGAAGATCCACGCAGTGATATCTTTGAATACATAGAGCTGTTTTACAACAGCAAACGATGTCATGGTTTTAATGATCAGCTATCACCGAAAGAGTATGAAAACCGATATGAAAAACGGCTGCTGAGTGTCTAAAGAACTAGTGGCGATTCAAATTTATATAAAGGGGAGAGCAAAATCATTTGGAGTTTGGTTTTCTATCCAAACTCTATCGTGTTTGATTTTGCTCTTTTCACCAGCCTGCACACCTTTAAACTCTAAATATTCTAGGGCTCTACTTTGTTGCTCGTCTTACCGTAAGGATTAAGCAGGCAGGCAATCGCCGGTAACAGAATCAGCGCACCCAGCATGTTCCAAATAAACATAAAGGTCAGCAGGATACCCATATCCGCTTGGAATTTGATGGGTGATAGTACCCATAGGACCACACCAATACCTAACGTTAGGCCGGTGAAGGCAACTGATTTACCGGTGCTCTGCAGGGTTTCCAGATAAGCTGCAGCGAGGCTATGGCCTTGTTCCAGATAGGTTTTCATCTTCGAATAGATATAGATACCGTAGTCGACCCCAATACCTACACCCAGAGCAATTACAGGCAGGGTAGCGACTTTAACGCCAATACCCAGTTGGGCCATCAATGCCTGACAAAGAACGGATGTCAGTGCCAGCGGCGCGATGATGCAGATCACTGTGCTGATGGATCGGAAGGTCAGCAGGCAGAGAATACTGACGACGGAATATACCCAGATCAGCATTTCGTACTGGGCGTCTTCAATCACTTCATTAGTTGCGGCTTCGAAACCCGCTTTACCCGCGGCCATCAGGAACTCGATACCTTCAACCTGATGGTTGTTGGTAAAGTCTTCTACGGCAGCGGTGATGGTTTTCAGGGTCTCGGCTTTGTGATCATCCAGGAAAACGATGACTGGCAGTAGAGAGCAGCTACTGTTCATCAGACCTGCCGGAACGTAAGCCAGAGAGGCGTTGATTACGAACTGGTTGCGGCTGACAGAGCGCCATTTCAGGTTCCATTCGTTAAGGCCCGCAGTTACCCGCTCAGAGACATCAGTTAAGGATATGCTGGATTGCACCCCTTCAATGCCTTGCAGGTAGAACTGGAAGCGGTCAACCAGTGACAGGGTCTGGAAACTGCTGCACTGTTCCTCTTCAGTTGCGACCATCACCACAAAGACATCGCTGGAAGTGGAGTAGTTGTCGGTGATAAAGGCGTTATCCAGATTGTAACGGGAGTCCAGCCGTAGTTCTGGTGCGCCTTTATCCAGATCACCGATCTTCAGATCTTGACTGAAGTATAAACCGCCAACCAGCATAAACAGGGCAACGGTAATCGCCATGGTGGCACCTTTAGGTGTGGCGAATACAGAGAACATGCGCCAGTGAGAGTTCTCTTTTGCAATATTGCATTTTGCCCGGGCGATCGCATTTTTACCCACACCTACATAGCTCATCAGCAGTGGCAGTAGCATCAGATTGGTCAGTACGATTACTGCAACACCAACCGATGCTGCGACTGCCAGATCCTGAATCACCTGAATCTGAATCACCATCAGTGTAATAAACCCAATACCGTCTGAGATCAGGGCTGTGAGTCCGGGAATATAGATGGTTTTAAATGCATGGCGCGATGCCTGAATCTTATCGGCGCCATTGGTTGCGGATTCCAGAGTGATTGTATTTACAATCTGCACACCGTGGCTGACTGCAATGGCAAAGACCAGAAACGGCACAAGCATGGAGTAGGGGTCGATGCCATAGCCGAGCATTTTGAGCAGCCCCAGCTGCCAGATAACCGCAGCAAGGGAACAGATTAGTGGCACAATCGTACCCATAACACTGCCGGAGTAGAGATAGAGCAGGGCCAGGGTAATCAGAATAGCCACGGCAAAGAACAGAGCCACTTCAGTCGCACCATCAATCAGATCACCGACGATTTTGGCAAACCCGGTGATGTGAATATCGACGGCGTCTGAGCTGTATTTATCACGAATCAGCTCTTCAACCTGTTCCGAAAAGCTCTGGTAGTTAAGGCGTTCACCGGTATCCGGGTGCTTATCAAACAGCGGCACCTGAACCATCGCAGAGCGGAAATCGTTAGCAACCAGAATACCTACCTGACCGGAACGCAGAATGTTAGTCCGTACCTGTTCCAGACTTTGCTCGGAACCGTCGTATTTGGCGGGAATAACCGGGCCGCCGACAAAACCTTCTTCGGTAACCTCGGTCCAGCGGACGTTAGGGGTCCAGATAGATTTCAGGGCGGAGCGGTCGACACCGGGAATGAAAAACAGATCATCGGTAACGTTTTTCAACGTTTCCTGAAATTCTGCTGTGAAGATATCCCCATCTTTTGCAGCCACCACCACACGGATACTGTTGCCTAATCCGGCAAGGTCATCGCGGTAGTTGATATAGTTCTCAACATAGGGATGCGAGGATGGGATCATCTTGATAAAGCTGGCATCCGGGCGGATCTGGCTTGCTTGCCAGCCCAGAATCACAGTAGCAATCAGGAACAGGCCCAGTACCAGTTTGCGATGTGTATAGAGAAAGTATTCGGCCAGGCGTTCACTGGTCTGGATAGGCCACAAAAGCAGAGCGGATAGCTTGTTCATTGTGCAGCCTCCTTACCAATAAGCGATAGGTGCACAATGCCGGTTTCACCGGTAATCACCAGTGAATCAGCCACCTGTGTCAGGGACGTAAATGTTCGCAGCTGACGTTTACCCAGAGGCTCAAATCCAGTGCCTTTCTGGCGCAACAGCGTGCCGCCCTGACCGACCATAATAATCTGGTCATCCACCACAATGGCATCGTTGATGGTGGCTGCGACCGGCAGCTCAACACTTTGCCAGTTCTGGTTTTGATCATCAAAACGGAAAGTGTTCCCACGTAAACCCATGATGTACAAAGAATCCGATTCTGCTGCTGAGAAGAAGGAACCATCGTAAGGAGAATCAAGGTTGAGCCAACTTTCACCATTATCATCACTGGCGAGCAGAAGTCCGGCTTCACCGAGAATGAGCAGACGGCCTGATTTAAGCTGATAGATGCGGTTAAGGTGGAAACCTTCCGGGTTTGGTAGCTCATGCCCTATAAACTGCCAGCTTTGTCCCGCATCTCTGGTTTCGAGCATCGTACCGTAGGCACCGATCAGGAAACCGTGGCTGGAATTCAGAAACAGCATATCCAGCAGGGGTGAAGTTGGTCCTTCTTCCTGTGCGATGACAGCATCATCCAAGGCATATTCGGTATCTTCAATCTGTTCGGGTGTGAAGTCATCGGTTGTCATGGAACCGAGCAGATTTTCAAGAGCCGTGATTCGTAACTGGTTAATGTCGTTACCGCTAAGAACGGATTTCCAACTGGAGCCACTATCGGTGGTTTTAAGCACTAGACCATCGTGACCAATCGCCCAGCCAGTCTGAGTATCCGTGAATTTAATACTGGTCAGCAGTGCGCTGGCAGGTACTGATGCCTGATGCCACTTCTTGCCCTGATCATCCGAGTAAACGATGACGCCTTGCTCTCCGGCAGCAACCAGTCTTTTACCTGTATTAGCGACGGATAACAGCAGTGACTTTTCAGCACCTTCGCGGGTGAGGGCTGAAGTAGACAGACGGTCTGACGTCAGTTGTTCTGAGGCCGAAGATGGAGATAGAGGTGTAAATAGTGAGCAGAGTATCAGTAACGAACTGCCAGTAATTCTTTTGAGCATCTGATAACCAGTAATTATTTTTATATTTGGTGGCCCTTCCTGATGATTCTGAAAGGTTACCTGCATCATGCTTTATTAGGTATAGAATCGCCAATAACAAAAGTCACCAGTTTTTATGACATTATTTTTCAAACCCTGCTTAGGTGCTTGAATTACTGTGAAAATTGATAGGGAAAAAGGTGGCGTTTACGGTCATAAAAAAGGGCAGGGTTGTTCAAAACCGCTGCCCTTTATAGGTGGAGTGGGTGTTTAAATTGTTGCAGCCAACTGCGTGCCCTGATGAATCGCACGTTTGGCATCCAGCTCCGCCGCCACATCAGCACCGCCGATCAGATGGACCGGCACATCTTTAATCTGGTCAGCCAGATCACGTTTCGGCTCCTGACCAGCACAGATAATGACATTATCAACTTCCAGTAACTGCGGTTCGCCATCGACCAGCAGGTGTAAGCCCTGATCATCGATCTTCTGGTACTCACATTTGTTAAGCATTGTCACACCTTTCTTGGCAAGATCGGTACGGTGTATCCAGCCAGTGGTTTTACCCAGACCGCTGCCTACCTTGCTTTTCTTACGTTGCAGCAGGAATACCTCACGCGCAGCCGGTTCAAAGGCGGGTTTCATGTTCTCAACACCACCACGGGCGTTCATGCTCATGTCCACACCCCATTCCTGCATAAAGGCGGAGATGTTCTGGCTGGTGGATTCACCCTGATGGATTAACACTTCTGAGATATCAAAACCAATACCGCCTGCGCCGATGATCGCGACTTTCTGACCAACTTCAGCACCCTTCATAACATCCAGATAGCTGAGCACTTTCGGGTGGTTAACACCCTCAATATCCGGGGTTCGAGGGCTGATGCCTGTGGCAAGTACAACCTGATCGAATCTGCCTTCCTGAAGTGTTTCTGCAGTTACTTTAGTGTTTAGCTGAAGGTTTACTCCCGTGAGCTCAATTTGCTTGCCGAAATAACGCAGGGTTTCATAGAACTCTTCTTTACCCGGTATGCGCTTGGCAATATTGAACTGGCCACCGATCTCGGATGCTGCATCAAACAGAGTGACATTGTGGCCGCGTTGAGCGGCGGTGGTGGAAAATGCTAAACCGGCTGGTCCTGCACCGACTACAGCAATGTTCTTAATATCGGTGGCTGGGGTAATGACCAGTTCTGTTTCATGACAGGCACGGGGGTTAACCAGGCAGCTCGTCAGCTTGCCCACGAACACATGATCCAGACAAGCCTGATTGCAACCGATGCAGGTGTTGATCTCATCGGCTCTGTTTTCGGCCGCTTTTTTCACGAATTCCGGGTCTGCCAGAAAAGGACGGGCCATAGAGACCATATCCGCATCACCACGGGCCAGGACCTCTTCGGCTACATCGGGCATATTGATTCGGTTTGAGGTGATGACCGGAACATTAAGTGCCTTACGCACCTTGGCTGTCACCCAGGTGAACGCAGCGCGAGGAACCTTTGTGGCAATAGTAGGGATGCGGGCTTCATGCCAGCCGATGCCGGTATTGATGATGGTGGCACCGGCTTGTTCAATCGCCAGTCCAAGTTGAACGATCTCTTCGTAGCTGCTACCGCCTTCAACCAGATCCAGCATGGAAAGGCGGTAGATAATGATAAAGTCAGTACCGACGGCTTCACGCACCCTTCGAACGGTTTCCAGAGCAAAGCGGATACGCTGGTCATATTCACCCCCCCAGCCATCATCGCGCTGGTTGGTGCGTGCGGCAATAAACTGGTTAATCAGATAGCCCTCTGACCCCATGATTTCGACACCGTCATATCCTGCTTCTTTTGCAAGGGATGCACAGTTCACAAAATCTCTGATCTGTTGCTCAATATCGTCTTCCGAAAGCTCTTTGGGTGGGAATGGGTTGATCGGTGCCTGAATTGCAGATGGCGCAACCGGCTGAGGATTGTAGGCATAGCGACCCGTATGCAGTATCTGCATACAGATCTTGCCACCTTCCTGATGTACCCGATCCGTCACGATGCGGTGGTTTTTTACATCTTCTGGTGTGGACATCTGTGCAGCATGACCATGCACCGCACCTTCTTTGTTTGGGCCTATGCCACCGGTAACAATCAGTGCCACACCGCCACGAGCACGTTCTGCGTAAAACTCAGCCATACGTTCAAATCCATTAGGGGCTTCTTCAAGACCCAGATGCATAGAACCCATCAGGACACGGTTTTTCAGAGTGGTGAAACCCAGATCCAGGGGCTGTAAAAGATTAGGGTAGGCTGTTGTCGTCATTCTTAGTATCTCTTTATCGTTATTGTTTTAGTCGGCAGCTTGAAGTGGCTGGGTTATTTTGCGTAATGGTTCAAATACAGCGGCTTTTCCAGAAACCTTCGCGCTGAAGCTTTGCATCATGTCATTAGGTTGAAACATGCCGGACTGCCAGGTAGCCATGTAACTGAGGCTGTCATGCAGGCTGTGATCCCGAGCATAGTTGATCATCTGCTTGGTGCCAGTGATTGCCAGAGGGGAGTGGGCAGCAATCTGTTGGGCAATGCCCATTACTGCATCCAGCATCGATGCCTGATCCGGGAAGGTCTGATTTACCAGTCCGGATGTTTGAGCTTCCTGAGCATGCATTTTACGTGCGGTATACGCGAGTTCTCGGGCGAGCCCAGACGGTATAAGGCCTGGTAAACGTTGCAGGGTCCCCAGGTCTGCAGTCATGCCCAGCGCCGTCTCTTTTACGGTGAAATAGGCATCCTCAGTGCAGTAACGCATATCAGTGGCACACACCAGATCCAGAGCGCCGCCTATGCAGCCACCCTGAATCGCGGAGATAACCGGAAAGCGTGCGGTTTCCAACACCATAAAACATTCTTGCAGTTGCATAACCAGACGGCGCACAGATTCTGCTCTGCGACCGGCTTCACCATTGAACAGGTTTTGGTCCGGCTGAGAAAAAACCTCCAGATCCATTCCGGAACAGAAATGTTTTCCCTGAGAGCTGATGACCAGTACCCGGGTGTCTCCTTCAATATCCAGCGCTCTGATGGCTTCCGGAAACTCTATCCAGAAGTCCCTGTTCATGGAGTTGCAGGCTTCGGGGCGTTTAAATTCTAGCCGGGCAATGTGTTTCTCAACGTTGAGGTCAAAACAGCTATAGCTCATCTGAAAACAATCCTGTTTAGGTTTTTATTATTAAACTAGACAGTGTCAAGATAGTGATCTATTTTGACACTGTCAAGATTGGTTGATAGATTGCGCCCATGAACAGTAGAAAAAAACCATATCACCACGGTGATCTCAGGATTACCTTGTTGCAGGCAGCGACGGATTTGATTGCTGAAGGGGGCGTTGAAAGCCTCTCAATTCGCAAACTGGCGGACAAGGCAGGCGTGTCTCGTACGGCGCCTTATCATCACTTCAAAGACAAAAATGAACTGCTTTGCGCAATAGCAGAACAGGGCTTCCATCTTCAGGATCAATTGGTTGAAGCCTTGAACGAAAACGCAAAAGAGCTGAGTCCTGTTGAGCAGTTTGAGCGCTACGTGATTACCTACATCCGCTTTGCTGATGAGCAACGCGAAACTTATGATCTGATGTATGGCCGCGATATCTGGAAAACCGGCATCCCAACACAAACATTACAGGAAGTATCCCATAACAGTTTTCGTGTCCTACTGAACTGGATTAAAGAGTTACAAGCACAAGGTGTTTTTGAACCGTCTTTACCCGCATTGAGAATAACTCAGTCTGCATGGGCTTCTATTCATGGTTTGTGTCGGTTATTTAATGACGGTATTTATGTCAACCGTGAAGACCTTCAGGATATTGCCCGTACATCGGTGCAGTTATTGATTAAGCAGCATGCTCCGTCGGAGGTATAGCAGTGATTCAGTTCAGCCATGCTAACGGATTCCCCGGCAGTTGCTATGGCCACTTGTTCAGCTTATTACCTGAGCATGAAGTCAGCTGCGTTGAAAAGATGGGGCACGGGGATTACCCACTGAATGGCAGTCTGCGTAATTACGCGGAGGAACTGATTGCTGAGATCGAACAGCAGCATAATAAGCCCGTAATTGGGGTTGGTCATTCAGCCGGAGCTGTTGTCACCCTGATAGCCGCTGCGTTAAAACCTGAACTTTTTAGACAGGTTATCCTGCTCGATCCGGTGGTATTCAGTAAACGCAAACGTTATGCCTTGAAACTGTGTAAGGCCCTGGGCCTTATGGATCGGATTACTCCTGCCGGAAGAGCCGCTAAAAGGCGGGCTCAGTTTGCCAGTCGTGAAGAAGCGGAAGCTTATTTTGCAGGTAAAAGCCTGTTCAAAGATTTTCATCCTGCATGTTTTGCTGACTATATCAAACACGGTTTAACCGAAAACGAGCAGGGTGTTGAGCTGAGCATCTCAGCAGATATCGAAGCGGATGTTTTTCGCAATGTCTTACTGGATGTACCCCGGTGCCTTAAGCGTGTACGCGGTACTGTCATCTACGGTCGTAAGAGTCATTTGTTTAACCGTCATGATAAACGCTGGTGGCAACGCAACTTTCCTGAAATGAATCTGGTTGCTGTTGATGGCGGCCACCTTTTCCCTCTTGAATCCCCGGAAATCACAGCTGAACTTATTAATTCAGCGCTTTCAAAATAAGCCTGCCCTCGATTCTCCAGTCACCTGTTTATCAGTCATCAGCTATCAGCCATTTGGACTTTGGTAGAGAGTGGTTCTAATTAGGAAAAACTCCTAAAGAAATTTCTGACACAGCGTCTACTATTATTAGATCACGTCAGTAGGAGTGGGTTGATGAAAGCGAGTGTGGATATCCCGGTTGAATGTAACCAGTGTTTAGAGGAAGTCATGCAAGATGCGATGGCAAAAAAAGAACTCGACTGGGAACGTTATGGTCGTGAAATGCCTCAATGCAAGGAATGTATACAAGCCCTGAAAGAGGATATGGTAAAAACCACTGGAACAGGATTGAGTTTTAACCCAAGTGAGCAAAGAAGTCAGCAAAGACTGCTGTTACAGCTAATACACTTCAGAATTCAAATGGAAAGCCCTCCATATGAGAGGGCTTTTTGTTGTTACCTTGCTGGAGATAACTTGTTATTTTCCCAGTCGACGGATCGCCTGAGGGGTAAAGTCTTTATGCTTGAAGCGCTGGGTAAAGTCGAAACCATCACCCTCTTCATTTGTCAGACTGCCAACCAGATAACGGCCGGATTGAAGGTCGTACAAAGCTTCAGCCGTTAACCAAGGTACGTTGGCATCACGATACTGGAACTGATGCGCTTCACCTACACGCCACAGCTCGCCACGGCCATCGTAATGGTCCACTACGGCGATCTGCCAGCTGTCTTCATCGATATAGAAGGTGCGTTTTGCGTAGATGTGGCGTTCGCCTTCTTTCAATGTCGCCTCGACTTTCCAGACACGGTGTAATTCATAACGTGTGAGTTCTGGATTCAGGTGTCCTGGTTTGAGAATGTCTTCGTACTTAAGACCTCGGTCTGCAAGCTTGAAGCTGTTGTATGGGATATACAGCTCCTGTTTGCCAACCAGATTCCAGTTGTAACGGTCAGGTGCGCCGTTAAACAGGTCCAGATTGTCTGTCGTACGCTGACCATCGCTCGCTGTACCCGGAGCATCATAGGCGATCTGAGGAGCCCGACGCACTCTGCGCTGACCTGCATTGTAGGTCCATGCCTGTCGTGGTTGTGTAACCTGATTCATGGTTTCATGAACCAAGAGTACGTTACCGGTCAGACGGGCAGGGGCTTTTACCTGCTGTACAAAGTAGAACAGGATGTTCGCATCTTTTTCCGGGTTTGTGCCGCCTTTAAGGTGAGTTGGCCAGGACATCTTCTCGTTGATTTTCACCGGTGTGAAGCTGCCGTTAGCCTGCACCGGAACCTGCACAAAGGTCCGTTCCAAAGCGCCGCCACGATAGCGGGTCATATGGTTCCAGATCACTTCCAAACCATCGTTCGGGACAGGGAATGGAATGGCAGTGTTAAACCCCTGAAGGCCATTACCACCATCAGTGAGCTGTGCCGTTGTCGCATTGGCTTTGGCCGCGTCATACACTTCCTGAGGCATCGCCGCAGTTCGGTGAGTCGGGTACACCGGGATGCTGAAGGTAGGATACTTATTCAGCATCGCCAGCTGTCCAGGAGTCAGCTTGTCTTTGTATTGTTCTGCATTGGCAGCGGTAATCGTGAACAGTGGTTGTTCGTCTGCAAACGGATTGTTGTAGCGATCAGAGCTGCCAGCCAATCCACCGTTCCAGGCCGGAATCGTGCCTGCAGCATTACCTGCTTTTTCTGCACCTATAGGCGTGAGTGAAGCACCCAGCTCAGCCGCTTGTTCAGCTGTAGTAGCCGCTATGAGTGAGCCAGAACTTAGTAATAATGCAGTGCTCAGCAGTAATTTTTTAGTGTTATACATTGATGATCTCTCCATCTGTCTGCTGATAATTAAAATGAAACGCTTGCGCTCAGTGAAATGAAGTCACGATCTTCAATGGAATTAAAGTTGCCACCAAAGTAATCCGTGTAAGACAGTGAAACGCTGTATTTATTCAGGTAATCAGCAGTCAGGCTCAGGCCCAGAGTTTTTTCGCCTTCATTAAAGGCAGCGCCCGGCTGTGGACCATAACCTTTAATACCGTGCTTGAAGCTGATTTGTGGGGACAAATTCACTCCTGCGAAAACGTTTGGATAAGTCAGATGAGCACGGGCAACGTAACCAAAGGAATCCTGGGTCACGAAACCTTCAGTGTCTCCGGCAGCATAGCCGTAGGCACCATTACGGCCATACTTCAGAGCGTTAGCGTCTTCATCAAGCCCATGAACGTGCGTCCAGGCCAGTTCACCAATTAGGGCCAGGCGGCTGGCACCCAATACCTGGTCATAGAACTTAATAAAGGTTGTCTGAGCCTGAGTGATATCAAATTCGCCATATCCTTTTATAAATCCCCCTTGGCCCGCATTGGCTACTAATGCATCAGCGGCGGTATTGCCAGATGCTGGATCTGGATTTAAAGGATCTTGGCTGAGAAGAGGGGCATATTGACGCATGATTGCAGCTACAAGGAGAGGTCCATTTATTTGTACTGGAACTCCGCGCTTATGACTAATCTCACCGGACCATGCAACATCGCCAAGGTTAGTGTTAAAACTCATACCAATCATCTCAATATCTTCAGGATAGCTGGTGATATAGTTGGCATCGACTAGAGTTCCAATCCCTCCCAGCTGTCCTGCTCTTGCAATATCTTCTTCAGAGGCATCAACCGCTGCTTGGGCAGCAGCTTCGCCCGCAGGGTCGAAATCTGCTGGATTTGCTGGAAGGGGTTGACCTGTAACTTGAGTATAAACAGCAGAAAAAATTGCGTTTTTAGCTGCGGTTGCACCGTTTATTGCTCCAGTCACGAAGTCCCCAGCATTGCTGGAACTATTATAAGCGCTGGTGAGTGGGAGGCGGCTATGATATTTCGCAAAGTAAAAACCAAACTCGGTATTGTTAAGGTTTTCAGCGAAGTATTTTGCAGAGAAACCGAATTGACCATCATCATCGGCTTCTACTATACCGTCAATACTATTTCGTTTGATAACCGGTTCAAAACCTAAAGCACGAACAGAAAATGCAGGGTTAAAATATTGTTGATCATTCAGAGGTAGAGTTATGCGAATACCGTCACAGCCTTGTGCTGCAAAATCGCTATTTGAAAAATAGGTACCACAGCCATCAATAGCGGTCGGTTCCCACTCAAATTGGTAGAAGCCTTCAATACTGAGGTTATCTGTTACGCCTAGGGAAGCAAAGGCCATATTGACAGGTAGCAGGCCTTCTTTAACTTCAGCGCCTGGACGACGGAATGCGTTTACGTCAAATGGGTTGATCGAGTTCAGACCGCCTTGAATAAAGGTGCTCTCACCCCAGTTTATGACCTGACGACCAATGCGGAGGTCAAGTGGCTTTTCGCTTTCACCAATATCAAAGCCAGCGAAGACGTAGGCATCTAAGATCTCAAAACCAGAGAACTTGGAGAAGTCGTTAAAGTCTGAATCGTTCAGAGTTGTATCGGGCGTATATCCATTTGGTGAATGACCATGGGAGCGGTTGCCATCTTCCAGTTCTGCATCGTACCAGTATTTTGCGCGTCCAAAGAAACCTACATTATCTTTGCGTAGCTCCAGGTCGTGTACGCCTTTGACAATTTGAGTGAAAGTTTCACCCTTGGAGAAGTTCTGGTTGCCATCATCATAACTACCTGAACCACGGCTCTGGCCGCCATTAAAGGTCGAAATCAGTTTGGAAGAAGGATCATCCATACGCCAGCTTGAACCGACAGAGATTTGAGAGTCAAAACGTCCTTCAATTTCTCCCAGATTAAATTCAATCGCCTGAGCTTGGCTCATGAAAACTACACTGCCTACGAGGGTAGGCAGAAGACGGCGTGAGAATGCCGGGGATTGGTTTTTGCTGCGCCGCAAAATCCGGTTGTTTATTGCCATTTCGTTCACCTGACTTCTTATTTTTCTAAAAGGTTCTGACTATATATTTATAGATTTTAGTCAAAACATCCAAAAATACTGAATAAATATAGGGTTAAAGCTCTATATGCAGGTTTTTGGATGTTAGTAATCATTGTCGGTCTTAAAACAGTTCTCAATGACAATTGCCGCCAAGCTTAGTAACAGATTTGTTCTTTAGGGTTGAAAAAAATGACCTTAAGTGCCAAAAATAAAAATGGGAAGTGCGTTTCTGGTTAACAAAAAACAGGTTAGAGAAGCAATGGAACGTAAGATAACGGTTCCTGCTGGCTACGTGCGGCAGTTACTGAAACTGGTTGAAGAGCAGGGTTATAGTGTTGATGAACTGCTGAACTATGTTGGTATCGATTCAAGCATGATTGATACCCAAACAGAGTTTCCGGCGGATAAGTTTGGACTGTTGTATCAGCGAATCTATTACATTGCGCAGGATGAATATTTTGGCATGTTGAGTGGAGGAAAGGTGCCTAATGGTACCTTCCGGATGATGTGCCATTGCCTGATTCACTGTAAAACTCTTGAACACGCCATCTATCGTGCCAGTGATTTCCATGAAATTTGTCGTGGCACACAGGTCAAACCTTTTCTGGTGAGAAAAGGCCGATACGCCAAGGTTTCTTTCACCACTACTGATGCCTCTGGAATGGATCTGGAGGAACTGTTGAAGGATTCTACACCGGAAAAAATTCGGACCTCTTTGTCGATGTGGCATCACTTCTTATGTTGGTTGCTGGGCGCCCGACTGGACTTGAAAGCGGCCTATCTGTCATTTCCGGAACCTGAAGATATCTCCTTATACAAAACCGTTTTCCAGTCTGAAGTTAAATTCGATCAGCACGATAACGCAATTGTTTTCCCAGCAAGATTCCTCGATTACCCCATCGTCCAGACCCCGGATACGTTGCGAAGCTTTCTGAAAACGGCCCCTTATCAGTTGATTGTGATGGTAGATGACGATGCCAGTCTGAAGGCTCAGGTAGTTGCTCTGATTGGTAAGGATTTCAGCCAGGAGTTGCCGAGTGCAGAAGACATTGCCTACAGGCTGCACATGTCATTTTCCACCTTGAGACGGAGATTACTTGAGGAAGATACTTCCTATCAAAAAATTAAGGATGAATGCCGCAAAATGGCAGCTTTGAATTATATGAATTCACCGCAGCTTTCGATTAATGATGTGGCCGGCTTGATGGGCTTTGAGGAGCCATCGGCATTTTTCCGATCCTTCAAAAAATGGACCGGGATGACACCGGGTGAATATCGCCGCAGTGACACCTATTGCCAGCAATTAGAGCAAACATAAACCGCGCTGAGGCCTATAATTGCTGAGTTTTTATAGCGTATGAATTTTTTTGTCAGTAGATAAGGCTTGAATTGTTATTGTTTGGGGCGTGCTCTGAGAAGATCATGAATTAAGCATTTCCCAAATGTAAAAACGCTTTCGAAGAATAATAAAAGCAGGCCGGAATGTATTCAGGCTTGCGAGGAACGGAGCAACATGAGCGATGAGTGAGTATCGTTTTCCTTATCAGGATGCATTGTTTGTATTAAATGACTTGGTGGGTCTTGAACAGATTTGTCATCAGGCAGGGCTTGATGAATTCGCTGAAGGCCTTGGTGAAGCTGTGCTTGATGAAGCGGCTAAGCTGGGCGAAGAGCAACTGGCCCCACTTAACCGGGTAGGCGATCTGAAGGGTGCAACCCTTGCTGATGGTAATGTTCAGCAAACCGAGGGTTTTTCTGAGGCTTACCAGCAGTTTTGTGAGGGTGGCTGGCCATCTCTGGCGGGCAACCCGGAATTTGAAGGGCAGGGGTTGCCTTTATCACTGTCTGTTGCTGTGAATGAAATCTGGCAGTCTGCAAACCTTGGTTGGGCGCTTTGCCCGTTGCTGACTCAGGGGGCAATTGAAGCGATTGAAACCCATGGTAGCGAAGAGTTGCAGAATACCTACCTGCCTAAACTGATCAGCGGTGAGTGGACAGGTACCATGAACCTGACTGAACCCGATGCCGGCACCGATCTGGCCGCTCTGAAAACCAGAGCCGTCCCTGAAGGTGATCATTACCGTATCACCGGACAAAAAATCTTTATCACCTGGGGTGATCATCAGATGACAGACAATATCGCTCATCTGGTATTAGCCCGGTTACCGGATGCGCCAGCAGGCGTGAAGGGTATCTCTCTGTTTGTTGTGCCTAAGTTCATGCTGGATGCAGAGGGTAATATCACTGACCAAAGAAACGATGTGGCCCCTGTTGCTCTGGAGCATAAGCTGGGTATTCATGGCAGCCCGACCTGTGTCATGAGTTTTGGTGATAACGGCGGTGCAGTGGGTTATCTGGTGGGTGCTGAGAACAATGGTCTCGCATGCATGTTTACCATGATGAACGATGCTCGTCAGGCAGTAGGATTACAGGGGTTGGCAATATCTGAGCGCGCATACCAGCATGCGCTGGCGTATGCCAAAGACCGTATCCAGGGAACCCTTCGGGATGGTTCTCGCATCAGCATCATTAAACACCCGGATGTACGTCGTATGTTACTGCAGATGAAATCGGGTACTCAGGCAATGCGGGCCCTTGCATATGTGGCGCGAGCAGAAGCTGATCGCGCTAAAAATGCGCAGGATGAAGAGACAAAAGCGATTCACCATGCACGTACCGAACTCTACACCCCAATTGTAAAGGGTTGGATGACTGAGTTGTCTCAGGAGCTCACCTATCTGGCTGTGCAGGTTCATGGCGGTATGGGTTTTATTGAGGAAACCGGGGTTGCGCAGCATTACCGTGATGCACGTATCCTGACCATTTACGAAGGCACAACAGGCATTCAGGCTCTTGATCTGATTGGCCGTAAGACCCTCATAGATAAAGGTGCGGCGCTATCTGCATTGCTGGAAGAGATTAAAGCTGATCTGGATGGCATCAACTCCGAAGCCATGAGCGCTATTGTAAAAGCGGTAGATTCAGCTCTCGATGATGCTGATGTTGCGCGTAAGTGGGTACTTGATAAAGGAGCTAAAGACCCCGCTGCAGCAGGCGCTGCCAGCGTGAACTTCATGATGTTACTGGGTTACCTATGCGGTGGCTGGTTGATGGCGAAGTCCGCGGCTATTGCAGAAGGCAAGCTAGGGGCACCTGATGCAGATAAAGATTTCCTCGAGAGTAAAATCGTCTGTGCGCGTTTTTATGCTGAACAGTTATTACCAAGAACCGGCGCTCTTCTTAAGGCGATGCAGAGCGGTGGTGAAGCGGTAATGGCGCTTTCTGAAGATCAGTTTTAAGCAATAACAGCATAAGTGAGGTTTACGATGAGTGAGATAACGCGCGAATCCATGGAGTTTGATGTTGTTATTGTAGGTGCAGGCCCGGCGGGTTTATCCGCCGCCTGCCGACTGATGCAACAGGCAAACGAAGCAGAGCAGGAACTGACTGTCTGTGTAGTAGAAAAAGGGTCTGAAGTGGGCGCCCATATTCTCTCTGGCGCGGTGATTGAAAGCCGTGCTCTGGATGAGCTGTTCCCGGACTGGAAAGAGCTGGGCGCACCGCTCAATACTCTCGTCACAGAAGATCAGATTTTCCTACTGAAAAACGAAGAAAAGTCCGTTCAGGTACCGAATGCGTTTGTACCCAAAACCATGCATAACCATGGTAACTATATTGTCAGCCTGGGTAATGTTTGCCGCTGGTTGGCGGAGCAAGCGGAACAACTTGGCGTAGAAATCTTCCCGGGTTTTGCCGCTGCTGAAGTGCTGTACAACGATGATGGCAGTGTTAAAGGCATTGCCACCGGTGATATGGGCATCAGTGAATCCGGCGAGCAAAAAGACAGCTATATGCCGGGTATGGAACTGCATGCGAAATACACTATCTTCTCAGAAGGCTGTCGTGGTCATCTGGGTAAAGAGCTGATCGAGAAGTTTGAACTGGACTCAGAAGCGGATGCGCAGCATTACGGCATCGGTATTAAAGAACTTTGGGATATTAACCCGGAGAATCACAAGCCAGGTCTGGTTCTGCACGGTTCAGGTTGGCCTTTAAGCGATGGCGCCAGTGGCGGTTTCTTCCTCTATCACACCGAAGGTAATCAGGTGGTAGTGGGTCTGATCATTGATCTGAACTACAGCAACCCCTACCTGAGTCCATTTGATGAGTTCCAGCGCATGAAGCACCATCCAGTACTGAAACAGTACCTGGAAGGTGGAAAGCGCGTTTCTTATGGCGCTCGAGCAATCACCAAAGGTGGTTTCAATGCTCTGCCGAAGATGACCTTCCCGGGTGGTATTGTTGCTGGCTGTAATGCCGGTACGCTCAATTTCTCCAAGATTAAAGGCACGCATACGGCAATGAAATCCGGCATGCTGGCCGCAGAAACGATCTTTGAAGCTCTGATTGAGGGATGTGAAGGCGGTAAAGAACTTAACAGCTTCACCGATAAATTTGAAAGTTCATGGCTCTATGATGAGCTGTTCCGCTCCCGAAACTTTGGCCCTGCATTGCATAAGTTTGGTCCGATTATGGGTGGTGCCTTTAACTTTATCGATCAGAACCTGTTTAGCGGCAAGATCCCGGTCACCCTACACGATGATAAAGAAGACTATGCACAGATACGGCCGGCCAGTGAATGCACACCGATTGACTATCCAAAACCGGATGGTGAGTTGAGCTTTGATAAGCTGGGTTCAGTGTTCCTGTCGAATACTAACCATGAAGAAGATCAGCCTTGTCATTTGCAGCTTAAAGACAGCTCAGTGCCGTTGCAACAAAACCTGCCGAAGTTTGCAGAACCTGCTCAGCGTTATTGCCCTGCGGGGGTGTACGAAGTGGTTGAAGATGATGCCGGACAGCACTTCCAGATTAACGCCCAGAACTGCCTGCATTGCAAAACCTGCGATATCAAAGATCCGGCTCAGAATATACGCTGGGTAACGCCAGAGGGTATGGGCGGACCGAACTATCCGAACATGTGAGGATGTGTAGTGGTCAAGTAAAACTGGCCACCACTTTGTAGTCATTCCAGTATATTTCTTCTGCCAAATTCGGTGGCAACATCCCGTTATGCTGATGCGGCCTTTGCTGGCTGTAATATCCAACGATGTAGTCAGTAATTGAGTTCCTAGCCTCTGTTATTGAGGCGTAACCTATCTCTGGAACCCATTCGGCTTTCAAGCTGCTGAAGAAACGCTCCATTGGAGCATTATCCCAGCAGTTGCCGCGTCGACTCATGCTCTGTTTTATCTTGTGCCGCCACAGTAGCCTACGATACTTCACACTGGTGTACTGGCAGCCCTGATCGGAGTGGAACAGTAGGCCTTCAGGTCTACCCCTTAATTCAAAAGCCATCGTTAGGGCTTTACTTGTCAGGTCACTATCTGGATTAAGAGAAAAAGCCCAACCAACAGGTTTGCGAGCATATAAGTCCAGTACGACTGCCAGATAGGCCCAACGCCGCCCCGTCCAGATATAAGTAATATCGCCACACCATACCTGGTTTGGAGCCGCAGACTTAAATTGTCTTGCCAACAGATTGGGGGCAACGGGATGCTCTTGTGTTGCTTTCCTAATAACGGTGCTTGGGTTGCTGGCAACTAAACAGTTGTAACTCTGACATCAGTTTGCCCGCAACATAACGACTGAGCGGTGTGCCTGAGAGCGTCACCATAGCTGCTACACTTCGTGCACCTGCTGAACCCTCGCTAATGCTGAAGGCCTCTCTGACTTTCTCTTTCAAAAGGATGCGAGCAGGGTTTTCCCCTTTGGCATAATTCCGCCAGTATTTGTAACTGCTACGGTGTACGCCGAATAGATGGCATAGTCGTGTTGCAGAGTAGCTCCCTTGAAGTCGACGTATTACCGCAAACCTTTCAGCTCGTCGGACATCAAGAGAGCTGAAGCCTTTTTTAATATCTCTTTTTCCATCTCAAGCTGCTTTACCTGCTTCTCCAGCTCTCGAATACGACGTTGCTCTTCTGTCATCGGCGTGGCTTTGGGGGATTCTCCTTTACGCTCTGCTCGCAGCTGTCGAACCCACTTATCCATGGTGGATTTACCCACGCCCATTGCTTCAGCAGCCTCTCGTACCTTGTATCCTTGATCGACAACAAGTTGCGCTGATTCTAGACGAAATTCGGGGCTAAAGTTAGGTCGTTTTGGTTTTGTCATAGTGTCACCTGTGTAGTCAGGAGGCGATCATATCACCTCTAATCAGGTGGCCAAATTCACTATGCCACTACAGTCCGGCCATGTAGGATTAAGTGATAAAGCACTTTTAAAACTAGATTTTGAGTTGCCTATAAAGCGTAAAGCATTACTCAGTGATAACAGTGGCTGGAAAAGTTATGACATAAGCATTCAGGCAGAAGTAAGTAGTTCTAGTTTCACTTTTGATCTATCGGTAGGAGTTGATTATTCATCAACATGCCCCTGTTCTGCTTCATTGGCAAGACAGCTTTTGCAGGAAAAATTCTCTGCAGATTTTACTACCAGGGAAACAGTGTCAGTTTCTGAAGTTGAGGGATGGTAATTGAGTGCCAACGGTTCACATGCGACACCGCATAGCCAGAGAAGTAGGGCAACTGTAACCGTGAGACTGGGTAAAAGCTTCGAGCATTTCCCAATTTTTGAGCTGATAAATAAGGTAGAAAAAACCTTGAAAACTCCGGTACAAACTGCGGTTAAACGAGAGGATGAACAAGAGTTTGCGAAAAGGAATGGGCAAAACTTGATGTTCTGCGAGGACGCCGCGCGGAGAATTAAACGCGAGTTAAGTCTGGATCCAGTCTACACGGACTTCAAAATCAAAGTGGAACACTTTGAGAGCTTACATGCGCACGATGCTGTTGCCATGGTGGTAAAAGGGGTTCCTGGCGGTTTGAGCTATTCGTAGATCCTTGAGCATATGCTTTTTGTCGGCAATTTACGGCTGTTCTATCGGAAGTTAATTAACAGTGCATTTGCCAAACATTGTTTGTAGGTTCCAGCAGGTTATTATACGTAAACAGCCACCATGATTTGGACAGGAATTTCTTCTTTTGGACTCTAAGAAGACCTCCTCATAAGTCGGTTTAAAATCTTCATAAGTATGCTCATTTTGAAGCCTTTTGGCTTTTTGTTTTGTTTCAAAAAATTCTTTCTTGCTTATGGCATAAGAGATGTTATCATCCGTGCAATCGTTTCATTCTTGCCCAGACAATCGAGCTAATATGCGCTTGTAAGTAAGATTATATAGTAGTTTGAAACAATGGCTGTTTACTTTACTGAAGATATGCTCTCAAAGCATTTGTTTACGTGGCTGCTAAGCATTCACATGAAATGAAACATTTCTCTTTGAACTTATTAAAAGACGCTGTAAACAAGTAATATCGGTTATTCCAGGGGTGCGCTTTAGCGCGTAAGAGTTTCAGACTCTCCCCACTAAAAAAGCGCATACCTCAGGTTGCGCTTTTTTTAATTCATAGGACACTCAGTCATGTTGCAATCAATGCGTGATAATTCACAAGGGATTATTGCTAAAGTTCTGGTTGGTTTGATCATTGTCGTTTTCGCTCTGTGGGGCGTTGACTCACTGGTCGGCCTAGCTACAGCCGAACCACCTCCCGCTGAAGTCAATGGTAAAGCCATTACTAAGAATGAGCTCTATCGTGGTATCGATCTGCAACGTCGACAAGTTCTAACTCAAATGGGCGACAATGCTGATCCAGCCATGTTAGACGATGTTGTTCTACGCAAAGTGGTTTTGGACAATCTCATAGATCGCAACGTACAGATCAGTGCAGCAGAAGAGCTAGGGCTTTTTGTGTCTGATCAAATGCTGGACCAGATGATCGTTGCAACGCGGGAGTTTCAGGTTGACGGTCGATTCGATCGCAACCAGTTTGAATCCGCTCTACGAGGAGCTGGTTTTACTCCTTTGACGTACCGTGAGCTTCTTAAGAGTGAAGCGCTGATGAATCAGGTGCGCGGTGCTTACGAGCAGTCAGCTTTTTTAACCGCTTCGGAACTTGATCATCTTCTTGCTTTGAATACACAGACGCGTGATATCCGAGTGGCGCGTTTCTCTGTTGACGCTGATTCACAGACAGTGAATGATGCGGATGTGCAAGCTGCTTATGACAGTATGGGCGATCAGCTAATGACCCAAGAGCAGGTCGTTGTTGACTATGTTGTACTGGACCAAGCGGATTTAGTTGACCCAGACAGTGTGACCGAAGCCGAAATTAACTCTGCCTATGATCAGTTAAAAGCCGGTTTTGAAGGTGGTGAAGAGCGTTCTGCTAGTCACATACTCCTTGAGATAAGCGATGCCCAGCCTCTGGATGCAGCGCTGGCAAAGGCTGAAGAGATTCGTACGAAGTTGGCGGCCGGCGAAAGCTTCGCCTCACTAGCTGCTGAGTACTCACAAGATATTGGTTCAGCTAATTCAGGCGGTGATCTAGGTTACCTGACGCCAGGCCTTTTTGAAGGTCCCTTTGATGATGCTCTGTTCTCATTAAATGCCGGCGAGTACTCTGAACCTGTCGAGACCGAGTTTGGTGTGCACATCATCAAGTTAAACGATGTACGTGCTAAAGAGGTGCCAGCACTGAGCGAAGTGCGCGAGGATCTCATCTATGATGTTGCTGAAGCGAATGCAGAAGAGGTTTATGTCAGCGCACTAGAACGTTTAACGGATTTGGCCTTCTCTTCAGGCGACCTTGCCGTGCTTGCTGAGGAGCTGTCACTCGAGATACAAACCTCAGAGCCTTTGACTCGTAATGGTGGGACTGGCGATTTTTCTGACCAGAAACTGGTTCGTGCAGCCTTCTCTGATGTTGTGACCAAAGAGCGTCTAAACTCTGACCCTATTGAGGTGAGCAGTGGTCGTACCTTTGTTCTTAATATGAATGAATTACGACCCGCACGTCAGCTTGAACTTGCTGAAGTGCGTGATGATTTAGTCAGCAGGCTTAAGTCTTCCCAAGCGGCTAAACAGGCCTTTGAACAGGCTCAAAATGCTCTGACTGCTGCACAAGAGGGAAAAGTTGACCTGGAGTGGACTGCAGTGAAATCGATTGCACGCGGTGCAGCCGTTGATCTTGAACCTCAGATTGTAGAAGCAGCTTTTGCTATGGCACGTCCAGAGGGTAGTGCAGACTATAAGGTTGTCCAGCTCTCTGATGGTACAGCGGCATTGATCACTGTCGATGCTGTTGGAACCTCGCAAGAGCAGATTGCTGAAGAGCTTCAGACACAAATTTCAACCATGTTGGCTGCCGGTGAGGGTAGTCAGGCATTTAGAACGCAATTTGAAACACTAAAATCAAACGCTGAAATCGTCATTAATTAAGTCGACTTCAGTGAGATAGCCGCTCTTTAGCGGCTATTTTTTTCAGTTGCACGTCGGTGCGCCTTTAACGTTAAGGTAAAAGAGAATGAAATTGGATCAGGTATTTGGCATTCATGCTGTCACAACGCTGTTAAACCGTGACCCTGAGAGGGTAAAGCGCCTCTTTATTGTTCAGGGACGCGTTGATCCGAAAGTAGAGAAGATTCTAGCCCTAGCTGCCCAGGCCGGTGTTCATGTTGAGACTATCAGCAAACATCGTTTGGATGAGCGTGTCGATGGTGTTCATCAAGGGGTGTTGGCCGAAGCTAAACCTCTACCCATTCTGGGTGATAAAGAGTTGTTTAAGCTGATGGATGAGGTTGACCAAACACCTCTTTTGCTAGTGCTTGATGGTGTTACTGACCCTCACAACCTAGGTGCATGTCTGCGTACCGCTGATGCGGCCGGTGTCGCAGCTGTCATCGCCCCTCGTGATAAATCAGCGCCATTAAATGCGACAGTGATTAAAGTTGCCTGTGGCGCAGCGGATGCGGTGCCCTATTTTCAGGTAACCAATCTAGCGAGAACGCTTAATCAGCTTCAGGAGCGTGGAGTGTGGATCGTCGGAACGGCGGGTGAAGCGAAAGGTTCCATTTACCAAACAGATCTAACCGGTCCATTAGCGCTTGTGATGGGGGCTGAAGGCAAGGGGATGCGCCGCTTGACACGAGAGCAGTGTGATCTGTTGATTAAAATCCCAATGGCGGGGGAAGTCTCCAGTTTGAATGTTTCGGTAGCAACCGGTGTTACCCTGTTTGAGATCGTCAGACAGCGATCAAACTAACTGCGTCGCGTATTTGGCTAGCATCCACTCCTCATCCGTAGGGACGACCTGCACTCGGACTTTGGATGAATCAGTGGCAATCTCAATTTGGTTGCTCTGATTTAGCTTGTTATCGATCTCTAGGCCTAGCCAAGCCAGTTGAATGCACACCTTTTCTCGAATGAGTGGGGCATGTTGGCCAACGCCAGCAGTGAAAATCACTCGATCTAAACCACCTAATATCGCCGCTAACCGACCAATCTCCTGGGTAATGTGATAGCAGTAGTAATCGACGGTGAACTTCGCTTCCTCTAGATCTGATTCGAGCAGTGTTCGCATATCACTGCATAGACCTGAAAGACCTAGCCAGCCGCTCTGTTTGTAGAGAAGTGTTTCGAGCTGATTTGCATCCATCCCTTCACGCATCAAATGAATCATTACGCCTGGATCTAAGTTTCCGGTACGTGACCCCATGGGTAAGCCGTCGACTGCTGAGAAGCCCATGCTGGAGGCTTTCGACTTGCCGCCCATCATTGCGCAGGCTGAAGAGCCTGCACCCAAGTGCAGCACGATGGTTCTTTCATCCGGATACATGGCTAGCTGCTGTGACTCAGATATATAGGCATATGATAGACCATGAAAACCGTAGCGACGAACACCCATATCGCGAATCGATTTAGGTAGGGCATAGCTGGTTTCAAGCGCTGTTTGGCCTGCGTGAAACATCGTATCGAATGAGACAATATTGAGTGACTCGGGGTGAGCCTCAAGAACCTGTTCAATCAAACGAATATTGAATGGTTGATGCAGCGGAGCGAGGGAGTTGAAACTCTTTAATTGCTCAAGAATTGCATCATCAACCACTTCGGATTTAGAGAATATACCGCCACCATGCACTACGCGGTGTGAAACGACTAATGAGTCATCCTGCAGTTTAAATCGGTTAAAAAGTAGTTCTACAACCTGCGCATGAATCTTTGCGGAGTCTGTGAGATCAACCTTCGAAATATCGATGCTCTCTCCATCTACCTGAAGTGATAGATGTGGAGAGCCAACTCCCGTCAATGATGCACTGGCAAGTTTGCTTAACACGCCATCCTGCGAGTTATAGAGCGCAGCTTTCAAGCTGGATGAGCCTGCGTTGAGGGTGAGGATATTCATGATTAGATCTTACGGCGGTGATGCACCATGTATGATGCCAATGCACAGCTTGCTAAGCGAGCTACTACACCATCGGCACGGCTCGTTAGAATAATGGGAACACGAGCACCTACTGCAATTCCTGCAGACTTAGCACCAGCAAGATAGATGAGCTGTTTAGCGATCATGTTGCCGGCTTCAAGATCAGGTGCTACGAGAATATCTGCCTCCCCGGATACCGGAGAGTTGATATGTTTATCAATGGCCGCTTGGCGAGAAATGGCGTTGTCGAAAGCAAGCGGGCCATCGATAATTCCGCCGGTGATCTGTCCGCGATCTGCCATTTTACAAAGTGCAGCAGCATCCAGCGTGCTCTGCATGTTGGCTTTAACTTTCTCTACTGCAGCAAGCACGGCAACTTTAGGGTTCTCATTACCTAGAGCATGCGCAAAGTCGATTGCGTTTTGTACTATGTCTCGCTTCGTCATTAGATCGGGAGCGATATTAATTGCAGCGTCGGTGATGATCAGTGGCTTGTGATAGCTAGGGACATCAAAAACAAAAATGTGACTTAAACGGCGCTCTGTTCTAAGACCGCTGCGTTTATCGAGGACTGCTGAAAGTAGTTCAGAGCTCCCAAGAGAGCCTTTCATCAAACTATCGCCTTCACACTGCTGTATCAACTGACATGCGACTTCAGCCGCTTCATGACTGTGTTCTGTATCGATAAGGCGAAAAGCCTTGATATCAGCATTGAGCTCCTCAGCGGCAGCTTCAATTTTTGCTTTAGGGCCAACCAGCGTTGGCTCTATCAGACCTTGCTCTGCGGCCTCTAAAGCACCGCCGAGACCATTGCCATCAACCGGATGCACAACCACCGTTCTAATAGGCTTTGCGTGGCGCGCCTGTTCGATAAAGAACTCTAGCTGATTGTTTTGTGGCAGGTCTTTAATCACAGTCATTTTAGATCCTATAGTGGCGTCTTAAGAGTGTCAGTGTATGGTGGCCATCCCATCGCTTTACCACCTAGAAGGTGGAGGTGAATGTGGTACACCGTCTGACCACCATGATCGCGACAATTGATTACAGTTCGATAACCATCTGCAGAAAATCCTTCCTGACGTGCGATTTTTGCAGCCGCAATATTCAGATGGCCAAGAACTTCTGCGTCTTCATCGGTTGCATCATCGAGAGTCGAGATATGTTTGCGTGGAATAACTAGACCATGAAATGGGGCCTGTGGGTTGATATCCATAAACGCGATGACGTGTTCATCTTCGTAAACGCGCTTGGCTGGAATTTCACCAGCGACAATCTTACAAAACAGACAATCCATGCCTAACTCCTTATTAAAGTGTTGCAGTAGACAATACCAGACCGGCCAGTATCAGTGCACTCCCAGATGCCCGATTTAACCAGGCTCTACCTTTTGGATCTTGAACAAACCTGCGCAGACGGGCTGCGATACCCGAGTAACCAGTCATCACTATCCAATCAACTAATACTAGTGTCAGGCCAATAATCCAAAGCTGAGGTGCCTGGGGTTCTGCTGGATTCAGAAATTGTGGCACTAGTGCTAGTAGAAACACCATGCCCTTAGGGTTGGTGATATTAACTAAATAGGCGCGAATAAAGCGCTCTCGCTTCTTAAGAGGCTCAGCGTTATGAAGCTCGAGCTCAGCCTGCGAACGGATAATCTGAAAGCCCAGCCAGATAAGGTAGGCGGCGCCTATGTATTTAATGACTGTGAATAGAATAGGTGAGGTTGCAATGAGTGCCCCTAAGCCAAGTGATACCACCAGCATCTGGGTGCCATAGCCACAAATAAGGCCAAACACAGCTGGTGCTGCACCTCGTAAACCATTTGAGAGCCCAAAACTCACAGCGGTAGCAAAGCCTGCGCCAGGGGATAGCGAGATCATGATGGCTGCGCCTAACAGGGCAAGCCAGAGTTCAAAGGACATAGAATTTGCTCAGTAGTTAGAGCTGTTAATTTAGGCTGTCTCGCGACGGTAGTCGAGTACCCTGTCAGTGATGCCAGCACTTAGCCACATGAAGAAGAGTGCAACCCAAGCGGTGAGGGCCATTACTGCACCACCAGTAACACCAGCACCAACTGCACACCCGCCCGCAAGCATGCCGCCAAAGCCCATAAGACCGGCTCCAACCAAATAGCGTGAAAGGCCAGTCTCTTCGGTAAAGGTTTGAATTTTGAACTCTTTTGTTATCCAAGAAGCCAAGAATGAGCCCGCAAATACGCCGACAACAATGCCGATATCGAACGACAGAGGCACCTCTGGCTCGTTGATCAGTGCCATTAAAGTATCGGCTGATGGTCCAGTAAAACTGACGCTCTTCACCGCGATAATGTCAAAGGAGTTGCTGGCATGCCAAGAGGTTAGTGCCCAGCCCAGAGCAACACTTAATCCGACCATGACGGCACCAAACTGCCAGTAGATTCTGGGTGAGGTTCTTTTTGCCAAATAGAAAGCGGCGACAAATAGAATAATACCGAATCCTAATGCCCCAAATTCTGGGAGCCAAAGTGACAGATCACGTGATGATCCATCGATTAGCCACCAAGATGAGATCTCATTTCTAGCGGGAGATAGAATACCTCTTAGCGCAGCTTGAGAGACAACGGTGACCACCAGTCCTGCAATGAGTGCTCGTAGATTACCGGTCGCAGATAGAACTAGAAGGCGGCTCGCGCAGCCTCTAGCCATGACCATGCCAATACCAAACATGGATCCACCAATAATGGCTCCAGACATAGAGCCTGTCGTTACCAGCTGCCGAATGCTGCTTTTCTCGAGATTGCCGTTCAGCATCAATAACTGCGTCAAAATAAGCGCTGTCGAGAAGGTAAAGAGCCAAATGGCGAATTTAGGACCAGGCTTGTTGCGCCAGAACTCAATGCAGGCCGCGCGTAGACAGAACCGACTCTGCTGAGCAAAGACACCAAACACCAATCCGGTGATCAAACCTAAAAGAACGGCAACCTCTCCGCTGGAGTAGGCATCTAAAAACTCAGGCATAGTCGTCTCTTATAAAAGGGTAATATCATTATTTTGCCTTGATCAATACTGAAGTGCGAGTAGTTTGGTTGGATCTGTTGACGGACATCAATGCTGATTTTAGGCAATAAAAAAGACCCCGAAGGGTCTTTGATAGGTTAAGTAGAAAATCAACCGTTTTCGCGGGCGATCGCTCGGTAAGCGATGTCAGTGCGGAAATAGGCATCTTTCCAGCTCACTTGCTTTAAAAGTTCGTAAGCACGAGCCTGTGCGTCAGTTACTGTGTCGCCAAGTGCAGTGACACAAAGTACACGACCGCCAGCTGTCACCACATCATCACCATTTAGGGCTGTGCCAGCATGAAATATTTTGCTGTCAGCTGGAAGTGACTCAGGAAGTGAAATCACATCCCCTTTGTTGTAGTCACCAGGGTAGCCGCCTGCAGCCATAACCACACCAATGGATGGGCGTGGATCCCATTTAGCGGTTGTTTTGTCTAGCTCGCCACGAAGGGCTGCTTCGCAGAGTTCAACAATGCTCGACTGAAGACGCATCATGATCGGTTGCGTCTCTGGGTCACCAAAGCGGCAGTTGTACTCAATCACTTTAGGTGTGCCATCGGCAGCAATCATGAGGCCTGCATATAGGAAGCCAGTGTATCGGTTACCTTCTGCAGCCATACCGCGAACGGTTGGGTAGATCACTTCGTCCATGATGCGCTGGTCGATCTCTGGAGTGACCACTGGAGCAGGGGAGTAGGCACCCATGCCACCAGTGTTTAGACCTGTATCGCCATTGCCAACACGTTTGTGGTCTTGGCTAGTGGCCATTGGCAGAACGTTTTCGCCATCGACCATGACAATAAAAGATGCTTCCTCGCCATCTAGGAACTCTTCGATAACAACACGGCTACCGGCATCGCCAAAGGCATTTCCGGCAAGCATATCTTTGACAGCGTCTTCAGCCTCTTCATGTGTCATCGCAACGATAACACCTTTGCCAGCTGCCAAACCGTCGGCTTTAACAACGATTGGTGCGCCTTTCTCACGAAGGTATGCCAGTGCTGGCTCGATCTCTGTGAAGTTTTGGTACTCTGCCGTTGGGATTTGCTGGCGTGCTAGGAAGTCTTTAGTAAACGCTTTCGAGCCCTCAAGCTGTGCAGCGCCTGCTGATGGGCCGAAAATTGCTAGACCTTCTGACTGGAAGTAATCCACTACACCATCGACTAGCGGTGCTTCTGGACCTACGATGGTCAAAGCAACGCCGTTATCTTTAGCGAAGTTGGCAAGTGCAACTTTGTCCATGACATCGATCGCAACATTTTCAATACCAGCTTCTATCGCTGTACCTGCATTACCTGGAGCAACAAAGACAGTATTTACACGTGCATCTTTAGCAGCGCTCCAAGCTAGAGCGTGTTCACGGCCACCTGAGCCAATTACTAGAACATTCATATCAATCAATCCTTCTAACGCTTAGTGGCGGAAGTGGCGCATGCCTGTGAATACCATCGCCATGCCGTGCTCATCGGCTGCAGCGATCACTTCCTGATCGCGCATCGATCCACCTGGCTGGATAACCGCTTTGATACCCGCTTCTGCTGCAGAGTCAATGCCATCACGGAATGGGAAGAAAGCATCAGATGCCATCACCGAACCAGCAACTTGTAGGCCTTCATCCGCCGCTTTGATACCCGCAATTTTAGCTGAGTAGACACGACTCATCTGGCCTGCACCGATACCGATAGTCTGGCCATCACGAGCGTAGACAATGGCATTCGATTTAACGAATTTAGCCACTTCCCAGCAGAACAGTAGATCGCGGATCTCCTGTTCAGATGGTTGACGCTTAGTGACAATTTGAAGCTCAGATGCGTTCACCATGCCTAGATCACAATCTTGCACCAGTAGGCCACCGTTGACACGTTTGTAATCGAAAGCTGCACCAGGCTGTGCCGCAAATTCACCACACTCAAGTAGACGAACATTGGGTTTAGCGGCAACGATTTCGGATGCCTGAGCGCTCACTTTTGGAGCAATGATCACCTCGACAAATTGACGATCAACGATCGCTTTTGCTGTTTCTGCATCAAGTTCGCGGTTGAATGCGATGATGCCACCAAATGCTGAGGTAGGATCTGTCTGGAAAGCGCGGTTGTATGCTTCCAGAATGTTGCCGCCAATGGCGACACCACAAGGGTTAGCATGTTTAACGATGACACAGGCAGGCTCTTTGAAAGGCTTAACGCACTCAAGTGCCGCATCAGTATCGGCTACGTTGTTAAACGAGAGCTCTTTACCCTGAAGTTGACGAGCGGTTGAAACGCTGGCTTCAGTTGCGTTCTCTTCAACGTAGAAGGCTGCACGTTGGTGTGGGTTTTCACCGTAGCGCATATCCTGAACTTTAACGAACTGTGTGTTGAAGGTGCGTGGGAAGGTCTCTGGCTCTTCAACGCCAACACGAGCGCCAAGGTAGTTTGCGATCATGCCGTCGTATGCAGCAGTATGTTCAAACGCTTTAACAGCCAGGTCAAAACGGGTGTTGTAGTTAAGACCCTTATTGGTTTTCAGGTCAGCGATGATTGAATCGTAGTCAGAAGCGTTAACGACAATTGCGACATCTTTATGGTTTTTGGCAGCAGATCGAACCATGGTTGGGCCACCGATATCGATGTTTTCAATTGCCATCGGAAGATCACAATCTGGACGTGCGACGGTCTCTGCAAAGGGGTAGAGGTTGACAACCACCATGTCGATTGGGTTGATGCCATGCTCAGTCATTACCGCATCATCAGTACCGCGACGACCCAAGATTCCGCCGTGCACTTTAGGGTGAAGGGTTTTAACGCGGCCTGCCATCATCTCTGGAAAACCCGTGTAGTCTGAGACTTCAACGGCTGCGATGCCTTCATCACAAAGCAGTTTGTAAGTGCCGCCAGTTGATAGGATTTCAACGCCTTGAGCAGTCAGTTCACGGGCAAAATCTACGATGCCAGTTTTATCTGACACGCTGATCAGTGCGCGACGAATAGGAGTGTATGAGTCGTTAGACATGAGGCTTTCCATTTTTCAGAGATTTAAAGAAGATCGTACTGCTTCAACTTTTTGCGAAGCGTGCCGCGGTTCAGGCCAAGAAGCTCTGAAGCACGGGTTTGGTTATCTTTGGTGTAGCGCATGACAGCTTCAAACAGCGGTGCTTCTACTTCAGTCAACACCATTTGATAAACATCACTGGCGGGTTGTCCATCTAACGTCTTGAAGTAGGTCTCAAGTGAAGATTGAACACTCTCACGCAGTGTTGGTGTCTGGGTTTCTGTTGTTATTTCAGAGATATCGAGATGTTGCATTGTATCGTTACTACTCACTACTACGGTTACCTAAATATTAAGCAGCTTGGGCACGATCAAAGTATTGATCGAGGGCGTTAAGCTGCTCGTCAGCTGTTTCCAACTGATTAAATTCTTTTCTAAAGCCTGTCACATCGCTAACTGATTGCAGATACCAATTAAGGTGTTTTCGGGCGATACGAACGCCCATTAACTCTCCATAAAACTCGTGCAGAGCTTTCAGGTGGCGAGTAAAAATAGAGTGTATTTCTGAGAGAGTGGGTGGCGCTATTTTTTCACCATGACGCAGAAAATGATCAATCTCTCGCAAAATCCAAGGAGTGCCCTGAGCGGCGCGACCGATCATGACCGCATCAGCACCGGTGTAATCCAAAACAAAACGCGCTTTTTCTGGGGTGGTGATATCGCCATTAGCAATGACAGGGAGGCTGATGTTCTCTTTAACGGATTTAATGGTGTCATACTCAGCGTCACCAAGGTACTTATCTGACCGGGTCCTTCCATGAATGGTCAGCGCGGCTATACCAGCTTGTTCAGCCATTTTGGCGATGGTGAGTGCGTTGCGATTGTCTGGAGACCATCCAGTTCGAATTTTTAGGGTCACTGGTATATCGACTGCATTGACCACGGCTTCCAATATAGATTCGACCAGAGGTTCATCTTTCAGCAGTGCTGAGCCAGCTGCTTTATTACAGACTTTTTTAGCCGGGCAGCCCATATTGATGTCGATTATTTGTGCGCCACGCTCTGCATTTAACTGAGCAGCTAATGCCATCATCTCCGGATCGCCACCCGCAATCTGTACGGAGCGAGGCTCAGCTTCGCCTTGATGGTTTAGGCGAAATGATGACTTGCGTGTGTGCCACAGATTTGGATCTGACGTCACCATCTCTGACACAACAAGGCCTGCACCCAGTTCGCGACAGAGTTGTCGAAACGGGCGATCTGTCACACCAGCCATTGGGGCTAGAGCAACTTGAGTGTCAAGGCTGTATGGACCAATCTGTAACATCAAAAACCTGCCACAACGAGGGGACATCTCCAATGTATTGGGATGGCCGTCGTTGGTTATGAAGGGCGCATATAATACTCTTCACGGACCGAGGGTCCAAGACGTTTTTGAATAAAAAATGATCAATTTTGGGGTTGACAGGCTAACTAGGGAACCTGCGAACAAGTCCATAATTTCTCAGCGTGATCTGAAACATTCAGATACAAGGCGGATTGTGCAACTAATGGCCATCGCCTTTAGTCAGCGATCCAACGCTGTAGATGGATGTTTCAGGTCGCGCCCTACGGGGCTTACAGTCAAATCCATCCTCTGCGTTCTGTTTTCTCGACTTAGCCCGCTAGGCCTTCAAAAACACGCCTGGATGACAAATTTGACTGTAAGCCTGAGATGTCATGGACTTATTCGTAGGTTCCCTAGCGTTGGTTGAAACGGGCTTCAGAAAGGTTCGCTTCAAAAGAGGCGATCGCTTCATCCGGTTTGGTTATGGTCAGTTGAATTTGAATGGGGAGTTTTGGGCTTAAGCGCTCAGCGTTGATGCCAAGTTCTAAATACTCATTTGGATCAAATGTGCGGCGGCTGATCAATTTGCCTTGTAGATCTTTCAGAGAGAGTTCAACCGCCGGATAGGGTTGGTAGAGTGTGGATTGGTTGTTGATTCTCAGTGTCACTTCAAGTGCATTCGAGTAACGAGGATGCTCCCTCACTAGGGTCTGTTCAATCGTCAGTAGAGCCAGCCCCTCTTTAGCGCTTAAATCACAATTTATCTGACTGCACGCAATAATATAGAAGGGTCGTAAGCTGGGGTGTGCATTTAGCCTAGCTCGCTCAAACCAGAGATACTGTAAGGCGCCGAGTACTGTGCATAAAAGAAGAATTAGAATCATTGATGCCGTTTTGAAAGGCGACTCGGGTTGAGAATTAAATCGCTCAAGTACGATTGGCTCAGCATCTAGCTGAGCGAATTGTGCTCCGGTGGATGTCTGTTGAGGCTGTTCAGTTGCTGTAGCGGGTGTTCGATCAGCACGCCCATTTTCGGCATCAAAAATAGAGAGGCAGTTGCCGCAGCGAACGCGACCATTAGCCAGGCGCAGTTGACCATCAGTCACTCTGAACTTGGCTTGGCACTCTGGACACTCTGTTACAAACATCTATCCCTTCTCAACCTTATCGTTTGCGACCCGTTAAACGAACCCACTCATCTTTGGTTGATGGGGGTTCCATATCAAACCACTCGGAGTAGGTGCCAATCAATTCATCCGCTTGTTCTATCAGAAGCCCCGATAGAATTAACTGACCACCTGATTTAACCAATTCGGCCAGGGTGGGAGCAAGCTCTTTCAGTGGTCCGGCGAGTATGTTGGCAATGACTAAATCGACCGGTTCTGATTCAAAGCTCTCTGGGAAGAATACCGGTAAACGTTCTTTATCTAGACCGTTTCTGACAAGATTGTCTTGAGTGGCGGTTAACGCTTGCGGATCAATATCGACGCCTGACACTGCGCTTGCACCCAAAAGAATGGCGGCAATGCCCAAAATACCACTACCGCAGCCATAATCGATAACCGATCTGTTCTGTAGTGGCTCACTGGCGAGCCACTCTAGACAGAGTGCAGTGGTTGGGTGGGTACCTGTGCCAAAGGCTAGTCCAGGATCGAGCATCAGATTGACTGCATTCGCATCAGGTACTTCAATCCAGCTTGGGCAGACCCAAAAATGGCTACCGAACTGCATCGGGTGATAGTGAGTCATCCACTCTCGTTCCCAATCTTTGTCCTCAAGAATTTCTGCCTTGAACTGTATTGTATCGCCACCCTTAACGGAGAGTTTTTGCTCGTTTAGAAAGGTAAGTGTCGACTCTAAATCATGCTCTGCTGCAAACAGACCGGTTATTACGGTTGTGCCCCAGAGCGGAGTAGTCCCTAATTCAGGTTCGAAAATAGGTTGATCTTTTGCGTCCTCAAAGGTCACGGCAGCACAGCCCGCTTCAAGAAGTAGATCTTCGTAAAACTCTGCAATATCAGGATTTGTAACAACTTTTATCTGTAGCCAAGGCATTCTTTTGAGCTCGTAATTTAAAGACAACAAAGCCCGCAACAGTGCGGGCTTTGATTAGGACGTAAGTTAACTTACAGGCCTAATTTCTTTTCTAAGTAGTGAATGTTAACACCACCCACTTCGAAATGGGTATCACGCATGATTTCGTGGTGAAGTGGAATGTTGGTACGAATACCATCAATGACCATCTCATCCAGAGCATTGCGCATGCGCTGCATTGCCACTTCGCGATCTTCACCATAAGTGATCAACTTAGCGATCAATGAGTCGTAGTGAGGTGGTACTGTGTAGCCCGCATAGAGGTGCGAATCAACACGGATGCCGTTGCCGCCTGGCGCATGGAAACCATTAACTTTACCCGGTGATGGCATAAAGGTTTTTGGATCCTCTGCGTTGATACGGCATTCGAAAGAGTGGCCACGTAACACGACATCTTCCTGTTTGATCGATAGTTTTTCACCAGAAGCGATACGCAGCTGCTCTTTTACAATGTCGACACCGGTAACCATCTCTGTCACAGGGTGTTCAACCTGAACACGAGTGTTCATTTCGATGAAGTAGAAACCACCATCTTCGTACAGAAATTCAAAGGTGCCTGCACCGCGATAGCCGATCTCAATACAAGCATCGACACATGACTGCAGTACTTTTGCGCGTGATTCAGGGTCTAGGTGAGGTGCTGGTGCCTCCTCAACTACCTTCTGATGGCGGCGCTGTAATGAACAGTCGCGATCGTAAAGGTGAATCGCATTCCCTTGCCCGTCGGCTAATACTTGGATCTCTACGTGGCGTGGGTTCTCAAGGAACTTCTCCATGTAGACGGTATCATCACCAAAGGCCGCCTTTGCTTCAGACTTGGTCACTTGCACGGCGTTGACTAGGTGAGCTTCAGTATGAACAACACGCATACCACGACCACCACCACCGGCAGCGGCTTTGATGATCACAGGGTAGCCAATACGTTTTGCAATTTTATAAAGCGTATCGTTGTCGTTCTCTGGCAGTGGTCCGTCTGAACCAGGTACGGTTGGAACACCCGCTTTCTTCATCGCTTCAATGGCTGACACCTTGTCACCCATTAATCGTATGGTTTCAGCTTTAGGGCCGATGAATGTAAAACCTGACTGCTCTACCTGCTCAGCAAAGCCTGCGTTTTCAGCGAGGAAGCCATAGCCAGGGTGGATAGCCACTGAATCAGTGACTTCTGCCGCTGCAATTAGGGAAGGGATGTTTAGGTAACTTTGAGCAGATTGAGCTGGGCCGATACAGACCGCTTCATCAGCAAGACGGACGTGCATCAAATCACGATCAGCCTGTGAATGAACAGCGACGGTTTTAATGCCTAACTCTTTACAAGCTCGCATGATACGTAGCGCAATTTCGCCACGGTTTGCGATCAGAACTTTATCCAACATGATGGAGTATTCCTCTGTTGATTAGAGTTTAGGCAATGACAACGAGTGGTTGATCAAATTCAACCGGCTGACCATCTTCAACAAGGATGGCTTCAATCACGCCGCTCTTGTCTGCTTCGATCTGGTTCATCATCTTCATCGCTTCAACGATACAGATGACATCACCCGCTTTAACCGTTTTGCCCACTTCGATGAATGCTGGAGCACTAGGCGCTGGTGAGCGGTAGAAAGTACCTACCATTGGTGAGTTAACGGTATGGCCCGCTGGCGATGCAGGTGCGGCTTCTGCTGCAGCAGGTGCCGCTACTGGAGCTGCAGCGGGTGCTGCTGCGGCAACGACAGGTGCAGGTGCTGCTACTGGAGCTGCAACGATAGATCCACCACGGCTAATGCGAACAGACTCTTCGCCCTCTTTGATCTCGATTTCATTGATGTTTGACTCTTCGAGAAGTTCGATCAGTTTTTTAACTTTACGAATATCCATGATGTGCTCCTGTAGCGCAGTTTAGTGATAAATTGTTGGGATATGGCTGTTAATTGCATCGAATAGGCAGATATCTATTAACAGAACCCTGTAAGGTTAAGTTTGCATGAGACTAAAGGGGGTTGTCCAGCTGAAAGTTGCGAAAATGGTGTGAATTTCGGCAAATTTAACGCTATCTACACGTTAATTGTCTATTATTTGTGCAAAATAGCTTTTGATATTAAAACGAGGTTGTTTTAAGGAACTTATCGATGGATTGACCCAAGGGGCTGTACAGGTCATAGTGCAGTGCAGCATTTGTATTTTTGTGATGCATATTTACGCAAAAGGTAGTGTATGAAAGGTCTATTTAGAACACTGTTGGATCTCCTAGATCGTCTTCGGGAAAGGTTCGGAGTAAAGCGCTTTTATCTGTTACTGGCGCCTCTGGCAGCCTACTCACTGGTGGTGGTTGTATTGGGCTTTCTCTGGAGCTGGACTCCAGCTCAATTTGATGTGAAGCAGTTGGCTGAAGCTGGCGCTGCCGAGCGAAATGAGACGGTGGTGGTCGGCAGTTACACAACCGCTACACTGATCGAACTGACAGAGTCGCTTCTTAACAAGCCAGGTGGCTACCTCTCCAATGATCGTTTTCCGCCGGGTGTTCTTATGGATAACCTGCCTAATTGGGAATTTGGTGTACTTGTGCAGATTCGTGACCTGAGTCGAGCAATGCGCAAAACCTTCAGTCGTTCTCAGTCGCAGTCGACTGAACAGAAGGATCTAGCCTCTGCGGAACCCAAATTACACTTTGATAATAACTCTTGGTTGATACCGTCAAGTGAGAGTGAGTATCGAGATGCGTTGGTTTCATTAAGAGCCTATCAAAGTAAACTCTCGAGTCAGGATGAATCGCAGGCGCAGTTCTATGCTCGTGCCGACAACCTTCAAGATTGGTTGGGCGACGTATCAACTCGTTTAGGTAGTATTTCACAGCGCTTAAGTGCTAGCGTTGGGCAGCGCCGTATTAATACCGATCTCGCCGGCAGCCAGGGGGGCGCCCAAGCAACGGCCCAGCCCTCAGAGTTAGAGATACAAACACCTTGGAGTGAGATTGATGACGTCTTCTATGAAGCGCGTGGAACGGCCTGGGCTCTTATTCATATTTTACGTGCTATCGAGTTGGATTTTGCACAGAGTCTTGAGAAGAAGAGTGCGGTCACCTCGTTGAAGCAGATTGTTCGTGAACTAGAGGCCACACAGGGCACCATCTGGAGTCCCATTATTCTTAACGGCACTGAATTTGGATTGTTAGCCAACCACTCTTTGGTGATGGCTTCATACATTTCCCGTGCTAATGCAGCCATTATTGATTTGAGAGATCTTCTCTCCCAGGGGTAATTTATGCGTCGAGTTATATTTAACCAGAAAGGTGGCGTTGGTAAGTCGAGTATCGCGGTCAATTTGGCGGCTATCAGTGCAGCTCGCGGACTTAAAACGCTAGTGATCGATTTGGATCCGCAATGTAACTCAACACACTACCTGTTGGGTGATGACTCCGATGCGCCAGAGCTCGATGTACAGAGTTTCTTTGAATCGGTATTGAGCTTTCAGCTGAACAAAGTGGCCGAACAAGATTACTGTTTTGCGACCCCATTCGATCATCTCGATATTATTCCCTGTAACCCGAATTTAGGTGATTTGCAGTCGAAGTTAGAGTCTAAGCATAAGATCTATAAGCTTAGAGATCTGTGTGACGCTCTGGATGATCATTACGATGCGATCTACATCGATACGCCGCCAGCGTTTAACTTCTTTTCGCTCTCCGCACTTTGTGCCGCTGAGCGTTGTTTGATCCCCTTTGATTGTGATGAGTTTGCACGCCAAGCTCTTTACAGCCTACTGCATAACATCAACGAAACGCGTGAAGATCATAATGAGCAGTTGGTGTTGGAAGGGATTGTGGTGAATCAGTTTCAGCCACGAGCGTCGCTGCCTAGGCAGATCATTGAATCGCTCGTGGAGCAAGATCTGCCGGTGCTAAACGCCAAGCTACCTGCGTCAGTGAAAATGAAAGAGAGTCATATGCTGGCTAAACCACTGGTTCACATGGCAGCCAAACATAAATTGACTGAGGCATTTAACCTACTGTTTGATGAGATCAATCAGTAGGTTACTAAAGACCTTTGACTGCAAAGATACCGGGTGCGTTGCGCCAGTAGCCTTTGTAATCAAGTCCAAAGCCAAAAATGTAGCGATCCGGTATGGTTAGACCGATGAAGTCTGCTTTCATCCCAGGCACGGCTTTGCGATCGTGTATTTTGTCGATCAGTACGACCGATGCCACGCTTTTAGCTCCACCCTCTTTGAGGTGATTCATCACTTCGTGAAGTGTGTGTCCCTCATCTAGGATGTCGTCGACCACTAACACATCGCGTCCCTGATAATCGATCATCGGTGGAACCTTCCACTCTAGTTCGTGGCCAGAGGTCGTGTTGCGGTAGCGAGTCGCATGTAGGTAGCCCGCTTCGAGAGGGAACTCTAAGCGAGTCAGTAGCTGACCGCAGATAACAAGACCGCCGTTCATTATCGTGAAGATGACAGGATCGCGATCAGCATATTCGCCGGTGATCTCATCAGCAATCTTGTCGATCGCTTGGTTGACTTCAGAGTTTGAAAAGAGCAAGTCTGATTCAATGTAAACTTGCTTGATTTCGTTAATATCGGGGCGGCTCATGTTAGCTCCAGAGCGGTTAAACTTGACTGAATCGACAAGTTTAACCTGTTACATACAAAAAAGCCCGACCCGCAGAGCGGATCGGGCTTTTTAATTATCTAATTACTTAGCTGCTTCGTAAGCTTCAGCTGATTTGATGATCGCGTCGCGAGCTGCAGCAGCGTCAGACCAACCTTCAACTTTAACCCACTTGCCTTTTTCAAGCTTCTTGTAGTTCTCGAAGAAGTGAGAGATTTGATCTTTCAAAAGTGGCGACAGGTCATCAACGTCATGGATGTCGTTGTAAGCCTGGCTTAGTTTCTCGTGAGGAACAGCAACCAGTTTCGCATCTTCACCCGCTTCGTCGGTCATGTTTAGAATGCCGACTGGACGACAGCGAATAACAGAACCTGTCATGACTGGATGTGGAGTCAGTACAAGTACATCTAGAGGGTCACCATCGTCAGCTAGTGTGTTGTTTACGTAGCCGTAGTTCGCTGGGTAGAACATTGGCGCAGCCATGAAGCGGTCAACAAAGATAGAGTCAGAGTCTTTATCGATCTCGTATTTTACAGGCGAGCTCTCAGCTGGGATCTCGATGATAACGTAGATGTCGTTTGGCAGGTCTTTACCCGCTGGTACTTTTTCAAAGCTCATGTTGTTTCCCTATGAACGTTTCATTAATTTCTGCGGCGCATTATAGGCACCTTGGTAATATAACTAAATGCTACTAAGCGCTATTTTTCACTTTTCTTACGGTGGTAGGCTTTCAACATCTCTACCTCCTGTTTTGAACCTAGCGCGACGGATACACGTTGGTGAATGTGCTCTGGGCTAAGATCCATAATCTCTTCGTAACAGGTCGAAGCGACGCCACCAGCCTGCTCGATAAGGAAACTCATTGGGTTGCCTTCGTACATCAGGCGTAATTTGCCCGGTTTGCCCGGATCGCGTGAGTCCCATGGGTAGGTGAAGATGCCCCCACGGGTCAGTAGGCGATGCACTTCGGCCACCATAGAGGCCACCCAGCGCATGTTGTAGTTCTTCTCGCGAGGACCCTCTTCGCCAAGCAGTAGATCGTCGATGTACTCTTGCATCTGAGGTTCCCAGTGACGCTTATTCGACATGTTGATCGAAAATTCGCTGGTCTCTTCAGGAATTTTGACCGACTCCTCTGTCAGGATAAAGTCACCGGTATGAGCCAGCGTGAACATGTTAACGCCGCTACCAGTGGTTAGGGCTAATACTGCAGAAGGCCCATAAAGCACGTATCCTGCCGCCACTTGCTTACGTCCTGGCTGGAGGAACTCATTGGTGTCCTGTTTCGCCCAAGGTTTTGGGGCTTCGATGATTGAGAAGATCGTGCCAACCGAGACGTTGATGTCGATGTTTGATGAGCCATCCAGCGGGTCAAAAGTCACAAGGTAGCGACCATCACGAGATCCCCAAACTGGCTCCTCTTCCTCTTCTGAGGCAACGCCACGAACAAGTCGATTATCCAGAAGGACTTTTTTAATGATGTCGTTAGAAACGATATCGAGTTTCTTTTGGGTCTCGCCCTGTACGTTAGTCAGAGTGCTGGTGCCCAAAACGCCGGCCAGAGCGCCTTCGCGAAGCTGCAATGCAACCTCTTTACAGGCGATCATTAAGACTTCGATCACCTCTACAAGGTCTGCATCGGTTTTGTTGTGCTTTAGGAAGGAGCTCAGTAACTGCATTAGAGAATCTCTTAGTCGTGTGAAATATGATGAAAATTATAGGCAAGTTGGTACGCTATTGCATGTGCGAAATGGGTTTTTCGGTTAATTAAAGCCCATCTTTATAATTTTTTGTGGGATACCACCGGTTTGCATCTTCATTTTCTTGGTATTTGTGGCACCTTTATGGGCTCTTTAGCGATTTTGGCCAAAGAGCTAGGTTATCGTGTCAGCGGTTCGGATCAGAACGTCTATCCGCCAATGAGTACGCAACTTGAAACCTTAGGCATTGAGATTATTCAAGGCTACGATCCCACTCAATTGGACTCCAATCCCGATCTAGTGATAGTCGGTAACGCGATGTCGCGCGGCAATCCTTGTGTTGAGGCGGTGCTTGAGAGAGGGATTCACCACACATCGGGACCACAGTGGTTACATGATCACTTGCTCAAGGATCGTTGGGTATTGGCTGTTTCAGGTACTCACGGTAAAACCACCACAGCGACCATGTTGGCATGGATTCTGGAGTACGCTGGGTTGAAGCCTGGTTTTTTGATTGGTGGCGTTCCGCTCGATTTTGACTGCTCAGCTCGTTTGGGAGAGACCGACTTTTTTGTTATCGAGGCAGATGAGTACGATACCGCTTTTTTTGATAAGCGATCTAAATTTGTCCACTACAACCCAAGAACACTGGTGATTAATAACTTAGAGTTTGATCATGCAGATATCTTTGATGATCTTGCAGCGATTCAGAGGCAGTTTCATCACCTCATGCGTTTGGTGCCTGCTACTGGGCGAGTGATCTACCCCTCGGATATTCCGGCAGTCGAGCAGGTGATAGAGCAGGGGTGTTGGAGTGAGTTAGAGTCAACTTCAATGAATCCTGGTCACTCTGGTGCTGCAATCGGTGAGCAAGAGTCTGGTGGTCAGCGTTTTCAAATTTGCGTCAAAGAGACGGCCCCTGTCTGGGTTGATTGGGAATTGACCGGTGAGCACAATCAACGCAATGCACTGCATGCTCTGTTGGCAGCAAGACACGTTGGCATTACCCCCGAAGTGAGTGCGGAGGCATTAAGCCAATTCAAAAGCGTGAAGCGCCGCATGGAGCTGTTAGGTCAGTTCTCAGGGGTCTCTCTGTATGATGATTTTGCTCACCATCCGACGGCTATTGCGACGACCTTGCAAGGTATGAGAGCGAAAGTGCACGATGAGAAGTTGATTGCCATCATCGAGCCAAGGTCTAATACCATGAAACAAGGCGTATTTAAGAGCCAGTTAGCTGAATCCGCCGCGCAAGCTGATACTGTTTTTTGGTATCAACCGGATTCTCAGGGGTGGTCTTTAGAGAATCAGATTGCTGGCTTTGACGGGCAGGCTGTATTTAATAGCATTGATCTTCTGCTTGAGTCTCTCGAATCAGAGCTACAACACAACAGTCATATCGTAGTGATGTCGAACGGTGGATTCGAAGGCATTCACGAGCGAATTAAACAACTCCTTATTTCGACGACACATTGAGGTGAACCGTGGCAGATTTTGACTCAAGAGTAACCCTAGCCATTACCGGAGCTTCGGGGGTTCAGTACGCACTGCGTTTGATGCACTGCTTGGTTCAGCAGAACGTTCAACTCTTTGTGATGGTCTCCAAAGCGGCTCAAGTTGTTGTCGCGGCTGAAACAGAGCACAGCTTGCCAGGGACTCCTGATGCTCAGCAGCAGTTTTTTACTGATTTCACGGGTGCTAAAGCGGAGCAGATTAAAGTCTTTGGTAAAGAACAGTGGTTTGCTCCTGTCGCTTCAGGCTCAGGCGCTCCCAGTCAGATGGTGGTCTGTCCCTGTTCAACAGGAACACTGTCAGCCATTGCGACTGGGGCCAGTAATAATCTGATTGAGCGTGCTGCGGATGTTGCCCTAAAAGAGCGTCGATCACTTATTTTGGTGCCGCGAGAGGCTCCCTATTCTGAGATACATCTTGAGAATATGTTGAAGTTGACCCGCATGGGAGCGGTCATACTGCCGGCGTCACCAGGTTTCTATCATAAACCCACCACGGTCGAAGATATGATCGATTTTGTGGTCGCAAGGGTGTTGAGTCAGCTCGGTTATGATCAATCGATCATGCCATCCTGGGGCTCAGATTTAATTTAAGAGTAATATTATGACGAAGGTTCTAGCACTAGATACTTCAACTGATGCCTGTTCAGTCGCCTTACTAAACGGCGAACAGCGCATTTGTCGGTTTGAAGTGGTACCCAGAGGGCATACCCAACTGCTGTTGCCGATGGTTGAAAGTGTTCTTGAAGAGGCCAAGCTATCGGTAAAAGAGCTTGATGCGATCGCTTTTGGGCGCGGGCCAGGGTCATTTGCCGGCATTCGTATAGCAACAGGAGCAACACAGGGGCTAGCCGTCGCCTTTGATACTCCTGTGATCCCCCTATCGACCCTTGAGACCTTGGCTTATCAGGCGCTTGCATTATGCCCAGAGGCTGGCTTTATTCTATCGACTTTGGATGCCCGAATGGATGAGGTCTATTGGGCAGTCTATAAGGTGGAAAATGGCACAATCTTTGCTTTGACTGAGGAGCAGGTGACGGCACCCTCAGCCGTTGTTCTGCCTGAAAAGGTTTCTCAATGCGTAGCAATTGGCCCAGGCCTTAACTACTTGGATCAGTTGAATTCATTAGTTCAAAACGGTTTGGGTAGGGTGTTGTCTGATCAGTACCCTCAGGCTGAGAGTATGCTCAATATGGCAGTGTCAGCTCTAGAAAGGGGTGATCAAGTGCCGCCTGAAGAGGCTTTACCCGTTTATGTTCGAGAGGGCACTTGGAAAAAAAGGAGTGAGCAGTGACGCTCAGTGATTGGATACATACTCTGATATTGGCCCTGATACAGGGGTTAACTGAATTCCTACCGATCTCAAGTTCTGCACATTTGATTCTACCCTCCCAGCTGTTTGGTTGGAGTGATCAGGGATTAGCATTTGATGTTGGTGTTCATGTTGGCACGCTGACGGCTGTCATCATCTATTTTCGGCGCGAAGTGGTGTCGATTGTGGCAGCGTCAACATTAACTCTGGCTGGTAGAACCTCGGATGATGGGAAACTTGGTTGGTTTGTAGCATTTGCGACGATCCCAGCTGTCATAGCAGGCCTGCTGTTGGGCGACTGGATTGATACCTATGGTCGATCCATTTTGGTTATTGCTGGCACCACCATTCTATTTGGCCTTGCACTCGGTTGGGCAGACGCTACCAATAAGGCGACGCGTATTATGAAAGAGCTCGGCTTTAAGGATGCTATTGTGATTGGTGTAGCTCAGGCCATCGCTCTCATTCCTGGAACCTCTCGATCGGGTATCACCATTACAGCAGCGCTTATGTTGGGATTTGATCGTCAAAGTGCCGCCCGTTTCTCATTCTTGCTCTCAATCCCAGTTATTCTGGGGGCAGGGTTATTGAAGGGTAAAGAGCTTATCGATATCGGCGCAGACGCGCATTGGCAGATGATTGGTGTTGGTGCACTCGTAGCGGCCCTCAGCGCTTGGGCGTGTATTCATCTGTTTCTGAAGCTGCTTGATCAAATCGGCATGCGTCCTTTTGTAATCTATCGTTTGATTCTAGGTGTTACTTTGATCGCAGTTTGGGCTTTGACTCGCTGATGATTGGTCTTTCCGTTGAGTCTCATGAACTGCTTCCGGAAGCCGAAAAGCTTAGCAATGGCTTAAATCTTCCCTTGGTAAAAAGTGGTCAATCAGGTTCTGAGTTCGACTATCTACTTCAGGTGGGATTTGATGGTCTGTCGCTGGTCCAGCTTGGCCCTAAAGCGCCCGGTCCTATTCGAGTAGACTTTGAATCGGGTGCGGTGGCTCATCGTCGTCGTTTTGGTGGCGGTAAAGGGCAACAGATTGCTAAGGCTTGTGGCGTATCCTCTGCATTTACCCCTTACATAGCCGATCTGACCGCTGGGCTGGGTCGTGATAGTTTTGTGCTGGCGACCTTAGGTTGTCGTGTGGATATGGTGGAGCGGGTGCCAGTAGTTCATGCGTTGTTGAGAGATGGGTTGCACAGAGCTCAGTTCTCATCCGATCCAGAGTTGCAGGAGATTCTGGCCAGACTCTCATTAAGTCACCTCCAAGCGGTTGAGTTCCTTCAAACGACCTCTAATCAGTACGACGTGATCTATCTCGATCCGATGTTCCCTCACACGGATAAGTCGGCTCAGGTGAAAAAAGAGATGCTAGCCTTTCGCTCGCTTGTGGGTGCCGATCAGGACAGTGCAGAGTTGCTAGACGCCGCTTTGCAACATGACCCAGCAAGGGTTGTTGTGAAGCGACCAAGAAAGGCGCCTATTATTGAAGGACCGAAGCCTAGCTATGCATTAGAGGGTAAGTCTGGGCGTTTTGATATCTATGCGAGACGCAAGTTAGGCAGTTAGTTTGTTAACCGCTAAATGAGTCGATTAATAGTGTGGTGGTGGCACATCCGCCGCTGGTGAAAAGCCACTATTATCAGCGTTCTTAACACGGTCGTTCAGAATCATAATCATGCGTCGCAGTTCATCCAGCTCTTTCGCTTGGCGAATGGTGATTTCACTCAGTTGATCGATCGCTTCCTCTTGAAACGCTATTCGACTCTCCAGATCATCTAAACGACTGTTCGATTCACTCATAATTTCGTGTTCTTCTTACTCTTTGGGTTAATTTATCCGCCGTAAACCCCTAAGTTGTTGAAAAAATATAACTAATACGTTATATCTCACTTTCTGTGCGGGTTTTTTAATGTCGTACAGAGTAATTTGTTTGTTCCAAAAAATACAAAGAAATATTTCCAATGGGTGGTTAATCAGTGATTAAAAATATCATTATCAGCGTAATTGCAGCCTGTGTTATCGCAGCTGCTGGTCACTTCTTTAAAGCGGAATCGCACTACTTACCAGTGCTTGCCGTTTCGTTTGTGGCTGTTTTCATCAGTACTCTTGTGGCTAGCTCTGGCTCCGCATCAGCATCTCAATCTTCACGTCGTGTAAACGGTGCGGATGAAGAGGATGACATCGATGATGGTCGTGAAGTCGGTACTGTTAAGTGGTTCAATGTTTCTAAAGGTTTCGGTTTTATTACTCGTGCCAATGGAGATGATGTTTTCGTTCATTTCCGTAACATTCGTGGCCGTGGACACCGTTCATTAAACGAAGGCCAACGTGTTCGTTTTAATGTGCACGACAGCGATAAAGGTCTTCAGGCTGAGGATGTCTCAATCATCCGTGAGTAATGAATAAGATGTCTCACACAAGGGTAGCTCAAGCTACCCTTTTTTATGTCCAGGACGGACGGTATACAGCGATTCCATGGATGGAAATGAGCTGTGAATGTCCAGGACGGACGGTATGCAGCGATTCCACGGATGGAAAGGAGCTGTGAATGCCCAGAATGGTATGCGTATTCATTTTCTACTCAGTTAAGTGGGTTAGAATAAATTTTATGAAAATCTATCCTCTACTTTTTTTGTTCCTCAGCTCTTTGGCGTCGGCAGACACTCAATGTATGCAGAATTATTTTGCATCCAGAGTCGGCGAGACTCTTGAGTATCGTGTTGAAATTGATGGTATTCGGGCGAAAGGGGCTCGAGCGATCTCTCAATCAGATTCAGGTCAGTTCACATTGCTTCAGTCTGTCTCTGTTCTACTGGCTTCGCTAGAGGAGGAGAGCCATTTTATTGTTGATGAGCAAGGCATCGTTCCGATTAATTACCTCTTTGAACAGCAAGGGCTTGGGGCGCGTAAAACGACCATTCAGTTCAATGGCGCAACGGCTGAAGTGAATAGAAAAGGTAAGACGTCTCAGTTGGAGCTTCCGCAGGGTTTTCAGGATCCTTTGACCTTCATCCTTCAGCTTCAAGCAGCGACTAGTTGCGGTGAATCTATTGAAACGCTGAAGATACCTCTTGTGAAGTCGAAAGGGGTTTCGGAGGTTGTTTTTGTTCAAGGTGAGAGCTCTGTCGTTAAGAGCGGTGAGAAGGATTTGGTTCTGGAAACTTGGCAAAGGGTCGATGGTGATAAAATTGAAAAGGTCGGCTTAATTCCTGAATTAAATAACCTTCTGTACTCATTTGAGCAACGAGAAGGAGAGAAGATCAATCGCCTTCAGTTGATTGATCTTCCTTAGTCTCTGCTGATTTTTGTGCTGCCTGCTGCTTTTGCCATGCGGCTCTATCTGCATAGTAGACATCCCAAACACAGGGTTCACAACCACTTTCGCAGCAGTCGTAATCCCCTGGTGGAATCGGTTCCTGAAGAGAGTCTATCGAGCTCATCAGCCAATAATCTTCCCAGGGTTTAGAATCCCTTTAGGATCCAGAGCGGCTTTAATACTGCGCATGACGGCGAGTTCAGCTTCACTTCGGCTTAGCTGGATATAGGGCTTTTTACTCAGTCCAATGCCGTGTTCTGCCGAAACAGAGCCTTTGTATTTCTCTAGGATCTTATAGACTACCGTGTCGATCGCTTTTTTATCGCTGACCGGACCTACACAGAAGTGAATGTTGCCATCGCCAAGGTGCCCAAAGGTCAGGCAGGTCGATTCAGGGAACTGTTCTGACAGTGCCTCTTTGACTTCGTTTGTGTAGGCTTCCATATGACGCAACGGTAGGCTGATATCGTAAGGAATCAGAGGACTGAAGGCTTGAACCATCGCCTCAATGTCATCTCGAACTGCCCAGAGTGCCGCTGACTGCTGCTGACTTTCGGCAATCACAGCATCGACAATGACCTCTTGTTCTAGAAGTTCGCCAAGCACCTCAATGAACTGCTCTTTTCCGCGAGTGTCATCGACACACTCTGACTCTACTAGGATGTAGTAGGGTAGGGAGTCATCAATAAACTTTTGATGATTACCGGTTTCGTTAACCATAAAGCTATAGAAACTGTTCCACATCGCTTCAAATGCCGAGAGCTTACCTTCGAGTTTCTGTTTCAGCGTGTTAAGCAGTAAGAGTGCGTTATCAAAACTCTCGACGCCGACCAGTGCGGTTTGACGTGCTGGCGCTGAAGGCCAAAGTCTCAAAACGGCGCGTGTGATAATACCTAGAGTTCCTTCTGAGCCGACAAACAGCTGTTTTAGGTCGTATCCGGTATTATCTTTCAGTGTCTCTTTAAGATTGGTTAGGACGGTGCCATCGGCTAGCACCACCTCTAGACCGAGAACTTGATCACGTGCCATACCGTAGCGAATAACCTTATTGCCACCGGCGTTGGCTGCAAGCATTCCTGCAACCTGTGCTGAACCCCGAGCACCCCAATCTACTGCAAAAAGGAGGTCGTGCTCGGCTGCTGCATTTTGAAGATCCTCAACAACCACACCGGCTTGAACGAGCACAGTGGCACCTTGGGTATCTAACTGCTCAATGGAACGCATGCGCTCAAGGCTTAGAACAAAATCCCCTTCAGTCGCTTTGGTCGCGTCCGCTAAGCCGGTCATGCCGGCTTGTGGAATGATGGTCTGATTTGCCTCGTGACACAGGGCGAGCACTTTTGAGACCTCTTCCGTCGACGCGGGTCGAATCACCGCTTTCGCCGGACAGCTGCCTTTACTCCAACTCTCATTAGGTCGTTGAGCAACACGCTCGTCGGTGATGAGACCTTTATCACCTACAATGGCGTGGATTGCATTCAGTAGTTCAGACATAGTGTTTACCTGTTAGTCGCAAAGAGCATCCAGTTTAGATTTAAGTATGCCGGTGACCGCACCTGGGTTGGCTTTGCCGCCGGATGCTTTCATGACCTGGCCCATAAAGAAACCAAGCATTTTGCCCCGTTTCTCTGGTTCAGCAGCTTTATACTGTTCAACCTGTGCTGTTGCATTGGCAATGACCTCGTCGATCATGGTCTCTATTGCACCGGTGTCGGTGACTTGCTTCAACCCTTTGGCTTCAATCACTTCGTCAGCTGTACCGCCTTCGTTCCATTGGATTTCAAAGACTTTCTTAGCAATGTTGCCAGAGATGGTGTTGTCCTTGATGCGAACTAGAAGACCGCCTAACTGCTCTGCGCTAACGGGGCTGTTATCAATGCTCAGATCGGCTGCGTTTAAGTTTTTGGCCAACTCTCCCATCACCCAGTTGGCAGCCAGTTTGGCATCACCACAACACTCAACCACTGACTCAAAGTAGTCCGCTTGGTTGCGATAAGCTGACAGAACACCAGCGTCGTATTCAGATAGAGCCAGTTCACTGATGAAACGCTCTTTTCGTGCGTCCGGCAGTTCTGGAAGCGTTAGACGAATGGCTTCTACATAGGCATCATCGACCACGACAGGAAGTAGATCTGGGCAAGGGAAGTAACGGTAGTCGTTAGCATCCTCTTTCGAGCGCATGCTTCGAGTCTCGTTTTTGTCTGGATCGTAAAGACGAGTCTCTTGTACTACTGTGCCGCCATCTTCTATTAGGTCGATTTGACGCTCTACCTCGGTGTCGATTGCACGCTCAATGAAGCGGAACGAGTTGATGTTCTTCAGCTCGGTGCGAGTACCTAGGGTGTCACTGCCTTTAGGGCGAATGGAGACGTTACAGTCACAACGCATTGAGCCCTCGGCCATGTTACCGTCACAGATGCCCAGAGTAGTTACTATCGCATGAATCTTGCGAGCGTAAGCAGCGGCCTCTTTAGAGGTGCGCATATCGGGTTCAGAGACAATTTCGACTAGAGGTGTACCGGCTCGGTTAAGGTCGATACCGGATTGGCCGTGAAAATCTTCGTGTAAGGATTTTCCGGCATCTTCCTCTAGGTGAGCGTGATGAATACGAACACGACGTTCGCCATCTTCCGTTTCAATATCGACGTAACCTTCGCCAACAATAGGTGCTTCTAGTTGGGTTGTCTGGTAACCCTTGGGAAGATCTGGATAGAAGTAATTTTTGCGCTCAAAAACGGCACGTTTACCGATTTCGGCATTAATCGCTAAGCCAAACATGATGGCCATTTTCTGTGCGCCATCGTTGAATACCGGCAGTGTGCCCGGCAATGCCAGATCAACGGCGCACGCTTGTGTATTGGGTTCGGCACCGAAGGCAGTGCTAGCACCTGAAAATATTTTCGTATTGGTCGCGAGCTGAACGTGGATCTCTAGACCGATAACTGTTTCCCATTCCATATCGATCTCCTTATGCCGTAACCGGTGACAGGGTGTGCCACTCTGTATTTTGTTGGTATTGGTGAGCTACGTTCAATAGGCGAGCTTCGTCAAAGTAGTTCCCTATCAACTGAAGGCCAACAGGCAAGCCGTTTACCTGTCCACAAGGTACGGACATACCGGGAAGACCAGCCAGGTTTAACGACAGTGTGAAGATGTCCTCCATGTACATTGCGACAGGGTCATTCACTTTTTCACCAATGGTAAACGCAGGGCTTGGTGTTGTCGGCCCAACAATGACATCGACCTCTTCAAAGATGCGCATGAAATCTTGTTGGATTAAACGGCGAATCTGTTGAGCTTTGTTGTAGTAGGCGTCGTAGTAGCCGGCACAGAGTGCGTAGGTTCCAACCATGATGCGGCGTTTAACTTCAGAGCCAAAGCCTTCGCCACGAGTCCGTTTATAGAGGTCTTCCAAATCTTGTGGGTTCTCGCAACGGTAGCCATAACGTACGCCATCAAAACGTGACAAGTTTGACGATGCCTCCGCCGGAGCAATGATGTAGTAAGCCGGAATCGACATGCGTGTATTCGGAAGGCTAACCTCTTTGATTGTGGCGCCCAGCGATTCAAGCTGTTTGATCGCTGTCTCAATCTGAGCCGCCATTGCACTGTCTAAATCGGCACTCATAAACTCTTTCGGAACTCCGATTTTTAGGCCTTGAAGCGAGTTGTTGAGCGACGCAGTGTAATCCTCAGTCGGTTGTGCCGATGAGGTTGAGTCCATTGAGTCCTGTCCCGCCATGACGTTCAGCATAAGAGCACAATCCTCAGCACTGCGAGCCATTGGACCGCCCTGATCAAGCGAAGAGGCGTAGGCAACCATGCCGTAACGAGAGACGCGTCCATAAGTTGGCTTGATGCCGGTAATGCCACAGAACGCTGCCGGTTGGCGAATCGAACCACCTGTATCTGAACCTGTTGCTGCAGGTGTTAGTCGTGCTGCGATTGCAGCAGCAGAACCACCTGAAGAGCCTCCTGGTACACGGCTTGTATCCCAAGGGTTTTTACAAGCACCATAGAAAGAGCTCTCGTTGGTTGATCCCATCGCAAACTCATCCATGTTGGTTTTACCCAGCATTACAGCGCCTGCTGATTTGAACTTGGCAACTACGGTAGCGTCATAGGGTGACTCAAAGTTGTCCAACATTTTGGAGCCACAACTGGTTTTGACACCCTCTGTACAAAACAGATCTTTGTGTGCGATCGGAAGTCCTGTGAAAGGGCCTGCAGTACCCGCTGCAAGACTCTCATCAGCTGCTTTTGCTTGCTGCAGAGCCAGTTCAGGGGTGGTGGTGATGAACGAGTTGTACTCGCTGTCACAACGGTTGATGCGATCGATAAACGCTTGGGTAAGCTCAACACTGCTCACAGTGCCATTGCGAAGGTCTTGAGCCAGTTCGCTCAGTGTTTTTTCAAACATATCTCTAATCCGAATCCTGTTACTCAATGACTTTAGGGACAAGGAAAAGCCCCTCTTCAACAGCTGGTGCAACCGCTTGAAGTTTATCTCGTTGATTCAACTCGGTAACTTCGTCAGCACGCAAGCGTTGGACTGCATCCAGTGGGTGTGCCAGTGGTTCCACACCGTCTGTATCAATCTGCTGCATCTCATCAATAAGATTTAAAATGCTGCTTAGGTTTTCGGTGTAGGCCGGAATATCCTGCTCGTTCAGCTCTAAACGGGCAAGATGGGCAATACGTTCAACATCGGAGCGATCGATGGACATGCTTAACCTTCTTTCTTTAAATGGTGTGATTGAAACTATTTTGCGGCTGTAAGAAGTGGAAAATAGTTTCGTAAAAACATTGTGATGGCGCGTAATCTATCACATTTGCGCCTTGCCCAAAATCCCCGTCGTTGCTAACATTCTTTGATTAATGAATTGGCTTCTAAAGTCATCGCTTATAAGGTTTTAAATCCAATGTTTAAAAAGATTCGTGGTCTCTTTTCTAGCGACCTTTCCATCGACCTGGGAACTGCCAATACGCTGATCTATCTTCGAGATAGTGAGATCGTGCTAGATGAGCCATCTGTAGTGGCTATCCGCCAGCAAGGCAACCAGAAGACCGTAGCGGCTGTCGGTACCGATGCAAAAAGAATGTTGGGTAGAACGCCAGGCAATATTACCGCTATTCGTCCATTGAAAGATGGTGTTATTGCTGATTTCCACGTGACTGAAAAGATGCTTCAGTACTTCATCAGTAAAGTTCACAACAACAGTTTTCTTCGTCCATCGCCTCGTGTTCTGATTTGTGTGCCTTGTAAGTCAACTCAGGTTGAGCGTCGAGCAATCAAAGAGTCTGCAGTAGGTGCAGGTGCTCGAGAGGTCTACCTGATCGAAGAGCCAATGGCGGCTGCGATCGGTGCTGGTCTCCCAGTTGATGAAGCAACCGGTTCGATGGTGGTCGATATCGGTGGCGGTACCACTGAGATTGCGGTGATCTCGTTGAGCGGTATCGTCTACTCTGAATCTGTTCGTGTCGGCGGTGACCGATTTGACGAGGCGATTGTTACTTACGTTCGTCGTAATTATGGAAGCTTGATCGGTGAAGCGACAGCCGAGCGAATCAAACAAGAGATAGGTACAGCCTACCCAGCACCTGAAGTGCTAGAGATTGATGTTCGTGGTCGTAACCTGGCAGAGGGTATTCCTCGCATGTTCACGCTTAACTCGAATGAGATTCTTGAAGCCCTTCAAGAGCCTCTTCAGTCGATTGTTCAAGCCGTTAAAGGTGCACTAGAACAGTGTCCACCTGAATTGGCAGCGGACGTTGCTGAGCACGGTATTGTTTTGACAGGCGGTGGTGCACTGCTAAGAAATCTTGATCGCCTTCTGACGGAAGAGACCGGCCTTCCTGTGATTGTGGCAGAAGATCCATTGACCTGTGTGGCCCGTGGTGGCGGTAAAGCACTTGAGATACTGGATAAACAGGGTTTTGAGTTACTGTCACGTGACTGATCTTTAATAACGGCAACGCGAAGGGTTTAAAGTCATGATCTTTAAAAGTGGTCCGTCGCGTTTGCTGTTTACTCTTCTCATAATCGTAGCGCTCTCTATCGTAGCGCTCGATCTTACCTCCAACAAATTTCGTGAAGGCAAAGCCTATCTAAACCTTGTTGCTACCCCCTTGCAGTGGTTGGTGGATTTGCCAGTCAAAATGGCAGATGGCGTTTCAGATGTGGTGGTCAGTCGTGCCACACTGATTGCAGAGAATGATGAGTTGCGAACAGAAGCCATTCTGCTAGAACAAAAAGTGCTACAAAACGCGACTCTTGCCAGTGAAAATCGCCGTTTAAGAACTTTGCTGAATGCTCGCCAGAAAGTGGAGGAAGAGGTTCAGATGGCTGAGTTGATCGGCGTTAGCTCTGACCCTTTTCAGCATGAAATATTGATTAACCGCGGTGAACAGGATGGAGTTGTTATTGGGCAACCTGCACTGGACTCCGGCGGTATCATGGGTCTTGTCGTTGATCTTGCGCCCGTCACCAGTCGAGTCATGTTGGTGACTGACTCTAGATCCTCTGTGCCTGTTCAACTGTTACGTACGGGTTTCCGTACCCTTGCGCTCGGTAGTGGATCCACTACTGAGCTCAAACTGGACCACATCCCCAATACTGAAGATATTCGTATTGGTGACCTGTTGGTTACCTCAGGGTTGGGCGGCGTCTTTCCAATGGGTTACCCTGTCGCTGAGATAACCGAATTTAGACAGGAGCCTGGTCGTTCCTTTGCAGTGGTTAGAGCAAAGCCAACGGCAACGCTTGATAAGAGCCGCTATCTGCTTTTGGTTCAGCAGGTGAATGGGTTAGAGAGGTTGGAGAGTGAGTGATCAAGCCTCTGGCGGTGGTTTTTTTGTCACTCTAGCTACTTTTCTGCTAGCAATAACGCTGAGTCAATTTCCTTTGGATAGCTCTTTGCAGTGGTTCCGGCCAGACTTCGTTCTGTTGGTTCTTTTCTTTTGGCTTATTTGGGCCCCCAATCGTGTTGGCTTAGTCTATGCGTTTTTTATTGGGCTATTACTGGACTTAATGCGAGGCTCAGTGCTTGGTTTAGGTGCTCTATCTCTGACTCTGATTGCCTTCATTACACAGTTACTGCACAGTCGGTTAAGAGTGTTTCCAATGCTTCAGCAGTCCTTTGTGTTGCTGCTGTTGGTGGGGCTTAATCAATTGATCTACTATTGGATGCAAGGTCTGGTGGGAAATTCTGCTGATACACTGCTGTTTCTTGTGCCGGCTTTGACCAGTGCGCTTCTCTGGCCATTCGTGTTTATGTCTTTGCGTCGCTTGGCACGATCCTTGGATTTGAACTAATGAACGTGGTTTTGGCCTCTCAGTCACCTAGGCGACTAGAGTTATTAAAACAGATAGGGATCTCTCCAGAAGTTCATCCGGCTCATATCGATGAGACACCACTTAGCGAGGAAACACCTGAGGATTATGTAAACCGCCTGGCACGCAATAAAGCCAAAGCAGTTGCAAAACACTACCCAGGGGCTCTGGTAATAGGTTCCGATACCAGTGTAGTGATCGATAATCAGATATTAGGGAAGCCTGAAAGTCCTGACCACTTCTTTACTATGTTTAAACGCCTGTCGGGTAATCAACATCAGGTTATGACGGCGGTCGCTATTACTGATGGTCAACAGACTCGCAGCGAAGTGGTGATTACTCAGGTTAGCTTCTATCCTGTCAATGAGAGAGATATGGAGCGCTATTGGTTCAGCGGAGAACCTCAGGATAAAGCGGGTGGATATGGCATTCAGGGCATGGGTGCACTGTTTGTCAAAGAGATTAAGGGAAGTTACAGCGCAGTCGTGGGTTTGCCGATCGCTGAAACTGGAAAGATTTTAGAAAAATTTGGATTCTCAGCGTGGACCCAAGGGTCTGTTGAGTAAGGAGTAAGGTTTTGGGTGAAGAGATACTAATTAACTTCACACCGATGGAGACTCGAGTCGCAGTCATTGAAAATGGCATGCCGCAAGAGATCTATGTTGAGCGTGCAAAGCGTCGCGGGATTTTAGGTAATATCTATTTAGGGCGAGTGGTTCGAGTGCTTCCGGGCATGCAGGCTGCATTTGTCGATGTGGGGCTTGAGCGAGCTGCTTTTATACACGTTGATGAAGTGGTTGATCAGTCTCTGACACCGGATGAACGTGCTGCTCTTTCCATTGCTCAGGTGTTGCGTGAAGGCGAATCACTGCTAGTACAAGTGACTAAAGATCCTATTGGCAGTAAAGGAGCCCGCCTGACGACCCATATATCTCTTCCATCACGCTATCTGGTCTTAATGCCAGATGCCTCTCATATTGGGGTCTCTCAACGAATTGAAGATGAAGAAGAACGAGATCGCTTGAAGCAGATTCTCAGATCTGAGTTGATCAATTCTGACGATGAGACAGCTGAGCCTGAGTATGGCTACATTCTGCGCACCGTCGCTGAGGGTGTGACAGAGTTGGAATTAAAAGCCGATATCAGTTTCTTGCATCGCTTGTGGGAGAGTATTCAGAACCGAGTTAAGGGGGCGAAAGCGCCGGCAACCGTCTATGAGGACCTGCCGCTCAATATGCGAGCACTCAGAGACATGACTCATTCTGAAATTGAACGTATCAGAATTGACTCTAAAGAGACCTTTCAGCGTGCACAAAGCTTCGCTCGCACACTAGTTCCTGAAATTGAATCGAAGCTGGAATACTACCCAGGTGAACGTCCTATTTTTGACCTCTTTAACGTTGAAGAGGAGATGGAGAAGGCTCTGGGTCGCAAGGTTGAGCTTAAGTCGGGTGGCTACCTGATCTTTGACCAAACCGAAGCGATGACCACGATTGATATCAATACCGGCGCTTTTGTCGGTCATCGCAATTTGGAAGAGACGATATTTAAAACCAATTTGGAGGCTGCGACGGCGATTGGTCGACAACTGAGGCTTCGTAATTTGGGTGGCATTATTATTATCGATTTTATCGATATGGAAGACCCAGAACACCAGCGTCAAGTTTTGCGAACTCTTCAGCGACAGCTAGATAAAGACCACGCTAAATGCAAAGTGACTGGCGTATCCGAATTGGGGCTGGTTGAAATGACGCGTAAACGTACTCGTGAGAGTTTAGAGCAGGTTCTGTGTGAAACCTGTGAGACCTGTTCAGGTAGAGGCATGATTCGCACGCCTGAGACGGTGTGCTATCAAATCTTTCGAGAGATCTTGCGTCAACATAGGGCCTACGATACCGACTCCTATTTGGTCATTGCGGCTAAAGCCGTGGTTGATTACTTGCTGGATGATGCATCAGACCATGTCGCTGAACTGGAGTCGTTTATTGGGAAAACGATTCGCTTCCAGAGCGACACTCACTACAACCCAGAACACTTTGATGTGGTTCTGAGGTAGCGGGGAATTCATGGTTCGGCATACGCTTTGGGTCAGTTGGTGGGTTTTGATGGTAGCAGCACTGTTAGCCATCTTGCTAACGGCTGTGCGCTTAGCCTTCCCTTTGCTGGGCGATTACCGAACCGATATTGCGGCTCAGCTTAGTCAATATCTTGGCGTTGAAGTCTCGATAGGTGAGCTTGAGACTGGCTGGCGCGGCCCCTATCCAACTTTTGAGTTTAAAGAGATCCATTCGGATATCGACTACCTCAAACCAAAGCAGATCGAGTTTCACCTCCAAAACATCTCGTTTGAATTGGATCCATGGCGTTCATTGATTGATGCTGCACCTATTTTTCAACGGGTCACGGCAAAGGGGTTGAACGTAAAATGGCGTCAGTCTGAAGGGCGGTGGTTAGCTGACTCGAATCAATCAAAGACGGATAATCGCGCAATCGATACGTTGATTGCTATTCTATTTGAACAGCCTTCCATCGAATTTTCTGAATCACAACTTCATCTGATTCCAGAATCAGGTCGCTCTCGTTTCATCAATCTGGACAATATGTCTCTTGAAAGCAGTGAAACAGAGCATCAATTGAGCGGTAGTTTTTGGATGCCAGTGTTGGGTCAAGATAGTCGCATGCGTTTTGCGATTCAGCACCAAGGTCAATCCACAAACGGTCAGCTACTATTACCTTTCTATGTTGAACTCGATAACATTGGCTCAGAGTTGGCCGATCTTGCAGGGGTCGAACAGCGCTTCTCTATTAGTGCGAATGCGCGGCTATGGGGGCAGTTGCGTGGCGCCAGTCTTGATTATCTTGTCGGTAATTTATCAGCCAATAGCTTGCAACTTGTACTGCCCGATGAGCTTGGTGAGCTGGCACTAGAGCAGCTTTCAACAAATTTCTCTGTTCAGTCGGTTGATCGTGATTATCAGCTGCAACTTCAAGACTTTTCAACCCTCTATCAAGGCAGTGAATTCTCACTGCCACCGACTGCGATCGATTTAAGTACTGGCGTCAATGGTTGGATGGCTAATCGAATTCAACTGGCTGAGCTTAATCTATCAGACCTGTCGGCTCTTGCGCTTAACCAGCCTTTGGGTGATCAAAGCAGAGAGGTGATTAAATCGCTCTCTCCCGGTGGTTTAGTCAAAGGGTTAACCGTTGATCTTAGCCAGGGATTTGAAAACCTCTCTGTGGTCGGTGAGTTGTCAGATGTGTCGGTCAAATCCTGGAAAGGTTCACCTGCTGCATCACAGTTGAATGGTTCGTTTTATGTTTCAAGTGACCGCGGCTGGGTAGATATTGACAGTCAGCAGCTTGTCATGGAATTCCCAACGGTCTACGACTGGGCATTGCCGTTTAATTTTGCGCAAGGACGTGTTAACTGGCAGCTCCACAGTGATTATGTGGCCGTTGGATCTGATCTATTAGAGCTGGGGTTGAATAACATCCGAACACGAGGCCAGTTCTCGATTGATCTACCCTATGATAAAGAGCAACAAGCGCTACTTAATCTATCGATGGGGCTTAAGGGTGCAATAGCCCGAGAGGCTCTACTGCTAACTCCGCCTAAGGTTGTCGGTGAAGGGTTTTATAGCTGGTTAAACAGAGCGCTGATTCAAGGTGATGTCAAAGAGGCCGGTTTAGTTCTGGTGACTCCGACTAGGCTTGTGGCTGATAGACCTAAGCCATTGAGCGAGCTCTACGTAGCGGTAGAGAATACAACACTAGATTATCAATCACCCTGGCCCGTGTTGAACCGGGCCGAAGCCATCATTCATGCTCGAGATGGGGCAGCTCGTGTTCAGTTAGAGCAGGGCAGTGCTGCAGGTACTGAGATCGGTTTTGCAGATCTTTGGATGGAGAGTGGGTCGGGTGAACTCGAGACCTTGTTAGCGATTGAGGGTTCAGCTTTTGATTTGAACAGCCTATTTCACAGTGAGGCGTTGGCCAACAGCGTTGGCAATAAGCTAGGGGATTGGCAGCTATCGGGTAGTCATAAATCTTTAGTGGATCTATACGTTCCTCTCAAAGGAGGGGCCCCTAAACTGCAGATTCAATCCGAGCTGAATCGTGGTGTCTTTATATCTGAAACCCAACGGGTTGCCGTAACGGATATAGATGGCACAGTTAATTTTAATTTGGCAAGTGGACTGTCGGCTGAGGGTTTGAAAGCAAGCTTCTTAGGTCGAACATTTGATGTTGATATCTCAAATGACTCAACCGCAACTGATATTCAGATTGCTGGTCGAATCGATTCTCATAGGTTAATGCAATGGGCCGGTATCCCACTGTCAGGTGTCATCTCGGGTGAAATTCCACTCAACTCGACATTAAAACTCTGTTCTAAACAGTGTCAATCGACTCTAAAAGTGGAGTCTCAATTAACCGGTACCCGAGTAGATGCTCCAGACTATTTAGCACATCAATCTTCCGATATTAGCCGCTTGAGCCTACTGATGACCCTGCACTCATCACCAACAATACAGCTTAATTATGCGGATCGTTTAAAGGCTCACCTAAATTTAGATTCACCCTTAACCGGTAATATTCGTCTAGGCGGAAATCAGGCGAGCTATAAAATATCTGATCGCCTTCACATTGATGGATCCCTTCCTTCAATTGAAGTTGAGGAGCTACTTGGGTTTATTGATGCTCTATCAGAGCCTAAAAATGGAACTAAAGAAAGGCTTTCCGTTACAACAGCCATCGAGATCGGACAGCTGAATGTTGGAGCTCTTAAATTTGAGTCAATCCTTGCTGAGGCGAGCAATCCTAACGATCGGTGGTCTATTGCACTGGATGGCCGTGATATTCAGGGTGTTATAGATTACAAGCTTGCTGATTCCAGCTTGAACTTAAATCTTCGCCACCTTCACCTGCGCACACCAGAGAGCGATCCATCGATATTAGAACCAGAAGTTCCATTGCCTGATCCGACACCCATCGAGGTGATTAGCAAAATACCTTCAACCAACCTTCTGATTGAAAATCTTGTGTGGAATGATGATCATTGGGGTCGTTGGACAACCCATCTACTTCCATCCGGCAATAGCCTCTTGATCGATCAATTGGAGGCCGATGTCGCAGGTATCAGCATAACCGGACAGGGTATCTGGTCAGTCGGTCAGGGTGAACAGAGTCGCATTGCTCTTAGCGCAAAAGGCAGCAACCTTGCTGACTATCTTGAATCAATGGGTGACCCAAGAGCGATAGAGACCAAAAGTCTCTCCGCTGAGTTTGCACTGAGCTGGCCTGGAGCGCCTTGGTCATTCAGTCGTTATCGCCTAGGAGGTGATCTGCAATTTGACCTTCGAGACGGGCAGATTACTGAAGCAAAAGGTAACTCAGCGCTTCTTCGATTGTTTGGAATACTCGATTTTAACAATCTATTTAAACGTCTGCGCCTCGATTTTAGTGACCTTTATAAATCCGGTATCACCTTTGATAAGTTGGTTGGTAAGTACCATTTAGAGGATGGGGTTGCTAAGACTCAAGAGCCACTCATTATGAGAGGCGCTTCGGCCGATTTGACTGCAGAAGGCTCTTTAAATCTTATCAATAGAACGGTGGATAAACGGGTTGATGTGATTTTGCCACTGACAGGCAATACACCCTTGGCAGCGGTTCTACTTGGGGCCCCTCAGGTGGCAGGAGCCCTGTTTCTTATCGATAAGTTGATTGGGGATAAGATCAACGAAGCGACTAAACTTAGCTATTCAATGACAGGCCCATGGAGAGAACCTGTGCTTGAAATCATTAATAAGAGAGATCGTTAAATGTTACTCTCAAGACTCGTCATCTAAGTCACGAAGGTACTGAAATACCTTTCTGAAATTGGCCGGTGGCTTGTTCTCTTTGCGCTCTTTTTGAGCATTTCGAATCAAAGCTCGTAGATGCTGCATATCGCAGTTTTCAAACTTCTCCATCACCTCAGAGAGCGCTGACTTGTCTCCGGCTATCAATCGTTCACGCAACTGCTCAAGTGCATGAAATTTCTGGTTATGAGCAGCGCTAGCTGAGTCGAATTGGTCAATGGCGACACGAATGGCATCGGCATCCTCTGTGCGCATCAATTTGCCGATGTACTGAAGTTGACGTTTTTTCGCACCATTTGAGGTGATTCTTGTCATCTCTGCACAGGCCTCTGCGAGGCGTTCAGACATGGGGACTTTCGCTTGTTGATCAAGTCGTAACTCAGTGATGCGACCACCCAGTTTTTGAAGCTCTTCAGCTTCCCGTTTAACTTGGCTGCGGCTGACGAGTTCGATCTCTTGATCACTCTCTTTTGAAAAATCTTTACTGCTCATAATTAACCGTAGAAAAAGGTAGCTAGTCCAAGGAAGGCAAAAAAGCCTACCACGTCTGTAATGGTGGTGAGTAGAACACCCCCAGCTAGTGCTGGGTCGATTCCCGCCTGCTTAAGGGTCAGTGGCAAAAGGCTGCCTGCCATCGCGCCCGCGACGAGATTGATCACGATGGCCATTGCGATCACTATACCGATCGTCATGTCTTGGAACCAGAGGACAGCAATGGCGGCCACTACAACAGCCCAGAGTGACCCGTTGATGATGCTAACGATTAACTCGCGGTTAAACAGCCAGCCAATATTGTGTCTTTCAATGTGTCCAAGTGCTTGGCCGCGAATGACAAGAGTGAGGGTTTGACTGCCGGCGATGCCACCCATTGAGGCGACGATTGGCATCAGTACTGCCAAGGCTACAACCTGATCGATGGTGGCTTCAAACAGGCCAATGACGGCCGAGGCCAAAAAAGCGGTAATCAGGTTAATTCCTAGCCAGACTGCACGACGGCGACTGGTTTTTAGTACCGGAGCAAAGGTGTCTTCATCCTCGTCCAGACCGGCCATGCTCATCAGTGAGTGATCGGCGTCTTCTCGAATGACGTCGACTACGTCATCGATGGTGATACGACCTAGAAGCTGTCGATCCTCATTGATAACAGGGGCCGAGATCAAGTCGCGCTGTTCGAAGATGCGAGCTACCTCTCGTTCAGGAAGATCGGCAGGGATTGCATGGTCATTCTCGGTCTTCATGATTTCACGAACCAGCATCTGTGGGTCTGAAATAAGAAGTCGAGTAATAGGAAGTACACCGATTAGTGCGTTGCGTTTGCGACTCACTACGAAAATACTGTCGGTACTGTCAGGAATCTCACTGTGTCGACGTAGATAACGAAGCGCCGTCTCAACCGTAATATCAGGTCGAATGGTTACCGTATCGGTATTCATCAGACCGCCGGCCGTATCATCAGGATAGGAGAGTACCGCTTCAACACGTTGGCGATTCTGCAAATCCATGTTTTGCAGCATCTCTTGCATGACCGTGTCAGGAAGTTGCTGAAGAATATCGGCTAAGTCATCGACATCGAGTGACTCTGTCATCGCCAAAATTTCTGCCGCGTCTAAATCGCTGACAATTTCAGCCTGAATATCTTCACCGAGGTGTTGTAGAACCTCACCCTCTATCTCTGGGTTGAGCAGGTTCCATACAATGCGACGTTCGCGAGGAGGGGTTTTCTCTAGAAGGTGAGCAACTTCCACAGGCCGCATGCCCTTGTTGAGCATGTAGCGAATCTGTTTGAGATTATCTGATTGAAGGGCTTCGCTTAACGTATCTAGAGCGATCGGTGCTTCGTCCGTACTCATGCAGCCCTCCTTTACGAGTAGGTTAGTCTCTACTCATCTTCGTCAAAACGGTTATTTATGATCTCAATCACGGCATCCATCGCGGCGGATTCATCAGCGCCATCCGTTTGTATGATTAGATCTGTTCCTTGGGATGCAGCCAACATCATAATGGCCATAATGCTTTTAGCATCGACTGTTTTGCCATCTTTTGTGATTTTGATGTCACAACCAAACTTACCTGTTACGCCAATAAGTTTAGCCGCTGCACGCGCGTGTAGTCCCAATTTGTTGATTATAGTAACGTTTTTTTCAATCATTGCGAAACTTATTCTGATAATTCTCGATGGCGTACTTGGATGTTATCCATTCTGTCAGCAAAGCGAGATGCAAGGCTCTCCGCAATGTATACAGAGCGATGTTGGCCGCCCGTGCAACCAATGCCAACAGTAACATAGCTTCGATTATTTGTTTTGAAATGGGGAATCCACTTCACAATGAACTGCTCTATGTCATTAATCATTTCATTCACTTCATCGGAAGCGTTGAGAAATTTTTTAACCGGTTCATCTTTCCCAGAGAGAGGGCGCAACTCTACAAACCAGTAGGGGTTAGGAAGCACCCTGACGTCAAAGCTGAAATCAACATCTAATGGAACGCCGTGCTTGAAGCCAAAGGATTCAAACTGCAAAGAGAGCGCTTGCTCTTTACGCTGTGCTACCCTCAATTTAATGGTGTCACGCAGTTCATAGAGTGAAAGCCGAGTGGTATCAACTCTCATGTCTGCAGAACTTGCAATGGGCTCAAGCAGATCTCGTTCTAAGGCTATTGCCTCTTCCAGTCCAATATCTTGGTTGCTCAGCGGGTGTTTTCTTCGAGTGGCGCTGTATCGTTTCAATAGGGTCGCTTCTGATGCGTCAAGATAAGTGATCTCGATGCCTATGTCTTCTCTAGCCCTCAAGGATTCCATGATCTCTGGGAAGGCTTTTAGGTCTGTATGCTGGTTGCGGGCATCAATGCTCACAGCAATCAGGGGTGCGTTATTCTGGTCGTTAAGCATCTGCTCGACCAACGCTGGCAATAGCGTCGCCGGTAGGTTGTCTATGCAGTAGAACCCAACATCTTCAAGTGCTTGCAAGGCGGTACTCTTCCCTGAACCACTGCGACCCGAGATAACAACGACTCTCATGATTAGACCTTTGATAGCTCAGTTGCTTTATTGAGTAGGGCCTCAGAATTCGTGCAGTCTCTAAGTGAATTAAGGGCTTCGGGCTTGCTGAACAGCTCGGCTAAACCAGCCAGTGTCTTAAGGTGCTCATCATTTCCATCATCGGGCACGATCAGTGCGCAGACAAGATCGACCGGCGCTGAATCGATTGAATCAAAATCGACACCGCCATCGAGTGTGATTAAGCAGGCGGATGCTGTTGAACAGCCCGGAATTCGACAGTGGGGTATACCCACGCCAGAGCCAATTCCTGTACTGCCTAATCGTTCACGATTAAGAAGGCCTGTAAAAATTTCATCTTCTGTTACGCCATCAACTGAAGAGGCCAGCTTTTCGCTGGCCACTTGAAGAAGGCGTTTTTTACTGGCGACTGACTCCCGGCAGGCGGTTGTTTCAGTCGTCAGTAGGTCACCTAGTTGCATGTTGTCGTTCGTTTATTTGTGAGATTTCATTTTTTCTTTATGCTTGATGATTTGGCGATCAAGCTTATCCACTAAGCCATCAATCGCTGCATACATGTCATCATGCTCATCAGAAGCTACCACTTGGCCACCGGCTAAGTGAACATCAGCCTCGGCTTTTTTACCCTGCTTTTCGACACTGAGAGTAACTTGTACATTCTGAATGTTGTCGAAGTGACGTTCTAGCTTATCGAACTTGTTACGTACGTATTCACTTAGAGCTTCAGTCAGGTCCACGTGATGACCAGTAATATTTATCTGCATATGACTTCTCCTCGTCTTAGGCGGAGTGAAAAAATGAGGCCGCCCACCTCAATTAAACCAAACGCTTTCTCTCATTTGAAGGTGGAATGTTGAGAACTTCGCGATATTTAGCAATGGTTCGTCTTGCAACATTCACCCCCTCTTCATCTAGTAGTGTAGCAAGCTTACTGTCACTTAGTGGCTTGCGAGGGTCTTCTTCTGAAATTAATTTTTTAATGATTGCTCGAATCGCAGTTGATGATGCACCACTGCCGTCACTGGTAGCCACCTGACTCGAAAAGAAATATTTCAATTCAAAGACACCGCGCGGGGTGTGCATGTATTTTCGAGTTGTAACACGGGAGATGGTGGATTCATGTAGATCAACGGCTTCAGCAATGTCGTGAAGAATAAGAGGCTTCATCGCCTGTTCACCCTGTTCAAGAAAACCGATCTGTCTGGAAACGATCTCCGTTGAGACCTTTAAGAGGGTCTCGTTGCGGCTTTGTAAACTCTTTATGAACCAGCGTGCATCCTGGAGATGGTCTTTTAAAAATTGGTTCTCCGCGGAGTTGTCTGCACGTTTAATCATGCCTGAGTAGACATCATTGATACGTAACTCAGGAACTACGTCGTTATTTAAAGTGAGTGTCCACTCCCCAGCGCGTTTACGCACGATCACGTCCGGTACGATGTAATCAGTATCACCCAGATCTAAAGAGTCTCCTGGTGTTGGGTTAAGTGATTGAATCAACCTAACCACCTCTGACAGTTGCTCCTCTTTGAGCCTCATACGGCGCATCAAAGATTTAAAATCTCGACTGCCCAACAGGTTTAAATAGTCGGTCGCTAGGCGCAGTGACTCTGCGCGCCAAGGTGTCTCTATGGGTAGCTGTCTTAACTGGATTTTCAAACACTCTGCAAGATCACGGGCACCGACACCGGGTGGGTCAAACTGTTGAATGCGGTGAAGTACTGTCTCCACCTCATCCATTTCCACTTCAAAAAAGAGTTCAGGTAGTTCCTCTTGGCAGTTAAGAAGAATGTCCTGCAGATCGGTGATCAGATAGCCACGATCATCGATAGAGTCGATAATCATCTCAGCAATGTATCGATCAACATCGCTGAAATTAACCAGATTCAGTTGCCAGTTAAGGTGGTCTTGGATGGGTTCAACCGCAGTGTCATTATCACCTGGCATCCAATCATCATCACGATTGGAATTTGAAGAGCTTTGGTAAGTATCGTCCCATTGACTGTCGGTTGAAAGCTGTTCAGGTATGTCATCAGTAGACCAGCTATCTTCCGGCTGAGACGATTCGAACGTCTCTTCGATCTCTGAATTAGATTGGGTCTCATCTAAGGTTGATGACTCTTTTTGCTCAATGCTTTGAGAGTTCTCTTCACTCTGATCTTCTTCATCGGCTACCTCCAGTAGTGGGTTACTATCGAGTGCCTCTTGAATCTCTGTCTGTAGCTCTAAGGAGGAGAGTTGCAGCAATTTGATCGCTTGCTGCAATTGTGGGGTCATGGACAGGTTCTGTCCGACTTTGAGCTGTAAAGAGTGCTTCATTAAAATGATAATTACTTAAAAGTGTGAGAGTTACAAGCGAAAATCATTGCCCAGATAAGCCTCTTTAACGGCTTGATTCATCATGATCTGCTCAGGCTCACCCTCTGCAAGAATGTTACCCTCACTAACGATGTAAGCCCGTTCGCAAATGTCGAGAGTCTCTCTGACATTGTGATCTGTTATCAGGACGCCAATACCTCGATCTTTAAGGTGTCTGATGGTCTGTTTGATGTCGCTGACAGAGATGGGGTCTACACCAGCAAAAGGCTCGTCCAGTAGGATGAAGTCAGGATCGTTTGCTAGGGCTCTTGCAATCTCAACTCGGCGTCTTTCACCTCCGGATAGGACCATCCCTTTGGACTCTTTGATGTGAGTGATATGAAACTCTTCAAGCAGTGACTGAGCTTTCTGGTGCTGTTGATCTTTGGTGAGATCTTTTCTCTGCTCCAGTATGGCCATCAGATTGTCGTAGACACTCAGCTTTCTGAATACAGAGGCCTCTTGCGGAAGATAGCCTAAGCCGCGTTTTGCGCGCTCATGAATAGGCATTCTAGTGACGTCGTCGCCATTGAGGCGAATGTTGCCTCGATCCGCTCTGACCAGACCTACAATCATATAGAAGCAGGTTGTCTTACCCGCTCCGTTGGGCCCAAGCAATCCTATAATCTCACCGGGCTCAACAGTGACGGACACATCTTGAATAACAGAGCGTCCTTTGTAGCTTTTGGCTAGGTGGAGGGCTTCGAGTGAACTCATGGTTAGTTATCTTTTTTAGGCTGAAGAACCATTTTGACACGCTGGCTTCCGCTCTCACTGCTAAAGGCTTTTACTTTAGAGTTCGCCATGTCGTAATTAATTTTAGCCCCAGTGAACTCGTCACCACCCTGAGTCACTCTAGCGTTCCCCGTAATTAACAGCAGTTGAGAGCTTACTGTGTAATCCAGAGTTGAGCCGGTTGCATAGGTAATCTCTTGGTCCAGTTGAGGGCGTTGTTCGAAGTAGGCTGGAGCACCTTTTGAGATGATCTGATTGATGGTGTCATCATTACCACGTAACAGATCGACGGTTTCACCTTTAAGCACCATTGATCCCTGGGTGATGATGACGTTGCCTGTGTATCGAGTGACTCCTTTGGCCTCATCAATATTAGCTGAGTCTGCCTCAACGTAGATAGGCTCGTCTCTATCGGTTGGCAGCGCTAAAGCTGATCCACTAAGAACAACTGTAAAGGCTAGAAATAGGTTACTGGTCAGTGCTCGAAGCGACATAGGCCCCCCTCACGGTTGAATGAAGATCTAAGGTTTTTAATTCCGTATTCAGTGTCATGCCAACCCCTTTGGTTGAACCCTGGTTGTTCAGAAATTCGACGGCTACATCACTGGTCGCCAGATTCTGTTCTGGAAAGTAGCTCAACTGCTCTGTGAAGAGTGCAGTGTCTTTCTCAGAATCTGGATTATGGTGAAGCTCTACACTGCCTTCAAGGTCTAGTTGACTGTTATCGTCCGCAAAATAGCCTAGACCAGCATTGATGGTGTGTTCAGTCGTGCCATCTTGGCGATAGCCTACGGAGAAAGGTGTTGTTAACTTCATCTGTTCTGAGTTAACTAAATGCTCTGCTCGCGGGGTGTGGGTGACAGAGCTTAGATTGCCCGCTTCAGACCAACGAGTGAGAGTGGCGTCAGTTACAAAAAAATCAATTCTGTTTGGGTTCTCTTTAAGGAGTACGCCCTCTTCAATATCGCCTTGATTCAATAACAGTGTGAAGATCAAAAAAAGAGCAATCAACGTCGACGCAATGGCTAATCGAATTTTCGCTCTGAGATTAGTGATCACTTAAATCGCTCCAACGCGTTGTCTAGCGTACCTTGGCAAGCCATGATCAATTCACACAGCTCACGTGCAGCTCCGCGACCGCCTGATTGAGTCGTAATATGATCAGCGTTCTCTTTTACGAGCCAGTGACCGTTCGGAACGGTGACCCCAAAGCGTGCGGCTATAATGGCAGATAGGTCAGGTAAGTCATCGCCGATATAGGCCGTGTTTGAAGCGTTAAAACCGGTGTTTTTCCAAAGCTCTTGAAGCGCGGTCAATTTATCTTCTCGGCCTTGCTGTATGTAATTGATGCCTAGTGACTCAGCGCGTTGGATGACTTGATTAGATTGTCTACCGGTAATGATGGCGGTTTTTACGCCGGATTCCGTTAACAGCTTAATGCCAAGGCCGTCCAGTATATTGAAGCTCTTAATCTCACTGCCATCGGCTAGGAAGCTAAGATTGCCCTCGGTCAGTATGCCATCAACATCCATCACCAGTAGTTGAATGGGTTTGATTAGTGCTATCTGTTCTTCTGTTGGATTGGGACGCATTAGATGACCCCTGCTTTTAACATATCATGCATGTTCAATGCCCCAGCAACTCTCCCTGTCTCATCTAAAGCAATGAGTGCATTAATTTTTTTATCTTGCATGATCTGTAAAGCTTCGGCGGCTAACATCTCAGGCGTCACCGTTGTGAAACTCTTTGTCATGACAGAGTCGATTGAGGCTTGATTCAGATTAACGCCTTGGTCAATGGCACGGCGGAGGTCCCCGTCGGTAAAAATGCCAAGAGGTTGGAGTTCTTCATCCACAACGGTTGTCATTCCCAGGCGTTTTTGGGTGATCTCCAAAAGCGCTTCTTGAATGGGAGTGCCTGGTGCAACTGAGGGAACTTCGTCTCCAGAGTGCATTAAATCACTCACTTTCAACAGCAGTCGACGACCCAGCGCACCGCCGGGGTGTGAAAAGGCAAAATCTTCTGCACTAAATCCTCTCGCCTCTAAAAGAGCCGTTGCGATCGCATCGCCAAGCACCAGTTGTGCGGTTGTACTGGAGGTGGGGGCAAGATTAAGTGGGCAAGCTTCGCGTTCGATAGGGGTCACAAGGCTGATATCAGCACTGGTTGCCAACGCTGAATGGGGTTTAGAGGTGATTGAAATGAGCGTAATCCCTTTGCGTTTAAGCAGAGGTAAAATAGTAACGACTTCGTTGGATTCACCTGAGTTGGATAGGGCAATGACAACATCTTCTTTCGTGAACATGCCCAGATCGCCATGACTCGCCTCGCCTGGGTGCACAAAAAACGCGGGTGTTCCGGTGCTTGCTAGAGTTGCTGCTATTTTGGTGCCAATGTGCCCTGATTTGCCCATGCCAGTCACGATGACACGCCCTTTGCAGTTCAAAAGAGAGTGACAAGCTTGGTTGAACGCCTCTCCAAGAGAGTCATTTAGGGCTTGTATAGCCTCTTGCTCAATCGAGATGGTCTGTTTGCCTGCGCTCACGTAATCGAATCGAGTGGTATTGGAGTCGGACAAGGGTCGAGATCCTTAAGTTCGCGTTAATACTGTTTAATTTACAGTATATTACTGTTTTTATAAGTGACTGTCCGGTAAAGAGTCTCGATATTTTTCTCTTAATCTAAAGGTCTGCTTGATAAGCTATGTTTTTAGACTAGAGTTCTACCAATATTTTCTATTTATTCATCGATAGGCACTGATGGCTCAATTAAATGATACACATATCGAAGTGAGTAATCTCAGCTTTTGGCGTGGTGAACGAAAGATCTTTGATGATCTATCGTTAACCATTCCTCGCGGCAAGATCACAGCGATCATGGGGCCCTCAGGAACGGGAAAAACGACCCTTCTTAAATTGATTGGGGGACAGCTTACGCCTGATCAGGGCTCGATTAGAGTCGACGGTGACAATGTTCACTCTCTTTCACGTCGCCGTCTCTTCGAGTTACGGGCAAAAATGGGGATGCTGTTTCAAAGCGGTGCTCTATTTACGGATATGTCAGTAGCTGAAAATGTCGCCTTTCCTTTAAGAGTTCACACAGATTTACCCGAAAGCGTTGTTCGAGATCTGGTTTTGATGAAGTTGAATGCTGTCGGCTTGCGAGGTGCCAGTGAACTTAAGCCAGCTGAGTTATCAGGGGGTATGGCAAGGCGGGCTGCATTAGCTAGGGCAATAGCCCTTGATCCGGATTTCTTGATGTATGACGAGCCCTTTGCAGGACAGGATCCTATTGCCATGGGCGTTCTGATTAATTTGATTTCTCGTTTGAACAGGGCGCTTGGTCATACATCAGTCATAGTCTCGCACGATATCCAAGAGACCTTGAGCATTGCAGACTACGTCTATCTTATCTCTGATGGGAAGGTGCTGGCTCAAGGTGCACCTGATCAACTCAATGGTTCTGAAGATCCGCGCGTTGAACAGTTCATGAAAGGTCGACCTGATGGCCCCGTTCCTTTCCACTTTCCAGCTCCCTCTTTCAAAGATCAGTTGTTTGGTGGCTCACAATGATTCAGTTTCTGCAACAATTGGGCGCTAAAACTCTTAATCGCGTGGCTGCAGTGGGTCGTGCAGGGCAGTTATTGAGTCAATCTCTAATTGCCAAGCCAGCACCTGTGATGATGTTGCCGCTGTTGGTTCGCCAGCTCTATTTCATTGGTGTGCTATCGCTGGTCATTATCATCGTATCGGGTCTGTTTATCGGAATGGTACTCGGTTTGCAGGGCTACACTATTCTGGTGGATTACGGTTCAGAACAGGCTGTTGGTCAGATGGTGGCGCTGTCGCTGGTTCGTGAGTTGGCCCCTGTGGTTACTGCACTGCTATTTGCTGGACGAGCGGGTTCCGCGGTCACTGCTGAAATTGGTTTGATGAAGGCGACCGAGCAGTTAGCCAGTTATGAGATGATTGGTGTCGATCCCATGCGACGCATTATTGCTCCGCGTCTCTGGGCAGGTTTTATCAGTATGCCTTTACTGTCGATGATTTTTGCGATCGTAGGTATCTGGGGTGGATCTTTAGTCGCTGTTGACTGGCTAGGTATTTTTTCTGGAAGTTTCTGGGCCAATATGCAGGCTTCAGTCAGCTTCTCTGAAGATGTTTTAAATGGTGTAATCAAATCTTTGGTATTTGGTTTTGTAGTGATCTGGATAGCTGTTTTTCAGGGTAATGATTGTGTGCCAACGTCAGAAGGCATCTCGCAGGCGACCACTCGCACAGTTGTCTACTCTTCGCTGGCTATACTAGGGTTGGACTTTCTTCTAACCGCAATGATGTTTGGAGATTTTTAATGCGTTTTCGTGCCCTCGAAATCAGTGTTGGCGCACTTATCCTCGCCGGTATTTTGGCTCTTGTCGCTCTGGCAATAAATGTCAGCGGTTTAAACCTCTCTCAGAAGGGGACAGGCTACACCGTCTATGCTCGCTTTGACAACATTGGGGGTCTAACTGAGCGTGCAAAAGTCTCCATGAGCGGTGTTCAAATTGGTCAGGTTTCAGCTATTCGCATTGATCCTAAGCGCCTGATGGCCGAAGTGGAGATGCAGATCTTTGATGATGTTGACTACCTTAGCATTGATAGCTCAGCGCAAATTCTAACGGCAGGTCTTTTAGGGGAGAAGTACATCGGTATTACCCCTGGGTTTGAAGATGATCTTTTGGAAAATGGTATGACGATTGAAGATACGCAGTCAGCATTAGTGCTTGAAGAGATTGTAGGTAAGTTCCTGTTTAATAAGGTGAGTGAGTAACATGTTAGGTCGTTTTATTTTTCTGGCTACTCTCTTGATGGGGACGTTATCTCCTGCGCAGGCTAATTGGGACTCTGCCAGTCAGATCATGGAGACAGCGACTGCGGATATGCTCGCCTTGGTTAATGATGAGCGCCTTCGACAGCCAGAGAATGTTGATGAGTTGATGGGGGAGATCGATAAGCTGGTCGGTGAGTCGGTTGATTTTGAGTACATTGCGAAATCGATCATGGGTAAATATTACCGCCGCGCTAGTGACAAAGAGGTCGCTGATTTTGCGGTCGTTGTGAAAAGCACTCTGCTTAGAACTTATGCCAAAGCAGTCGTTGGGTTCAACTTTAAAGAGTTTGAAATCATCCCTCCAGTTGAGCAAAGCCCAGATCCCGACAAACAGATTGTCAACGTGAATGTCTCTGCGGAAGATGGAACGGTTTATTCTCTTCTTTACTACATGGTTTACAAAGATGACCGTTGGTTATTGGTCAATGTGGTTGTCGATGGTATTAATCTGAGAATTACCTTCCGTAACCAATTTGCTGGCTTGATGGAGCAGCATGGAAAAATTGCTAAAGTGATCGAGCAGTGGTCTGAAGCGATGTCTGATAAAGTGTCAGGTGCCTAATGGATCCGGTGTTTAAGATTCAAGGTGAGTTGACTCGTAACACCTACAACCAAGTTGTTGAACAGGTTTGCTCGGCTATTGCTGCAGGAGCAAGTGCGATCGATCTATCTAATGTAACGAAAGTCGATAGTTGTGCGGTCGCCTTGTGGGTAGAGATCAAACGAAATAACGCCAATATTGAGTGGGCCAATCTTCCAACTCAGATGGAGACCATTGCGGACCTAGTGGGCGTTGATATTCAATAATCTGTAGTGTTCGTTTTGAATGCATTTATAGGGCCTTGATAGATGATATCAGGGCCCTTTTTCGTTATTATACGCGGCTAAATTTAAGGATTATCTGGAGATTACTATGCACGCCGATGAAGTGAAGCAACTGGTTGAGAGTCAGCTTGAGGGTTGTACGGTCCATACGGCGGGCGAAGGCTGTGATTTTCAGGTAACGGTTGTTGGTGAAATGTTCTCCGGAATGAGTCCGGTTAAGAAGCAGCAAGCGGTATACGCTTGTTTGACTGATCAAATTGCATCAGGTGCTATCCATGCTGTTTCCATTAAAACGTTTACTCCAGATCAGTGGGAGTCACAGCAGTAATTAATCTGCTTAGGTAATCAGATGGATAAATTAATCATTGAAGGTGGCGCTCGTTTAGACGGCGAAGTGTGGATCTCTGGTGCAAAGAACTCAGCGCTGCCGATTCTTGCTGCAACCCTAGTCGCTAGTGAGCCGGTCACTATATGCAATCTGCCGCACTTGCATGACATCACCACCATGCTTGAACTGCTGCGTCGTATGGGCGTTGAACTTACTGTGGGCGATAAGATGAGTGTGGAGCTTGATCCCACTACGATCACCGAATTCACAGCGCCTTATGAGCTGGTGAAAACCATGCGCGCTTCAATTCTCGTGCTTGGACCTCTATTAGCGCGACATGGACGTGCGCAGGTTTCATTGCCTGGTGGTTGTGCTATTGGTAGTCGTCCGGTCGATCTTCACCTGCGTGGCTTGGAAGCGATGGGGGCTCAGATTGAAGTCATGGATGGCTACATTGATGCTCGTGTTGATGGCCGCTTAAAAGGGGCTACGGTCTTTTTTGATACTGTGACGGTAACCGGTACCGAAAACATCTTATCAGCTGCAGTTTTGGCCGAAGGTGAAACGATCATTGAAAACGCGGCACGTGAACCCGAAGTGGTCGATCTAGCCAACTGCCTTATCGCTATGGGCGCTAAAATTTCGGGCGCTGGCACAGATACGATCCATGTACAGGGCGTAGAGACATTGAAAGGGTGCACTCACTCGGTTATGCCGGATCGAATTGAAACAGGAACTTTTCTAGTTGCTGGCGCAATCACTTCAGGTCGAGTGCGTACCCGTAATACTCGCGGTGATATTCTTGAAGCTGTTTTGAAAAAGCTTGAAGAGGCTGGTGCCAAAATCACACAAGGTGATGACTGGATCGAGTTGGATATGGAGGGCCGTCGCCCTAAAGCGGTGAGCATTACAACCGCTCCATACCCAGCGTTTCCGACCGATATGCAAGCTCAGTTTGCAGCACTTAATAGTATTGCTGAAGGCGTGGGGCGCATTAAAGAGACTGTCTTTGAGAACCGCTTTATGCACATTCAAGAGATGATTCGTTTGGGTATGAAAGTCGTTGTTGATGGCAACACTGCAACCATTGAAGGTGTAGAAAAACTTAAAGCGGCACCGGTTATGGCGACAGATCTACGAGCATCAGCAAGTCTTGTACTCACAGGTTTGGTTGCAGAGGGCGAGACTCCAGTGGAGCGTATCTACCATATCGACCGTGGTTATGAGTGTATCGAAGAGAAGATGCAGTCCTTAGGCGCTAAAATTCGCCGTGTACCCGCTTAATAATTGGATTAGTGATGAAAGAGCAATTAACCATAGCACTGTCTAAAGGGCGAATTCTTGAAGAGACCCTACCGCTTTTTGCTGCAGCGGGCATAGAGCCGACTGAAGATATTTTTAAAAGCCGAAAGCTCATCTTTGATACTAATCACGAGAATATTAAGCTAGTAGTGATTCGTGCGACCGATGTTCCAACCTACGTTGAGTACGGTGGTGCTGACATGGGTGTTGCCGGGAAAGATGTTTTAATGGAGCACGGCGGGGCCGGACTCTACGAACCCTTAGATTTAGAGATCTCTACCTGCCAACTTCGCGTAGCAGGAATGAAAGATGCTGAAGCAGTTGAAGGTCGCATGCGTGTCGCTACCAAGTTCGTCAACGTGACTCGTGAATATTTTGCTCGTCAAGGACGTCAGGTCGACATTATTAAGTTATACGGCGCGATGGAGTTGGCTCCTATCATGGGTTTGGCCGATCGCATTGTAGACATCGTCGATACCGGTAACACATTACGTGCCAATGGCTTAGAAGCGATGGATCACATTGCTGATATCAGCTCTCGTCTCGTAGTAGGACAGCCCTCTATGAAGATGAAGTACGATCTGATTCAACCAATTCTTGATCAACTAACACAAGCGGTTATTGATAAACGTGGAAAGTAATATGACTTCTCAAGTTAAACGTCTTAAAAGTTCACAAGCCGATTTCGATCAGCAACTTGATGCGATGTTGGCTTGGGAGAGTGTCTCAGATAAAGCCGTCAATGAGCGAGTTGATGACATTATTGCGCAGGTTCGAGCTAGGGGTGATGAGGCGGTTGTTGAGTTAACCAATCGTTTTGATCGCACGACTGTATCTGAGATCTCTCAGTTAGAGATGTCAAAAGCTCGTTTGCAGCAGGCACTTGAGGCTATTTCTCCAGAACAGCGTAATGCACTTGAAGTGGCTGCTGATCGTGTGCGTTCATACCACGAACGACAGCTCTCTCACTCTTGGCAGTACGAAGAGGCTGACGGTACATTGTTAGGCCAGAAAGTAACCCCTATGGATCGCGTAGGTATCTACGTTCCTGGTGGTAAGGCGGCATACCCCTCTTCAGTTTTGATGAACGCAATGCCTGCGAAAGTAGCCGGTGTTGAAGAGATTGTCATGGTTGTGCCGACGCCGGATGGTGTTATCAATGAGATGGTTTTAGCCGCCGCAGCGATTGCGGGCGTCGATCGTGTCTTTACAATCGGTGGCGCACAAGCCGTTGCTGCTCTCGCTTATGGAACACAGACAGTGCCTCGAGTCGATAAAATCGTCGGTCCAGGTAACATCTATGTTGCTACAGCTAAGCGTGCGGTATTTGGTGCTGTTGGTATCGATATGATTGCAGGACCTTCTGAGATTCTTGTGATTTGCGATGGTAAAACGGACCCGGATTGGGTTGCGATGGATCTCTTCTCTCAAGCAGAGCATGATGAAGATGCTCAGCCTATTTTGATCGCAACTGATGCCGATTATATTGATCGTGTTGAACAGAGTATTGCCAAATTGCTACCTACACTTGAGCGTGAGCAGATTATTTCGGCCTCTCTTGCGGATCGTGCTCTATTAATTGAAGTTGCTGATTTGGATGAAGCGGCTGCTCTATCCAATCGAATTGCTCCAGAACACCTTGAACTCTCTGTTGAAGACCCTGTCGCTTTGACTGAAAAGATTAAGCACGCTGGTGCCATCTTTATGGGTCGCTATACTGCAGAGGCTCTAGGTGATTATTGTGCGGGTCCGAACCACGTTCTGCCTACTTCTGGTACTGCGCGATTCAGTTCACCATTAGGAGTCTACGATTTCCAGAAGCGCTCTTCACTGATCATGTTCTCTGCTGAGGGTGCATCAGAGATGGGCAAAGTGGCTTCTGTTTTAGCGCGAGGAGAGGGTCTAACGGCTCACGCTCGTTCTGCTGAGTATCGAATCAAGGACAACACTTAACTTAGTGCTCCAAGCTGATGGTTATCGGCTTGGAGGTCTCTCACTGGTTGTCACCTCAAGTACCAACTCTTTGTTGTCCCTAAAGATCTTCATCTCTGTCACATCACCCGGTTTTACGCGAGCAATCTGATTCATTGATGCCACTCCGGAACCTTTAACGGGTTCACCGTTGATCGCTAATAAAACGTCACCCGGTTGCAGGCCTGCCAGCTCCGCAGGGCTATTGCGATAGATGCCGGTTAATAACAAACCTTTGATCTCTCGTTTCAGACCAGCGGCCTCCGCCTCATTTGGAAGCATCGGACGAGCTTCCACGCCTACCCAGCCGCGAATGACTCGGCCATAACGGACTAGATTGGATAGCACATCTATGACTTGTTCCGTTGGAATGGCAAAGCCAATGCCCTGTGAGCCACCTGATTTAGAAAAAATGGCAGTATTGATGCCAACCAGATCGCCGGTAGCCGTGATCAGTGCACCACCGGAGTTGCCTGGATTAATAGCAGCATCGGTTTGAATAAAGTCCTCATAGGTATTCAGCCCTAAACTGTGTCTGTCCATGCCAGAGATAATTCCTTGGGTAACGGTTTGCCCAACACCGAAAGGGTTTCCGATGGCCAGAACAACATCACCGATCGCTACACTGCTGGTTGGAAGCAGTGTTATGCCGGGTAGATTCTCCAGGTTTACTTTTAACAGTGCCAAATCTGATTCTGGATCGGTGCCGACAATGGAAGCCACTGCCTCACGTCCATCAATTAACGAAACGATGATCTGTTCAGCAGCAGCTACAACGTGGTTATTGGTCATGACGAAACCATCTTTGCTGATAATAACGCCAGAACCTAAACTTTGAGGAAGTGAAATCTGGTTGTTCTCATTAGTCTCTAATGAGCGTCCATAAATACTGACAACCGATGGCGCTGCCTTCTTCACGGCTTCAGAGTAGCTTGTAATCAATTGCGGCCCAGCTTGATCTGCGGGTGTGTTGATCAGCTTAATTTCGGTACTGTTAGAGCCGCTGAGCTGTGGGAAGAATTGAACGATCAATACTGCCGCTAGAATGCCAGCCAGTGTTGGCCAAACCAAGGTGTTCAGATACTTGCCCATGTTAAATTGCTCTTACCAGGTTGTATTGATTACTGATTATAAGGCGATAGCGGGGTAAGATGTAACTTGAACACTATTTTTCTAAGAGGTATCCAGTGTCTGTCGCGTTGAAAGATCTTGTCAGTTACTGCAACGACTATTTATCCGTTGATCGGTTTAAAGACTACTGCCCCAATGGATTGCAAGTTGAGGGTAAGAGAAATGTCTCGAAAATTGTCAGTGGTGTTACAGCAAGCAAAGCGTTGATTGATGCGGCAGTTGAGGCCGGTGCTGATCTTCTGTTGGTTCACCATGGTTACTTTTGGAAAGGGGAGTCCGAGCCATTGACCGGCATTAAAGGCAATCGTATTCGTACCCTGATGAAAAACGATATCAGCCTATTGGCTTATCATCTGCCTCTCGATGCGCATCCTGTTGTGGGAAACAATGCTCAGTTGGCTGAGATTATCGGCATTCAGATAGAAGATGGCATGGATCAGGGTAACCCGTTCAGTGTGGGGAATGTTGGGTCAATATTTCAACCAATGAGTGCTCAATCTTTCTCGGATCTAGTCTCCACGAAGCTTAGTCGTCAGGCTGAATTGATTCTGGGTGACGATCGTTCAGTGCAACGCATTGCCTGGTGCACCGGATCGGCAGAACGCATGATTGAACGTGCTGATCAGCTTGGGGCTGACCTCTTCATTAGTGGCGAGATCTCTGAGCCAGTGGTTCATTATGCGAGAGAAGCGGGTATTCACTACCTGTCAGCCGGACATCACGCAACGGAGCGATACGGTGCAAAGGCGTTGGGAGAGCATTTGTCGAAAACCTTTGGCATCGAACATCAATTTATCGATATCGATAACCCCGCCTGATTTTGACTGGCTGTTTAGGCAATAAAAAAGAGCGCTTAGGCGCTCTTTTCGTCTCGGTTGTAAACCTTGGCGGGGTCCGCTGGGTTCTCAACAATTTCAGAGTGAAGTCCAAAGCTATCTGACAGCGTGCCAGGTTCATCTTCTCTCTTCGGAGCGTAGTCTAGTGGCATAGAGAGAGTCGGTGGCTCTGCTTGAGTTTTAGAGGCTGTAGACTTGTCTTCCAGTTGACTGCCTGCACTGCTCTTTAGACTAGCAACCAATTTTTCATCACGAACCAGTGTTTCAGCACTTTCAGCTAAATGCTGATGCACTTTTTGGTATTGGTTGGTTAAGCCGTTCACAAGTTCAGCTGTCTTGCTGAAATGTTGGTTAACTTCATCACGGTAGCGCTCTAAATCAAGCTGAGCTTTCTCAAGATCGTTCGCAAGTTGTACTTCACGTGAACCGTTAGTGCCACTACGGCCAAACAAGAAACCCAATAAAGTACCGATAATAAGCGCAGCGATTGCAATAACCCAAACAGTATTCTGATCCACGTTAACTCCTTTGTGTGACTCAAGCTCTATCCGATAAGAATAAATGAAAGTCGCGCTAAAGCCCATGCTAAACTGGAGGCTTAATTCAATTATTGCTCAGTAATAAGTATTAATGAGGCTAGTTTTGCTGCTGCGCTTTCTGATTATTCTACTCATTCCTGCTTCGGCTCTAGCAGACCTTCGGTTGGTGGTGTTGTCGCCGGACCTGACTGAAAATATTTATGCACTGGGAAAAGGGGATTGGGTTGTTGGTAGGGTTTCTGCCGCTGATTACCCTAAAGAGCTTCTAGATATTCAAGTGATAGGGGACTACCAATCGCTCGATGCCGAAGCGATTGTGAAGTTAGATCCCGATTATGTATTGGCTTGGCAGGGGGGGAATCCCGAACGGCAGTTAACTTACCTTGAATCTCTGGGTCTGAAGTTGGTTCGGATTAAGGGGGATACTCTCGCTGAGATTCCTTCTCAGCTAACTGAGTTGGGTATTTTGCTGAATGCAGAGGCAGAGGCGAGTAATTTGATTGCCGAGTTTAATCGCCGCTTGGCCAGCAGCGCCGTCAAGGTAAAAGAGCCTAAGAGAGTCTTTTACCAACTATGGTCAGATCCGATGCTCACGCTTAACGCCCAATCGGTGGTTTCAGAAGCTGTGGACCATTGCGGTGGCGTTAATATTTTCAAAGATCGGCCTGAAATGGCACCGCAAGTCAGTATTGAATCAGTCATCAGTATGAATCCAGAGCTAATTTTAGCATCCGATGGTCTTCCTGATACTTGGCAAGAGGCTTGGCAGCAGTGGCCATTTCTTGAGGCGGTTAGGCACCAGAATCTCTATAAAATCAATTCCGATTATCTTCATCGTTTGACGATGAGAACCCTAGATGGAGTGGATGAGGTTTGTGAAATTTTGAGTCGCTCAGATTAATGACTAATCGGTCGACTCATCTTTGGGTTTATCGATCATCCCACCGATAAACAATTTGGTGTTTTCCCAAGCCTTTTTACCCAGATCTTTTGCTTGATCAGCCGTAAAGCCTTCAATAAAGGATTTCGACTCTTCTAGTGCTTCTTCACCAAACTCTTTCGCTTTACCCGCCCCGATTTTAGCCGAACAGAGAGTTCTTTCAGCAACGCAACGTGAGATACAGCCTGCTTTCTCTGCATCATTGGTAATGAAGCGAAGTTTACAGGATGCTTCGCACACATCTTGATCAAAGGCACAGTCTGCATAACTGGTTGTGGTGAATGTAAGAAACGTAAGAAGGGCCAGAAGGCGCATGGTTGGGTTCTCGATAGATTAATTTTTAGGTGAACGTTGTTGCCAGAGTATCTCTTCTTGTCCATCGCGTCGAGCTAGGACTCTGCCTAGTACAAACAGCAGATCCGACAGGCGGTTTATATAGGCTATGGCTTGCGGATTGACGCTACTCTCCTGTGCGAGCTCTACCAAGCCGCGTTCAGCTCGTCGGCAGACCGCTCTGGCGAGATGAGTGTGAGCCGCGTCGGGTGTTCCGCCTGGAAGAATGAAATTCTCTAGTGATGGAAGGGTGTCGTTGTAGTGATCCAACACCTCTTCAAGCCAATTAACCATCTCGGGTGAAATAACCACATAGCTGTCATCAGCAATGGCAATCTCACCACCAAGATCGAACAGATCGTTTTGAATTCTGCGAAAGATTGGCGATAGATCATCAGCTTCTGAAAGGTGTGAATCGACCACACCAATCAGACTATTTAACTCATCAACAGTACCCATCGCTTCAACACGCGGATGTGTCTTATGCACTTCTGCCCCAGTGGCGAGGCGGGTAGTCCCTCTATCGCCAGTGCGTGTATAGACTTTGGTAAGTCGATTAGCCATGAAGCACTCTCTTTTGACGTTGTTAGATAAGTTTACTTCGGTTGATATTGAATCGAAAGGAATGCTCCAAATGGAACGGCATCATAACTGTAAGCTAGTTGATACTCTTCATTGAAAAGGTTTTCGAATTTTAGCTTAGCACTCCAATTATTATTGATCTTTTTACTTACAGAAAAGTTTGTAACGGTATAAGACTTCAGAATTTGGTCATCCCAATACGAGTTATCTCTGTCACCCGAGTGAATGATTTGTGCTAGCCAATCATAGGAGTTGTACAAACCGCTTAGCTCTAATGTTGTGTAGTTCTTAGCTCTGCGAGAAAGTCGTTCACCTGTTTCATCCTTTGGATTTTGGATGACATGGCTTAATTTATAGTTAATCTGGTCAATTGATCCTGACAGATCAAACTCAAAACCCGCGTTATCGTAAGAAATATTCTCGTATCCATTGTTACTATAAATGATGGCATTTGAACTTCGATTTCTAAAATAAGTTAAACCGCTTGTCCAGTTGGAAGATTTGTAATCAATTCCAAGCTCGTAACCTTTGTGTTCTTCTGCGTTTAGATTCGGATTCCCGGCAAATTCATCTGCAGTTGGTACCGCGAAAGAGGTCGAGTAAAGTGCAGTTGCTCGAATAGATTTATGCAAGTCATACCCGCTCCCCAAAAGCCATGTATTTGAGCTCTCTTTTTGGCTGGTTGAAGAGATTTTGTTGTCTGTATCAATCGAGTCATGACGAATATTTAGCTGATAGTCGATAGATTCGCTTAGGTTTCCATTAACACCAGCAAACACACTTTGAGTTATTCTATTAACCGTGTTATAGGCATCAGTGTAATCTGCATCGGATATTTCAGTACCAAAGGTAATAGTGCCTTTTTCCACGTTAACTGAATTGTTTACTGTAAAGACTGTTTGGTTTGCTTTTTTAGGTGTTTGGTCGTCGCCCTCGATAAATTCATGATAGCTATAGTTAGAGCGAGTTATGCTGAGAGAGGTTAATGATTTTTCTGTAACTTTTCCTGAGCCATAAATACTTAGAGAGTCACTTTCTTGGTTTGCGTAAAAATCGCCATCATTGTGGGCAACACTATTAGGATAAGTACCAACATAATATGTGCCATCATAGTCGATTCTGCCTGTTGATTTACTTAAGTTAATACCTAGCTTTTTATCAACTGATGGTGCCCATTCAATACGGCTACTAATTCCCGTGTTCTTGAATGGGTCGGTGTCAGAGTCGGTTGTTGGTTTTTGCAATGGGTTAATAGCAGATCTGTTTTCGGTACTAAACTCATTTACTGAGAGAGTATATGAAATGTCATCTGATTTACCACGGAATGATAGGTCTAGTTCTTGAGTATCACGCGATCCGTAAGTCACTTTAGCGTTGAAAGAATCTGCTGTACTGCCTGATTTGGTAAATATAAGAACGGCACCGCCAACAGCTGAGCTTCCATAAAGCGCACTCATGTTGCCACGTAATATCTCTATACGATCAATTTGGGATAGTGGAATGTTGTTATAGAGTACTGCCCCCAGCGCATTCGTTTGCAATCTTACACCATCCACAAAAACCGCAACGTTTTTACTAGCTTGTCCCCGCATAAATATTGAAGAGACCGTGCCTGGTCCACCATTTCGGCCAATTTCTATCCCAGGTTCAGATTGGATCAAATCAATCACCGTTGCTGCAGGCGACTGCTCGATTTCCCAGCGGGTTATTACGCTTGCTGACGGAAGTACTTCGGCTAAATCTTGCTCAACATTAGCTGCGCTGGTGATGGTTTTGGTGACGAGAATAGTCTCTTCAGCAACAGCAAAAGAGGAAGCAGTCGACGCTGCCAGTAAAAGGGTCGTAAATAATTTCATGATCTCTCTCGATGCGCCCACCGCGCATGGTTGGATGGAATTGAGAGTGGGCCGGTATCCGGGCTTGGAGGTCTCTATCTCAACGCCTTCCCAGCTGTCGCCAGTGGCATGATGTTGAAATAACCGTCCTTACCGTTGCGGGGGCAGCGTCAGTTTTTCACTGAACTTCCCGTTTAACCCCATTAAAGGGCACCTACTCCGATGAGTGACGCGCATTGTATCAGCGCGACTAGGTTAGGCAACTTGAATCGATTCAAGCGATGTTGAATGGCATTCACTCTGTTAACGTTCAGCAAGCGTTAGGCTTTGGATGGTATTAAGCATCTTTTTGTTACAGGGAACTTCGACTGCGTACTTTTTAGCGAGATCCACAATGGCCCCGTTAATATGCTCAACTTCTGTGCGTCGACCCTTTGCGACATCCTGTAACATGGATGACCGGTTTTTATAGGTTAATTCGGCAACGCTTCTAACTTCTTCAATCAGTGGAGTGTGACGATCAATCCCCATCTTGAGCTCAAGCAGCTCAATTTCCTTTGCCAGATTGGTTGTCACTATTACCCGCTCGTCTGTCGAAAATATTTCGCCATTGGTGCATTGATGTGTAGCAGTAACTGGATTTATACAGCAGTTTATCGCGACTTTTCGCCATAAGATGGTATCGATATCATCGATCCAGTCGGCCCCACAAAGCGATGATGCTTTACTATCTACTTTTTTATTAAGGCTTCCGATAAGCGTAGAGCCATTTGCCGCATGAACCGTATGGAAAGGTGCTAGATTAAAAGCACCATCGGTCGTACTGGCAAATAGAATGTTGTGATCTGGAAAGGTCTCTTGAATCGTCTGTTGTACACCGTAGCCATTAATCATAACGATGATGGTGGCATCACTCGCTAACTGATTCTTAACCCTGTTAATGGCATCAAGTGCATCAAACGCTTTAGTAGTGATTAGTATATGTGTAATGGTGTCTGAGAGATTTTCTGCGCAGGTCGCTTTGCATTGAACCACTCTCAACTCTTTATTAGGGCTCTCAACACGAAGTGATTGTCCATTGCGATTGAATGCGTCGACCTGCTCAGAGGAGCGGAGTACTAGTGTAATCGCTTCGCCTTGTCGATGTAATCGATCAGCCCAAAGGCTGCCAATCGCACCGGCACCAATTATATGCCAAGTCACACGTACCACTCCTAATGAAAAAAGGTATTATATCGACCATTCATTCGTTTTAAGAGAGGAGAGGGCGATGCCATCGTTCGATATTGTTTCTGAAGTAGATTCTCATGAAGTGGCTAATGCGGTCGATCAAGCGAATCGTGAGATCTCAACACGTTTTGACTTTAAGGGCGTGGATGCCAGTTTTGAGCTAGACGGTGAGTCGGTTAAAGCGGTTGCTGAAGCGGACTTTCAATTAAAGCAGATGATCGATGTGCTTCGAGCAAAATTGGTTAATCGAAAGATCGATCCAAACTGTATGGACATTCAAAAAGCTGAGCAGAATGGTAAACAGGCTCGCCAGACGATTGTTCTTAAGCAAGGTCTAGATCAGGCAGCGAACAAGAAGCTAGGTAAATTGATCAAGGACTCAAAGCTAAAAGTTCAGACTCAAGTGCAAGGCGAACAACTGCGTGTCACCGGTAAGAAACGTGATGACCTTCAAGCGGTGATGGCGCTGTTGCGTGAGTCAGATTTTGAGCTGCCTCTGCAGTACAAAAACTTCCGCGACTAGAGTTTACGCTCAATAAAAAAGCGACGTCTGAAAAGAGGTCGCTTTTTTGTTTCTTAAGAGTAGTGATCAGCTTTGCTCACGTTGATTCTGTTCTAGAGTCTTAGCTTGAGCTACCTCCAGTTTGTCGCGCAGCATCCACAACATGACCAGTGATGGAATGACCATCAAGAAGGTAATGACAAAGAACAGTGACCAGTTACCATCAAGACCATCTACCATGGTGCCACTGAAGCTCGCCAGCGTTGTGCGACCAAGGTTACCCAACGACGCGAGTAGGGCGTATTGAGTCGCACTGAATGCACGCCCTGTCAGTGCCGTTAGGAAGGCCACAAAGGCAACTGTTGAGAAGGCGGTAGTAAAGTTATCGACGATAATGGTTGCTGCAAACAGCCACTCTACCGGCCCAACTTCTGCTATCAGTGCGAACATTAAGTTAGATGCACCCATTGCGATACCACCAATCATAAGCCCTTTAAGCACACCAAAGCGAACGTTGATGGCACTGCCGATGAGTGTGAACACCACCGTCGCTATCCAGCCTAGCATCTTGGTGTATTCACCAATCTGCTCGTTGGTAAAGCCAACCTCTTTATAGAAGACCACTGACATCCGCCCCAAGAAAGCCTCGCCAATCTTAAACATAAAGATAAAGGCGATTAGGGTGATGGCTACCGATAGACCGTTTCGGCGAATAAAATCGGCAAAGGGTTCAATGACCGTAACTGCGAACCAGCTGGCGAAGCGACCTAAACCAAAGCGGTTTTGGTAGTTCTCTTCCAGTTTGCTCTGAAGGTTAGAGCGGCGATCGACCGGCTCACCCACTAACAGAGTAAATACCATTAATAGGCCCATGATCACTGCCATAACACCGTAGACACCGTTCCATCCCATTGAGTCGGCATTAACGAAGGCTAGGTAGCCTGGAAGCGAGTAGCCAGTCCACCAGCCGACAACGGCCATAGCTGAAGCGGGCGGCATCTTCGTGGTTTCATTGATATCAAACTGGTCGATACGGAAAGCATCCACTGCAATGTCTTGGGTGGCCGATGCGATGGCAATCATCAATGCGATCAGAGAGATATATAGCATGCCTGGCACTTTGCCAGATTCTGTGGTTGGTTCTCCCATCGCAGAATAGGCGCTGCTTGGGTCTGCCTGAGTGATCAGCAGAATCATAAACAGCATGATACCCTGACATAAAAATATCCAAGATCGGCGTTGTCCTAAACGGCTTAAAACCGGCAGGCGAACACGATCGACCAAAGGGGCCCATAAAAAGTTAAATGCATAAACGGCAAAGATAGAACCGAAGAAGCCGATGGCGGTTCGAGATAGGCCTTCATCTTTGAGCCAGCCACTCATGTTGGAGCCGATTAGAACCCAGGGGAAGCCGGAACTACACCCCATCAAGAAGACCCAAAGTAGGCGCTTATCTTTATAAACCCGAAGAGTGTCAATCCAGTTTGATAGCATTTTTATAGCTTCCTTAAAAAACTCTGTCAGATGCTATCAATTTGTGTATGAACGGTAAATGAAGCAATAAAAAAGCCGGCAGAAGCCAGCTTTTTTAGAGAGCGATTCGAATTAGATTCGAAGACCGCCATCAACCTCGAAACAACGACCTGATACATAGTCGTTTTCAAGGATGAAAGAGACTGTGTGAGCGATCTCTTCAGGTTTACCAAGACGTTTAGCCGGGATGCCCGCAGCGATTTTCTCGCGTGCTTCCTCTTTCATCGCCATGACCATCTCAGTACCGATGTAGCCTGGTGCAATCGATGCTGCACGGATACCGTATCGAGCAAGCTCTTTCGCCCAAGTAACGGCCATTGCTTCTACACCTGCCTTAGTCGCGGTGTAGTTGGTCTGGCCCATGTTACCACTGCGCGAGATAGAAGAGATGTTGATAATGCAGCCTTCTTGCTTGTTTTTGATCATTTGTGCAGCAGCTTCACGTGCACATAAGAAGGTACCAGTAAGGTTTACATCCATTACCAGGTTCCACTGATCCATGCTCATTTTCGAGACGATTTCGCCATCTTTTACTTTGATGAATAGACCGTCACGTGTGATGCCAGCATTGTTAACAAGACCGTTTAAGCCACCCATGTCGGCAACCACCGATTCGAATAGAGCTTCAACTTCAGCCTCTTTAGAGACATTGCATACGTAAGTGCGGCCATCGCTGCCAGCAGCTTTTACTTGATTGAGAGTCTCATCAAGGTCTTCTTGGTTAAGGTCTACCAGTGCAAGACGTGCACCTTTGTTTGCTAGCTCAAGTGCCATTGCACGGCCAAGACCACGACCACCACCAGTGATCACTACTACTTTATCTTTTAGATCCATTTCCGGACTCCTACCAACAATCTAATATTTTCAGCGCTTAACGCTGATTGCTGCCTGTTTTTATTTTGCGGTGCAATTATTTTTGCATAGCAGCTATTGCACTGCACAAACTAAGCCTTCTGCAGTGCAAAATCCATAGCTTTTGTGGAGTTTTTTAAAAATTGAAAAGAATTGTTTGCAGAGGTTCGGGTCAAACCCTTTTTTGTGCATTTAAGTAATTGAATTTATTGTTTATTCAAGTTGGTTATACCCGCCATCTAAGGTATTAGACATAGGTAAAAGATCACTGCACAAAAGTGATATTGCGCTGCAAAAGCCCAGTTGTAGTCCGGTTGTGGCTCGAATGTAGCCCATATGTAAATAGTTGCCTGAATGTAAATTTAAGTTAAACAATCAGCTGTTCACTTTAGATTTCTTCGCAGCCTTGATAGCCTTGGTTAAAACAGAGCGAGAACAGCATGCCAATACTCTTTATTATCTTTGTCGTAATCCCCGTTATTGAAATCACCATCCTTATAAAGGTCGGTCAAGCGATTGGTGGCTGGTATACCGTGGGCCTGGTTCTGCTGTCAGCTTTTATCGGGGTAAATATGTTGCGTTATCAGGGTGTGACGACTCTGTTAAAAGCTCGCAGTCGTATTGAGAGTGGAGAGATTCCGCTATCAGAAATGAGAGATGGGATATTGATAGCGATAGGCGGAGCCCTTTTGGTTACTCCTGGGTTTGTGACCGATGTAATTGGTTTCTCCTGCCTGTTGCCATTCACTCGTGGCCTGTTTTTTAATCTTTTCGGACAACGCATAAGTGATGCGTTTACTAAGAGTGGTGGGCAAGCACACTTTTACTCATCGACCCAGAACTCCCAGGATCCCTTCTCTCAAAATAGAAGTGACATCATTGATGGTGATTTTGTTGAGGTGAATGACCCATCAAGCAATAACGACGACAAACGGTTGCACTAATTTACACTGGGTTGTCCATTAATAAGTCCTGCACTTTCTGCTTATGGCTTGCTAAGACCTAAGTTGGAAATTTAAATTTTTTTCAGCTTGGGTGTTGAAATCTTTTCCCCCCTCCCCAATTAAATATTTCACCTAAGAATTGTCGGTGAATTATTGGTTCACTGGCTTTAAACAAAAAACCAACATCGTATTGGATCCTAGATTCAGGAGAAGAACCAGATGAAAATTCGTCCACTTCATGACCGTGTAGTAGTTCGTCGTAGCGAAGAAGAAGCTACTTCGGCTGGCGGTATCGTATTGCCAGGTGCAGCTGCAGAGAAACCAAACCAAGGTGAGGTTGTCGCAGTAGGCGCTGGTCGTGTCACTAATGATGGCCAGGTTGTTGAGCTGTCTGTCAAAGTCGGTGACAAAGTGATCTTTGGTCAGTACGCGGGCACTAACACTATCAAAGTAGATGGTGAAGAGCTGCTGATCATGCAAGAGAGCGAAATTTACGGCGTACTAGAAGCCTAATTCGTTTTACTGGTAAAGAATTGAATAAATTTAAAGGATTCTAAGAAATGTCTGCTAAAGAAGTACTCTTTGGAAATGATGCTCGTCAGGGCATGCTTGCTGGCGTAAACGTTCTAGCAAATGCGGTTAAAACAACTCTAGGCCCTAAAGGTCGTAACGTTGTACTAGAAAAATCATTTGGTGCACCAACAGTGACTAAAGATGGTGTCTCAGTCGCTAAAGAGATCGAACTTAAAGATAAGTTCGAAAACATGGGCGCACAGATGGTTAAAGAAGTAGCCTCTAAAGCTAACGACGTTGCTGGTGACGGTACTACGACTGCAACTGTTCTAGCTCAAGCGATTGTTAATGAAGGTCTTAAGTCTGTTGCAGCGGGAATGAACCCAATGGATCTTAAGCGTGGTATCGATAAAGCGGCTGCTGCTGTAGTTGCTCAGCTTGCTGAAATGGCTGTGCCATGTGCTGATTCTAAAGCGATTGCTCAGGTTGGTACTATCTCTGCAAACTCTGACGCTGAAGTGGGTAACATCATTGCAGAAGCGATGGAGCGTGTAAGCCAAGATGGTGTCATCACTGTTGAAGAAGGTTCTGGTTTCGAAAACGAACTAGACGTTGTTGAAGGTATGCAGTTCGATCGCGGTTACCTATCTCCTTACTTCGTAACTAACCAAGACTCTATGGTTGCTGAACTAGAAGATCCATTCATTCTTCTAGTTGATAAGAAGATCTCTAACATCCGTGAGCTGCTTCCAGCACTTGAAGGTGTTGCTAAATCATCACGTCCACTGCTTATCGTAGCGGAAGACGTTGAAGGTGAAGCGCTAGCGACTCTTGTAGTGAATACTATGCGCGGCATCGTGAAAGTGTGTGCTGTTAAAGCGCCTGGTTTTGGTGATCGTCGTAAAGCAATGCTAGAAGATATCGCTATTCTTACTGGTGGTCAGGTGATCTCTGAAGAGGTGGGTCTGAGCCTAGATGCAGTTGAACTTGAGCAGCTTGGTCAAGCTAAGCGCGTAGAGATTAGCAAAGAGAATACTACCATTGTTGACGGTGCTGGCGCTAAAGCAAACATCGACGCTCGTGTTCAAGCGATCCGTGTACAGATGGAAGATACTACATCTGAATACGACAAAGAGAAGATGCAAGAGCGTGTTGCTAAGCTAGCAGGCGGTGTTGCAGTGATCAAAGTGGGTGCTGCGACTGAAGTTGAGATGAAAGAGAAGAAAGCTCGTGTAGACGATGCACTTCACGCAACTCGTGCAGCCGTTGAAGAGGGTATCGTTCCTGGCGGTGGTGTTGCTCTGATTCGCTCACTTCAGGCTGTCGAGAGCCTAGAGGGTGACAACCATGATCAGACGATCGGTATTCAGCTAGCACTACGTGCAATGGAAGCACCACTTCGTCAAATCGTAGCAAACGCAGGTGGTGAGCCATCAGTGGTTGTCAACGAAGTTCGTAACGGTAAAGGTAACTACGGTTACAACGCGGGTACAGAAGTCTACGGCGATATGCTTGAGATGGGTATCATCGACCCTGTTAAGGTAACTCGTTCGTCACTTCAGGCGGCAGCGTCAATTGCGGGTCTAATGATTACGACTGAAGCGATGGTTGCTGAGATCCCAGAAGATAAGCCAGCTATGGGTGCACCTGATATGGGTGGCATGGGTGGTATGGGCGGCATGATGTAAGCATCCCCCAAAAATATAAAGCCCCGATCGGTCAGCCGATCGGGGTTTTTTTATGTCTACAATTCAGTAGTTGAAGAGGTTCTTTATACCGCTAAGTTTTTGTATTTGCTTTAATATTTTTACTTTGGTTATAGGTTGGTATGAGATTTCATATCTTGAAAGAGTTTTCCTAGTACATTGGTCTAAATCAACCTTTAGTAGGGTAGTCACTCAGTGTTGACTCTAGTACTTTGCAGTTTCCGATTGTAATAAAAACAAACCCAACAACGGAGTTACAAAGTAATGACTGATAAGACTCAAGGCGTTTCTCGCCGTACGGTACTTAAAGGCACTGCAGCTTCTGCAGCGGCTATCGCAGTACCAAGCTTCTACATCCCAACTGCTTCTGCTGCTGGTTCGTTCCGTAACGACCCTAAAGCTTCAGGTAAGTGTGTCCTAGGTTTTAACGTACCTCAATCAGGCGCTTACGCAGATGAGGGTGCAGACGAACTACGCGCATTCAAACTTGCTGTTAAACACCTTAACGGCGAAGGCGATGGCGGCATGATGCAAACCATGAAACCAATGAACCTTAAAGGTAACGGTATTCTTGGTATGAAAGTTGAGTACGTAACTGGTGATACTCAGACTAAGTCTGACGCAGCACGTGCATCGGCTAAACGTATGATCGAGAAAGATGGCGTTATCATGTTCTCTGGTGGTTCATCATCAGGTGTAGCTATCGCAGTTCAGGCTCTAGCTGAAGAGATGGGTACCATCTTTATGGCTGGTCTAACGCACTCAAACGATACAACTGGTAAAGACCGTCGTCGTCACGGTTTCCGCCACATGTTCAACTGTCACCAATCAGCACTAGCACTTCGTCCAGTACTTAAAAACGAGTACGGTTCAGATCGTCAGGTTTACCATCTAACAGCTGACTACACTTGGGGTTGGTCTCAGCAGGACTCTATCGAGAAAGGTATGGCTGCTGAAGCAAACTGGAACACAGTTGCTAACGTTAAAACACCAGTAGGTGCAGGTGACTTCTCTCAGTACATCACACCAATCCTAAACTCTGGTGCAGATACTCTGATCCTTAACCACTACGGCGGTGACATGGTTAACTCTTTGACTCAGGCGATTCAGTTCGGTCTGAAAGATAAGCAAGTTAACGGTAAGGACTTCCAGATCATCGTTCCTCTATTCTCTCGTCTAATGGCGAAAGGTGCTGGCGACAACATGAAAGGCATCCTAGGTTCTACTAACTGGAACTGGAAGCTAACTGACGAAGGTTCTAAAGCATTCGTTAAGTCGTTCGGTCAGGAATACGGTTTCCCACCATCACAGGCAGCTCACACTTGTTACGTTCAGACTATGCTTTACGCAGATGCTGTTGAGCGTGCAGGTACTTTCGATCCACAAGCAGTTATCGCTGCTCTTGAAGATCACGAGTTCGATGGCATGGGTAACGGTGCTTCTCTATACCGTAAAGCGGACCACCAGGTAATGAAGAATGGCCTAGTTGTACGCGGTAACATGAACCCAACATCTGACTTCGACCGTCTTGAAGTATTGGATGTGGTTTCACGTGAGAAGCTTACATACGATCCAAACGAAGGCCCATTCGCCGGCGGCGCTCAGTGGTCTTAATCCAAGTGTAATTTTAATTACACCTTGGCACGCGAAGGGGTCCAAGGGACCCCTTCGTTTTTTATTAGCTTTTTTGGAGATTCATAGCTGTGGATGCAATAATCCTCCAGATCTTGAACGGTCTAGATAAGGGTGGTGCTTATGCACTGATTGCCCTAGGTCTAACGTTGATTTTCGGTACCTTAGGTGTCGTGAACTTTGCTCACGGTGCTCTTTTCATGTTGGGTGCTTTCGTCGCAGTTTCAGTTCGCGAAGTACTTACTATTTCAACAAAAGTTAAAGATGAGTCGGTTACTTTCTTTGAAGCATTCAAAGAGATCCCATACCTAGAGCTCTGGCTCGGTGATACGGGTAGAGCCATAATCGACTGGTCTGTTCCTATATCGATTTTAATCGCTATACCTATCATGCTTGTGATTGGCCTGGTGATGGAACGTGGCCTCATTCGTCACTTCTACCGTCGCGCACACGCTGATCAGATCCTTGTAACCTTCGGTCTTGCGATCGTTATTCAGGAGATCGTCAAAGCCATTTACGGTGCAAACCCGATTCCACAGCCAGCACCAGAGATGTTTGAGGGTACAGCGAACATCGGCGCACTCTTCGGTCTAGGCGACAATATTGTCTATCCGAAATGGCGTCTTGTTTACTTGGGCTTTGCTGCGATAGTCATTGCTGCAGTGTTTGCCTTCTTGCAGTTTACAACCTTTGGTATGGTGGTTCGTGCCGGTATGGCGGATCGTCAAACGGTTCAGTTGTTGGGTATCAACATCACCAAACGTTTCAGTATCGTCTTCGGTCTAGCTGCTGTCGTCGCAGGTTTGGCAGGTTTGATGTACACACCAATACTCTCTCCTAACTACCACATGGGTATGGACTTCCTAGTTCTGTCATTCGTGGTTGTAGTAGTAGGCGGTATGGGTTCACTACCGGGTGCGGTAGCGGCAGGTTTCCTACTCGGTATCCTCCAATCGTTCGCATCGATGAACGAAATCAAACAAATCATCCCAGGTATCGACCAGGTAATTATCTACCTAGTTGCAATGATCGTACTGCTCGTTCGTCCACGTGGTCTAATGGGTCGCAAGGGTGTAATGGAGGACTAAGATGCATATTGATAAATTTACACCTAAATCAGACATGATGATGCTGCTGGGCTTTGCAGCAGCCGTCCTGCTAATGCCACTTTGGCTTCAGCCATTCGGTGCAGCCTACCCAGACTTAATGCAGCGTTTCGCTATCTTCGGTCTGTTCGCAATTGGCTTTAACATTCTATTCGGTCAGACAGGTTACCTGTCGTTTGGTCACGCAGCGTTTATCGGTGTGGGGTCTTACACAACGGTTTGGATCTTCAAGCTGTTTACACTGAACATCCTTCCAGCGATGGTTGCCGGTGTTGTGGTGTCAGGTATCTTCGCCCTAGTCATTGGTTTCATCTGTCTTCGTCGAACAGGTATCTACTTCTCGATCCTGACACTGGCTTTAGCTCAGATGAGTTACAACCTTGCTTACTCTGTACTCACACCTATTACCATGGGTGAGACAGGTCTGCAGGTTGAAGCGGCTGACCCACGTGCTTGGGATGCGCCTCTAGCTGAAGGTGCGGTACCTCGTACTAACCTATTCGGCATTGAGATGACAGACTTTGGTGGCCTAGCAGGCTTCTACATCTGTGCAGCATTCTTGATTGTTGGTTTTTATGTCGCTCTACGTATCACTCGTTCACCTTTCGGTTCGATGCTACGTGGCCTTAAAACTAACCAAAACCGTATGTCATACACAGGTTTGAACACTCGCCCATATGCACTGGCAGCGTTTGTAATATCAGGTATGTATGCGGGTCTTGCTGGTAGCTTAATGGCAGCGATGGACCCTCTAGCGGGTGCGGAGCGTATGCAGTGGACTGCATCAGGTGAGGTTGTTCTTATGACAATCCTTGGTGGTGTCGGCACATTGGTTGGCCCGTTCCTTGGTGCGGTAGCTATCAAGTACTTCGAGAACATCTTCTCTGCTATCGATGGTGCAGTTCTGACTAGTGCTCTAGATTTCCTACCAGACTTCTTGGTTTCTGGCCTTGTTCCAGTACTGTCTCTGTTCGTAGGTAAAGGTTGGCACCTAACGCTAGGTCTAATCTTCATGCTGGTCGTTATCTTCCTGCCTGGTGGCATCATGGAAGGTTACCGTCGAATCAAAGCTCGCTTCTCGAAGCAGGGCGAAGAGTAACTCAAGCTAACAGGATATTTATATGTCAGTACTAGAAATCTCTGGCGTAAACAAAACATTCGGTGGCTTGAGAGCACTGGATGACGTCAACTTAAAAATTGAAGAGAAAACCGTTCATGCGGTCATCGGTCCGAATGGTGCCGGTAAATCAACACTGCTGAACGCAGTCATTGGTAAGTTGATTCCAGATAACGGCACGATTTCGTTCTCTGGTAACAGCATGATTGGCCTTAAGCCACATAAGATTAACCAGTTGGGTATTTCACGCGTATTTCAGACTCCTGAGATCTTTGCTGATCTTACGATCATGGAAAACATGATGATCCCACTGTTGGCTCACCGCGATGGCGAATTCAAGCTAAATGCTTGGAAACGTTCTGATCAGGATGCAGACCTGCAAGAGAAGGCTGCTAAATACCTAGAGTATGTGAACATGCTAGGTAAATCTGATACTCACGCGGGCAGCATGAGCCGTGGTGATAAGCGTCGTCTTGAGTTGGCAATGTGTCTCTCTCAAGAGCCAAAACTACTACTTCTTGATGAACCAACCGCGGGTATGGCACGTGCCGATACCAACAACACCATCGATCTGTTGAAGAAGATCAAAGCGGATGGAATGACGATGGTCATCATCGAGCACGATATGCATGTAGTCTTCTCACTCGCTGATAAAGTGAGTGTAATGGCAGCAGGTCACGTGATCGTTGAGGGTTCTCCAGATGAAATTAAAGTGAACCCTAAAGTTCGTGAAGCATACTTGGGAGGAGCGGAAGTATGACCAATACAGTCGCAACTGAAGCCGTTAGAACTCAAAACCTGGGTACACCGGTTACCTACTGTTCTATCCACGATATTCATGGTTACTACGGTGAGTCTTACATCGTTCAGGGTGTGAGTTTCAATATCCATGAGGGTGAGATTCTTGCTCTACTTGGCCGTAACGGTGCCGGTAAAACATCAACGTTGCGTACCATCGCACGTTGTGATGACCCAGTATTAAAAAGCGGTGAGATCTGGTTGGATCACCAAAATATTCACGACATGACAGCGTATGAAGCGTCACAAGCGGGTATTGCACTGGTTCCTGAAGATCGCTGTATCATTCCTGGTTTGACGGTAGAAGAGAACCTGCAGCTGGCTCAAATTGCGCCTCCTAAAGGTTGGAATATCGAACGCATCTACGAGCTATTCCCTCGTCTGGGCGAGCGTCGTAACCAAGAGGGCGTCACTCTGTCAGGTGGTGAGCAGCAGATGCTTGCGATCGGTCGCGCGCTCTGTCGAGACATCAAAGTTCTTCTTCTTGATGAACCTTATGAAGGTCTGGCTCCTGTTATCGTTCAAGAGATTGAGCGTACTCTACGTGAGATCAAAGAGCTGGGTATTACTACCGTGATTGTCGAGCAGAATGCAATTGCTGCACTGAAGCTTGCTGATCGCGCAGTGATCCTTGATACCGGTAACGTTGTATTCGACGGAACCGCTCAAGAAGTTCTTGATAACGAAGCGCTTCGTAACGAGTACCTAGCGATTTAATCGCGCTCTTATCAGTACTCCACCTGTGCCCAGCTTTGCTGGGCACTCTTTTTTGGGGGGGATAAAACTGGTAATGTATCACTTTCTAATTGAGTAAGAACCCTCTTCAATGTCTGAACGTCGCGAACCAGGATTCAATTTAGATCAACTGGCCGAGCCAGTGCCCACTCTTGAACCTGAAAAGCAAAAACCTCAAGTGCCTAACAACCCCACTAATGCCGCCGTTAAGCCCTCTTCTAAAAGTAGTGGTTTAGCAACGGGTGTTGCTGTTATTGCACTGTTAGTGGCTGTGGCTATGGCTGTATGGAACTACCAACTGACTCAAAAGATGGATCAACAATCCGTTCTTCTGGAACAGATGAACTTATGGCTTGAGAGTACCGATGCAACGCTGACGAAGACAACGACTTCAGCGTCACAATCAGGTGAAACCCTCTCTTCTCGATTAGAGCAGCTTAATGGTCGTGTTGAAGATCGTATTAAGCATTTTGACTCTGAGATCGCTAAGCTTTGGACCGTTTCGTATCAGCGCAATAAGCCTCAGTTGGAGAAGCAGGGCAAGACGATTGAAGCACAAGCTAAACTGATTAAATCTCAGGCTGAATCGATAAAAAGCATTCAGTCAGGTGTGGATCAAGTTCAAGCACAAGCTAAAAAGAGCGAAGGGTCTGTTAATAAACTGTCCAAATCAGTATCAGAATTTGATAGCAGTTTGAAAAAACGTGACCAGCAACTATCAAAACTTAATGACCTAGTTGCCAGTAAAGATAAGCAGATCGCTCAATTAAGTGAACGGGTAGCTCAACTCAACAGTGACCTTGAGTTTCAGCTCTCTATTGAACGGGACGAGAGAGCAAGGCTTTCAGAGCAGCTTGAACAAGTTAAGGCAGGTTCCAATTCCAGTGATCTTGATGGCCGTTTAGCGACCATTGAAGATCGTCTCCGCTCCATTGATTCTAGTCGCCAGTCGGTCAATGCCGAACTATTGAACATCAAACAACAGCTCAATACGCTGCTGCTTGAAGGAGCTATTCGTTAGTTGAATTATTCGCAACTGATCAATACTTGTCCAAATCCTTGCCAATGGGCACAATACGCGCCACATGAAATGGAGCTGAGTTAAGACGTGAAGCTAAGAACCTTTTTTGCTTTACGCATTCCTGATAGAACGGCTCGAGAGCTCGCTAATCTTTCTGATGAGTTGTGTCAGTTTGATTTAGGGCTGGACGCAACCTGGTTTGATTCATCTGGCTATCACCTGACGCTCTGCTTTTTAGGAGATGTCAGCCTAGAACAGATAGAACAGCTCGAGAAACGTGCCACTCAAATAGATTTTGGTAGTCGTTTTACCGTTCAGCTAGATCAGGTCAGTTATTACGCCGTTAATCCGAGACTCTCCCTGATCGCGGCGATGACCGCGCAGAATAGTCAGCTAACGATGCTCCATGAGCAGTTAGTGGCGTTAGCCGAAGAGGTTGGCATTGTTTGTAAAGATCAGAACTTTATGCCCCACGTCACCTTGGCACGCTTGCCAGCGGACAATCGATTTGCTGTCGACAGAGAGTTGCCGCCTATCGATCATAGCCTGCCGGCTGACTCGATTGTGCTTCTTCAGAGCACTGAGGGTGATCATGGCAGTGTCTATAAGCCGCTTTTCGAAGTGCCACTTACACGCTAAACCGTTTAACCAATTTTGAGAACATGATGCGAAAACCCGAGCTATTGTCCCCTGCAGGGACCTTGCGAAATATGAAGTATGCCTTTGCCTATGGTGCTGATGCGGTCTATGCCGGTCAACCGCGCTATAGCCTTCGTGTACGTAACAACGACTTTACTCTTCAGAACCTTGAAGAGGGGATCAATATTGCGCATCAACTGGGTAAAAAGTTTTTTGTCGCCAGTAACATTCTGCCGCACAATTCAAAGTTGGGTACCTACATGAAGGATATTGATCCTGTTGTAGCGATGAATCCTGATGCCATGATCATGTCCGACCCTGGCCTGATTATGATGGTCAAAGATAAGTATCCAGATCTTCCGATTCACCTCTCTGTTCAGTCGAATACTATGAACTGGGCTGCAGTGAAGTTCTGGGAGCGAGCAGGTATTGAGCGAATCATCCTGTCACGTGAACTCTCGCTAGATGAAGTGGCTGAAATACGTCAACAGTGTCCGGATATTGAGCTTGAGGTCTTTGTTCATGGCTCACTCTGTATCGCCTACTCAGGTCGCTGTCTGCTATCGGGTTACATCAACCACCGAGATCCAAACCAGGGTACTTGCACAAATGCTTGTCGTTGGAAATACGATGCTCATGAAGCTCAGGAAGATGAGTCCGGTGATGTGGTTCCCGTTCAGAGCTTTGATCCAAGCGAAGAGAAGCAGCCTGCCCTAGGTGAAGGTAAGCCATCAGATCAGATCTACCTGCTCCAGGAGGAGACTCGCCCTGGAGAGTATATGCCGGCCTTTGAAGATGAGCACGGTACCTACATCATGAACTCAAAAGATCTGCGCGCCATTCAGCACGTGCATCGCTTGACGGAGATGGGCGTCGACTCTCTGAAAATTGAGGGACGCACTAAGTCGCACTACTACGTTGCCAGAACCGCGCAAGCTTACCGTCAAACCATTGACGATGCAGCGGCTGGTCGCCCATTCGACAAGGGGCTAATGGATGTCCTTGAGAATCTTGCAAACCGAGGATACACCGAAGGTTTCTACCGTCGTCATGTTCACGACGAATACCAGAACTATGAAACGGGTAACTCTGTGGGTGTGCATCAGCAATTTGTCGGTGAAGTGGTTGAGCGTGACGCGGACTCTGGCAAGCTTGTTATCGATGTGAAGAACAAATTTGAGGTGGGTGACACACTTGAGTTGATGACCCCTCAGGGTAATCGTCGCTTCAAGCTTGATGAGCTGTATGACAAGAAAGGTGCTCGAGTCCATGTTGCCCCAGGTTCAGGACACCGTGTGACACTACCACTCGATTTTGATACTGATATGGAATACGCGCTACTGATGCGTGATCTTCCAAACGCTCCAGAGAGGGCGTAAATGATAGCCGGCGACTGAGCCGGCTTTTTTGTCTCTATAGGTTCTGCTTAGCCGTTAGACAAAGTGTGGTCATCCCATCTGATTTGGATGATGTATAATCTGGCTGCACTGCAGGGGTGGAGCCCCCTGATCATCACTATAAATGGAGTTTTCCAATGAGCGTTATTCGCCAAGACGACCTTATTGATAGCGTTGCTGATGCGCTACAGTTCATCTCTTACTACCACCCAATCGACTTTATTGAAGGTGTGCACGAAGCCTACCTGAAAGAGGAGAACCCAGCCGCTAAAGATGCGATGGCGCAGATCCTAATCAACTCGCGCATGTGTGCTGAAGGTAAGCGTCCTATCTGTCAGGACACCGGTATCGTTACCGTATTCCTTAAAGTGGGTATGAACGTTCAGTGGGATGCTTCAATGAGCGTCACCGATATGGTCAATGAAGGTGTTCGTCGAGCCTACATGCACCCAGATAACGTCCTACGTGCCTCGATTCTTGCTGACCCTGCTGGCAAACGTCAGAACACCAAGGACAATACTCCTGCTGTTATCCACTACGAAATTGTAGAGGGCGATGAGGTAGAAGTTCATGTGGCTGCTAAAGGTGGTGGTTCAGAGAATAAATCGAAGATGGTGATGTTGAACCCATCTGACAGCATCGTGGATTGGGTGGTTAAAACGGTACCGACTATGGGTGCTGGTTGGTGTCCACCAGGTATGTTGGGTATTGGTATTGGTGGTACTGCCGAGAAGGCAGCAGTCATGGCCAAAGAGTCTTTGATGGACCCTATCGATATTCATGAGCTACGTGAGCGTGGTCCGCAGAACCGTGTCGAAGAGCTACGTTTAGAGATCATGGATGCGGTCAATGAGCTAGGTATTGGTGCACAGGGTCTTGGTGGTCTGACAACGATTCTAGACGTTAAGATCATGGACTACCCAACGCACGCGGCATCTTTGCCAATCTGTATGATCCCTAACTGTGCTGCGACTCGCCATACTCATTTTACTTTGAAAGGTGATGGGCCGGCCGTTCTCACACCGCCAAGCTTGGATCAGTGGCCAGAAGTGACCTTTGAAGTCGGTGCTAATACACGCCGCGTCAATCTAGATGAGATCACACCTGAGTCGGTTAAAGAGTGGAAGGTTGGTGAGACTATTTTGCTTAATGGTAAAATGTTGACCGGTCGTGATGCCGCCCATAAGCGCATGGTAGAGATGCTTAACAACGGTGAAGAGTTGCCAGTTGATCTGAAAGGGCGATTCATCTACTACGTGGGTCCTGTCGACCCTGTCCGTGATGAGGTTGTAGGCCCTGCTGGCCCAACAACGTCAACACGTATGGATAAGTTCACACGTCAGATTCTAGAGTCAACGGGCCTACTGGGCATGATTGGTAAATCAGAGCGTGGTCCAATCGCTATTGATGCGATCAAAGATAACCAAGCGGTCTACCTAATGGCTGTTGGCGGTGCTGCTTACCTTGTCTCTAAAGCGATCACTGACTCAAAAGTGCTAGCCTTCCCAGAGATGGGCATGGAAGCGATCTATGAGTTTGAAGTCAAAGATATGCCGGTGACTGTGGCTGTAGATGTGAATGGTGAGTCTGTTCATACATCTGGTCCAGCTAAATGGCACGACATAATCGTTAAAGCGAAAGGCTAAACGAAAACTCACATTAAGGGCCGCGTTTATCGCGGCTTTTTTGTTTGTGGAATATAGAAGGCTTGCCGTGTGTCACTATTCTCGCTAAAGTCCCTTGATTACATGACTGTTTGGTTAAGTTTTAATGTCTCAAGATTCACAACCCGCTACTGCGCTTCGCATGATCGATATTCATAAATCCTACGGATCCCTGAACGTTATCAAAGGGGTCTCACTGGAGGCGAAAGATGGCGATGTGATCTCTATTCTCGGTTCGAGTGGCTCGGGTAAGAGTACGCTACTGCGTTGTATTAACCTGCTTGAAAATCCAAGCAAGGGTGAGATCTATCTTGGGGATGAGAAACTTGAGTTGGTGCCATCTAAGAGTGGCGAGTTGCAGGCTAAAAGTCGAAAGCAGCTTGAAAATATGCGTTCGCGTATCGGTTTTGTATTCCAGAACTTTAATCTCTGGCCGCACCGTACTGTGTTAGAGAATATTACAGAAGCTCCCATTCAAGTTTTAAAACAGTCTAAAGATGAGGCGGTGGGGCAGGCAAAACTGATCCTAGAGCAGGTCGGTCTCGTAGATAAGATTGATGCCTATCCTAGTCATCTTTCAGGTGGCCAGCAGCAGCGTATTGCGATAGCACGTGCTTTAGCGATGGATCCACAGCTGTTATTGTTCGATGAGCCAACTTCAGCGCTTGATCCTGAGTTGGTCAATGAAGTGCTGGCGGTCATGCGGGATCTGGCCTCACAGGGACGCACTATGCTGATAGTAACCCATGAAATGCGCTTCGCACGTGATGTTTCGAGCCAGATTGTCTTTCTTCATGAAGGACATATCGAAGAGCAGGGAACACCAGAGAAACTATTCGAAAATCCTTCATCTGCAAGGGTGAAGGCCTTTATGTCGAGTCATCAATAGGACAGTAGATCCTAATAGGAGAAAATAATGAAATTAAAAAACCTCGTCGTTGGTCTTACTTTGAGTGCTGTTGCAGCCTCTTCAGCTTTCGCAGGCGATAAAATCCGTATCGCTACTGAAGGTGCATACGCGCCTTTCAATATGGTCGATGACAAAGGTCAGCTTCAGGGCTTTGACGTAGATATCGCTAATGCACTTTGTGCTGAAATGAAAGCAGACTGTACGCTAGTGGCACAGGATTGGGACGGTATTATCCCTGGTCTTATGAGCCGTAAGTACGATGCAATCATCGCATCAATGTCGATCACAGAAGAGCGTCTAAAAGTTGTCGACTTCACTAACCCATACTACTCAAACGTTCTCGCTTACGTGGGTCCTAAAGGTCAGTCTATGGGTGACATGAAGGGTAAAACGCTTGGTGCGCAGCGTGCGACTATCGCTGGCCAGTACCTTGAAGACAACATGTCAGGAAGCGCGAGCGTAAAACTGTACGATACTCAAGATAACGCATACTTAGACCTTGCTGCCGGCCGTCTTGATGGCATGCTGTCAGATAAGTTCCCAGCATACGACTGGCTACGAACTGATGACGGCAAAGGCTTTGAGTTCAAAGGCCAGGATATCGACATCGACGATAAGATCGGTATCGCAATTCGTAAAAACGATGCTCTAAAAGAGAAGTTCAACAAAGCACTTCAAGCGATTGTTGATAACGGTACTTACGCGAAAATCAACGCTAAGTACTTCCCATTCTCGATCTACTAATCGGGACAGGCTGTGCCTAAATGGCGCAGCCAATATCTTACTCTATGTTTGATCTTCACGGCTTCGGTCACCTTCTTTGGGAGGGTGCCTGGATAACTATTCAGCTTGCGCTCGCTAGCCTATTTTTTGGCCTTATTATTGGGCTTGCTGGTGCCTCTGCGAAACTATCCTCGATTGCGCCACTTCGCTGGTTAGCAACCGGATACACAACGCTGATTCGTGGAATACCGGAACTGCTTTTAGTGCTCACCATCTACTTTGGTGGCTCGATGCTGTTGATGGCTATCGCAGAGCGTTTTGGTTATACAGATTACATAGAGGTGGGTGCTTTTGCAGCGGGTGTCACGGCGCTCTCTATTGCATTTGGTGCCTACGCTACTGAAGTTTTTCGAGCGGCTATTCAAGCGCTCCCGAAGGGCCAGTGGGAGTCAGCCTATGCTTTGGGCTTGCCTCGCCTGACGACCTTCTATCGAATTATTCTGCCCCAGGTTTGGCGTCTTGCGCTGCCAGGTCTTGGCAACCTTTTCCAAGTACTTCTAAAAGATACCGCACTCGTCTCTGTTGTTGGTTTGAACGACATTATGCGACAGGCCTACGTTGCGACGGGGTCTACAAAAGAGCCGTTCACTTTCTACATGGCAGCCGCACTGATCTATCTTGGTCTCACGGCAATATCTACTTTGATAACTACTTATCTTGAGCGCGCATCAAATCCTGCTGAGAAGAGGGTTGCAGCATGAACTGGTCATGGGATGTGATCTGGGAATATTTTCCACGCCTCTTTGATGGCGTTTGGTTAACACTAGAATTGGTTCTCTATTCAGCCTTAACGGGGCTAGCGATTGCAGTGCCTCTTGCGCTGATGCGTGCCTCTAAAAATCGCTTAGTTTCTGCGCTTCCTTGGGCATACATCTATTTCTTCCGTGGCACGCCGTTATTGGTCCAAATATTTTTGATCTACTATGGCTCAGCTCAGTTTGATCTCATTCGAAATACATCCCTTTGGGAAATTTTCAGTGAACCCTTCTGGTGTGCACTGATAGCGTTAACGCTGAACACTGCAGCGTACAGTGCTGAGCTTGTTCGTGGTGCAATCCAGTCTATTCCAAAGGGGGAGATTGAAGCTGCAGAGGCTTTTGGTATGTCGAAACTGGTTCAGATACGACGTATCGTCCTGCCTCGTGCTTTCGGTATTGTGCTTCCTGCTTACGGGAATGAGTTAATTCTGATGTTGAAGGGTAGTGCGCTCGCCTCAACCATTACTCTGTTGGATCTTACGGGTATGGCGAGAACCATTATTGCTCGTACTTATACCCCGCTGGAGATCTTTTTTGCGGCAGGTATGTTGTATCTTGCTATCGCTGCGCTATTTATTTTGGCGTTCCGGTTTATTGAGCGCTGGCTAAATCGCTATCAATACCCGCGATAACTTTTATCGATTCTGAGCAGATCTTCTAACTGCTCTCACGTATAATTTCACCATACTCATTAGATCTCTGGATTGATCATGCAAGCCACTCCAACAATCACCTCGATTGCTCAGCGTAACGATGCTCCGCACGCACCGTTTTTGCCGCTGTCTAAAGCTGAGATGAAGAAGTTGGGTTGGGACCAGTGTGACATCATTATCGTGACCGGTGATGCCTATGTTGATCATCCATCGTTTGGTATGGCCATCATTGGCCGTCTGCTGGAGTCGCAGGGTTTCAAGGTAGGTATTATTGCTCAGCCAGATTGGCAGAGTGCTGAGGCCTTTAAAGTATTGGGTAAGCCTCGCTTATTCTTTGGTGTTGCGGCGGGTAACATGGATTCTATGATCAACCGTTATACGGCCGATCGTAAAATTCGTTCTGATGATGCCTATACGCCGGGTGGTAAAGCCGGTAGCCGACCTGATCGTGCCAGCATTGTCTACAGCCAGCGCTGTCGAGAAGCTTATAAAGAGGTTCCCATTGTATTGGGAGGTATCGAAGCGTCACTGCGTCGTATTGCTCATTATGACTACTGGCAAGACAAAGTTCGTCGCTCAATACTGCTCGACTCCAGGGCGGATATATTGCTCTACGGTAATGCTGAACGTGCCATTGTTGAAGTGGCTCAGCGAATGTCAGCCGGCGAATCGGTTGGCGACTTGACCGATGTCCGAGGCACCGCTTTTATTCGCACGGATACGCCCGAGGGCTGGATGGAGATAGACTCCACTCGTATCGATAGACCGGGCAAAATTGATCGAATGATCAACCCCTATGTTAACACCCGAGACCTTGAACAGTGTGCGTTGGAAAAGGGTTCCAAAGAGGAGCCTGAGGCTGATGAAGTTCAGGTTCTGCATATTGAACCTAAGGTGCACCTTGATCGCAGTAAAACAGTCATTCGCATTCCCCCATTTGAAAAAGTCTCTAAAGATCCTGTTCTCTACGCTCATGCGAGCAGAGTACTCCACTTAGAGACAAATCCCGGTAATGCTCGCGCGTTAGTCCAACAGCATGGTGATCAAGAGGTGTGGTTGAATCCACCTCCGATTCCATTGACCACTGAAGAGATGGATTTCGTTTTCGGGCTTAACTACGCACGTGTTCCACACCCGATCTATAAAGGGCAAGAGATCCCTGCCTACAAGATGATTCGGTTTTCGGTGAACATCATGCGCGGCTGTTTTGGCGGTTGTACTTTCTGCTCCATTACAGAACACGAAGGGCGCATTATTCAGAATCGCTCTCACGAATCGATTTTAAATGAGATTGAAGAGATCAGAGATAAAGTCCCAGGCTTTACAGGGGTTATCTCAGATTTAGGCGGGCCAACGGCCAATATGTATCGAATTGCCTGTAAGTCACCGGAGATCGAAAAGTCCTGTCGTAAGCTCTCTTGTGTCTACCCGGAGATATGCCACAACTTAAATACTGATCACTCCTCATTGACGGAGCTTTATCGCAAAGCACGCAAAACAAAAGGGGTGAAGAAGGTGATGATTGCGTCAGGTCTTCGCTACGATTTGGCTGTGGAAGACCCTGAATACGTGAAAGAGCTGGTGACCCATCATGTTGGTGGTTATCTAAAGATCGCGCCTGAGCATACTGAACGAGGTCCGCTCGATCATATGATGAAGCCGGGCATTGGTACTTACGATGCGTTTAAGAAGATGTTTGAACGCTTCTCTAAAGAGGCAGGGAAGGATCAGTATCTGATTCCTTACTTCATCGCTGCGCACCCCGGTACCACTGACGAAGATATGATGAATCTCGCTGTCTGGTTAAAGCGCAATGACTTTAAAGCGGATCAGGTGCAGGCGTTTTACCCTTCACCGATGGCGACCGCTACCGCCATGTACCATACCGGTCGTAACCCTCTGAAACGTCAAAGCTACAAAAAGTCTTCAGAGCGGGTTGAGACGGTCAAAGGTGAAAAACAGCGTCGTTTACACAAAGCATTCCTACGCTACCACGACCCTGAAAATTGGCCGCTGTTACGTGAGGCTCTGAAGTCGATGGGACGTGCTGACTTGATAGGCGATGGCCCTAATCATTTGATTCCTTCAAACAATTCAGAGGGTGATCAATATAAGAGTCCGCGCCGTAAGAACGTTAATAAGCAAAGTAAGAGTGTTAAAAAAGGTAGATTATTGACTCAGCATACAGGCTTGCCACCTCGTGGTAAGGCTAAAAAAGGGTCATCTAGCGTTAAAAAGCGGCAAAAAGCGTAACATTGATAAAAAATAGTTGTATTCGGCACTAACTGGATTAAACTTAACTCAGTTGTTTACGTTGTGGCGTTTGAAACGTCCAGAGAAACAAGTTGCACTAGAGCTTAACCCTAGGGTTGGCTGGAACACCGAAAGTAAAACTTCGCATCTGATCTTCTGCTCCTTATCCACTCTGAACTAAGCACTAATTTTGTTAGTTTTGAGTGTTGTGTCATCGTTTTGTCACTTCATCCTGCTAATAAATAACTGGGTTACAAGATAGGCTTGTAATTTAGTTCGCGGCACAGGTCGCACTCAGGCCAAGTCATTGACTTGGTAGATAACTCCCCTCGGGGATGCACTAAAGTTCCTAAATGGGACAGGATTAAGAGGCAAGAAATGTCAGAGCAGCTAACTGGTACAGTTAAATGGTTTAACGACGAGAAAGGTTTTGGTTTCATTCAGCAGGAGAACGGCCCAGACGTATTCGTTCACTTCCGTGCTATCAACGGTACTGGTCGTCGTACACTAGCTGAAAACCAGCAAGTAACTTTTGAAGTTACTCAGGGCCAGAAAGGTCCTCAAGCTGACAACGTAACTGTTGTAGCATAAGAGTAAGATTCTTAGAAAAAAGCGCCATATGGCGCTTTTTTTGTGCCTATCAGATTAATCCCAGACGTTAACCGGACTATAATCTAACGATCTTTTTCTGGAGCCTGATATGGATTTCGATCCTCAAGTCGATCAACTGATTGAGTGTTTTAATACTCTCTTTTTGGAATCCCTTAATACCGAACTGGTCCGGGGTGATGGGGAGCCCATCTACCTGCCTGCCGACGCGGATTATCCTCATCATCGAATTATCTTTGCACATGGATTCTTTGCGAGTGCGTTGCATGAGATTGCTCACTGGTGTGTGGCGGGGCCGAAAAGACGACAGCTTGAGGATTTTGGCTACTGGTATAAGCCAGATGGTCGAACAGAAGAGGAGCAGGCCGAGTTTGAGCGAGTGGAGGTTTCCCCCCAAGCTTATGAGTGGATTCTAACGGTATCGGCGGGTCGAAAATTTCATTTCAGTGCCGATAACCTCTCTCAAGGGTTAGGAGCTTCAGATAGCTTTAAAGAGGCTGTTCTTAACAGGGTGCATCAACTGCTCGACAATGGAATGAACCCACGCTTGAAAGCGCTCAGCGAAGCTCTGAGAACACTCTATGCTGTGGAGCCTCTGAGTGTCGATCAGTTCCAATTAGAGAGTTATTCGTGCGCCAGTTAAGCATCACTGCAACCGATTGGCTTTTACAGGCCAAAGGCAATGACTGGTCTCTCTTTGCTAGCGTTACTAATCGCTTTAACTATCTAAGATTGACGCTGCCGACAAAAGAGTATCTTTACGCTGAAGGTGAGCAGGAACTGGGTCAATCAGATCGAGGTGTGTGGGTGCTCGGTGTATTTGATCATGTCGAGCAGTTACAGTACTTTCTTGCGTTGCATAACGACAACCCATTAAAAGTGCCGGCGCTGAAAATTGAGCAGAGTTGGCCAGTGGTGGCATACCAAGAGCAATCTCTAATGGATTATCCACACTACTCAGGGGTCTATCGTGTCGGTTTCAAATCCTATCGGGTGACTCAAGAGATAGACGGATATCGGGTGGAGTATATTGACGGTTATAAAGCGGCACTGCTGGGAGTGTTGGAGTCAGAGGTTGATGCCTGTCTAGCACTCTACAGCCACTTCGACAGTCGTACCCGTGGCTGTAAGATGTGCTGATCGATCAATGCTGCATATCCTGCTTCATCTCTTTTTTCATACCAGGCTTTTGAATCATTTTGACGGGCACTTCTAATGCTTGGCTAGTTCCATCACTGAAATTTAATTTCAGATCGATTGTCTGATCGATGGAGAGTGGCTCCTTTAGTCCGATAAACATCACATGTAGGCCGCCTGGTTTCAAATGAGTGGTGCTGTTTGCTGGCAGATCAATGGCAGGAATTTTTCGCATACGCATCACTTCACCATCTTTGATATGAGTATGCAGCTCGACCACTTTAGAGATAGAGGACTCAGCTGAAACCACTTGAAGATCGGCACCACTGTTTTTGATATCCATGAATGCGCCGGTCATTTTCTGGCCCGGTGGAACAGCACGCACACGCGCATCTGAAATCTCGACCTCGGCCTGGGCAAGGGTGCTTGTTAAAAGTGACGCGATTAACAGTTTTTTCATCTTAGTTTCCTACTGCAAGATGGAACGGATTTTCTCAACAAGTTGGTTGGGATTGTTGTGTGAGACGCTTCCTAGAAACTCACCTTGTTGATCGATTAGATAGATTTTAGAAGAGTGGTCGACGGTGTAGCCCATCGCTGAATCAGGCTGCTCGACCATTCGATAGTAAGCCCCGTACAGTTTAATCGCGCTGTCGATCTGCTGACGGCTGCCGGTCATACCAAGAATGAGAGGCGAGAAAAACTGAGAGTAGACCTGTAGCTGTTCCAGTGAATCCCGATCAGGGTCGACGCTGTAAAAAATGGGTTGAATTTGGTTTAGTTGCTCATCATCGAGTTCATTGAAAGCAAACTTCATACTGGTTAAAGAGGTGGGGCATATATCGGGGCAAGAGGTGTAGCCAAAATAGAGCAGTACCAACTTGCCTCTGAAGTCACTCAGTGACAGATCGCCATCAATACTTTTACCCTGAAACTCACCACCCAGCTGAATCGGTTGGTAACTGTTATTGGGCTTTAGGTAAACCAAGCTAACAATGACGGCTGCCAATATCAGCATCACAATAACGAGTAGATTTTTATTGCGAGTCTTCATCGTGCGTCAAACCTCAATTCAACAATCTCTTGTTTCGAATCCGTTTCAAAAATCACCTTTGCTAGCCAGGTCATCGTCCCTGTGGTGCAGACGGCTAACTGAGTCCGTCCCTGCCAAAGGTGTTCACTCTTTTCCATTTCAAACTGGTTAACGCCCATGTACATATCGGCGCCTTGCAGATCGACCCAAACTCGATTGATCCCAGGTAGATCAGTTTCAGCCGTCAGAGTCATATTGTTCAGAGATCGAGCTGGCATCGGTCCCAGTGTAAAGCGGTACCGAATATCATCGTTAACGACTTCGCATCTGCCGCTGTTGATATCACAATGTGACACCGGTTTCGGTCCCAAAAAGAGTTGAGAAGCCCAAGTTAAAAGTACTATGGAACTGATCAGGAACAGACTGATAACGATTCGCTTAGGTGGATTAGTCACTTAAATTCCTAACTCTATTTTGCGTATGTTTTCATGCTCGAGCCTAACAGTGAACCAACTTTACGTTTATTTACACGGCTTTTTACACCGGATCAGTGGTATCAGTTCAGATCGCACTTTTATCGATAGGCCGTATAATACAGCTCTTCAAAAGGGGTGTTCATGATAAAGCTCAAAAAAGTCATTGTTGCAGATGAGAATATGCCGGCCGTTGAGACATTGTTCTCCTCCTTCGGTGAAGTTCGCCGTGTGGCGGGTCGCTCAATAGAACCCAGTCAGTTGGCTGAAGCTGATACGCTTCTCGTACGTTCTATTACCCAAGTTAATGCACAGTTATTGAGTGAGACTAAGCAGTTAGAATTTGTCGGTTCGGCGACCATAGGTATGGATCATATGGATTCTCACTACTTGACTGAGCGCGCAATTCCCTTTTCTAACGCAGCAGGCTGTAACGCCGATTCAGTTGTGGATTATGCGCTAGCAGCTATTTATGAATATGCCGAACAGAGAGCCTTAGATCCACGGAATCTCTCATACGGGGTGGTCGGTGCTGGTAATGTTGGCTCTCGGTTAGTTAGCCGTTTAACTGCGCTGGGGGTTAATGTCCTTGTATCAGATCCCCCTCGTGCTCTTCGGGACCCAACCTTTATAGATACCCCTCTCGCGCAGTTAATGGCCCAGTCGGATGTTGTCTGTTGTCATCTGCCGTTAACCAACAGCGGTGAGCATGCAACCCATCACTTGATTGGCGAGTCGCTTTTGCAGCAGCTGATTCCAGGAGCACTGCTTTTAAATGCAGGACGGGGGCCCACCATCGATGGTGAAGCGCTCTTAAGCTTTGCCAAGCAGAGAACCGACGTCACCTTGGTGATGGATGTGTGGGAAGAGGAGCCGACAGTCGACCGTGAATTGGCCTGTCGTGTGTTGATCGGTACGCCCCATATAGCGGGTTACAGTTTAGAAGGTAAGTTACGCGGAACTTACATGCTTTATGAGCGTTACTGTGAGATTTTAGGTCTTGAGGTTTCTGCGGCTTTCGACGGCCTTTTGACAGATTACCCGACCCCAAAACTTGAATTAACTCAACAGACAACGATTCAACTGGTGATTCAATCTGTCTACTCCATAAAGGAGGATCATCAGCGTTTTATAGACTCTTTGACCCCTGCGGAAAATCAACCTAAAGCCTTTGATCAATTGAGAAAGAGTTACCCGGTGCGTCGAGAGTTTTCATCGCTGAAGCTGACCGGTCAGACGACAGGCGCGATGAAAGTTCAGCTTGCAGCTTTAGGGTTTAAGGTGGATGAGGTGCAGGTATGAAGTTTCGCTTAGGCGTATTGGTCAACCCTTATGCCGGTATTGGTGGCAGTGTTGCATTGAAAGGGAGTGATGGTGAAGCGATCAGAGATGAGGCTTTAAGCCGAGGTGCTCAGCAGCTTGCTCCGGTCAAAATGCGTCACGCCCTTGAGGCCATAAAGAGTGATCAAATTGAGCTGTTTACCTGGGGCGGTGCCATGGGTGAAGAGTCAATTAAAGAGTTAAAGTTAGAGTGCCTTGTCTTAGGTTCACCGCAGCACTGGCCGACCAGTGCAGAGGATACGTTGATCGCTGCTAGAGCAATGGTTGACGAGGGTGTCGATCTCATTCTGTTTGCGGGTGGTGACGGTACGGCACGCAATATTTATGAAGCCATTGGGCAACAGGTGCCTGTCCTTGGCGTTCCGGCGGGTGTGAAGATTCATTCAGGCGTCTATACCCTGACCCCTTCGCTAGCAGGGTCATTAATTACTGATCTTATCGAAGGGCGTCTGGTTCGCATGGAGCAGGCTGAGGTTCGCGATATTGATGAGTCTGAGTTTAGGCAGGGCCGAGTTCGTGCAAAATATTATGGCGAACTGCTTGTGCCTGCAGAGCATCAGTATGTGCAGTCTGTGAAAGAGGGCGGCAAAGAGGTTGAAGAGCTTGTAGTCGCTGATATCGCGGCCGATTTTGTTGAGCAGATGGATCCCGAACTTCTCTATGTGATGGGATCCGGCACAACCGTCGCGGCGATCATGGATGAGTTGGGACTCGAAAATACGCTGTTGGGTACCGATCTTATTAAAGATGGAGAGGTTGTCGCTAGTGATTGTTCAGCACAGCAGTTACTTGAGCTAGTGGGGGATGCGCCTTTCAAGATTGTCATCACACCGATTGGCGGGCAGGGGCATCTTCTTGGTCGCGGTAATCAACAGTTGAGTCCTGAGTTGATTCAAAAGGTGGGACTGCAAGGTCTCTATGTCGTTGCGACACGCTCTAAAATCGTCGGACTTAATGGGCGCCCGCTTATTATTGACAGTGGTGACCCAGAGCTGGATCGAAAACTAACCGGTGTGGTGACGGTGCACACCGGTTATCGAGACGCCGTTATCTACCGAGTCGGTATTTAACGACGGTTTTGAAGAGCTTCAATACGAGCCGCTAAAGGAGGGTGGCTCGCAAACATCTCCATAAAGCCCTGCTTCTTGATGCTGCTGATGCCAAAGGCCGTTAGCTGTCCGGATAGCTCTTGCGCTTGACCCGATTCAGCCTGCAGTCTCTGAAGAGCATTAATCATGCCCTGCTTGCTTGCTAGGTCTGCACCTGCTTCATCAGCTCGGAACTCACGGCGACGCGAGAACCAAGCCACAATCATATGAGCAAATACGGCAAAGACCATCTCGGCGATAAAGGTCGCGATGTAAAAGCCTATACCAACACCGCCTGAGTTGTCGCCACGGCGCAAGAAGCTATCAACGGCGTAACCGACGATACGAGCTAAGAACATAACAAAGGTATTGATAATTCCTTGAATCAACGACAGCGTAACCATGTCGCCATTCGCAACGTGACCTACCTCGTGTGCCAGTACCGCTTTCACTTCATCGGCTTTGAATCGCGATAAAAGACCGCTACTGACCGCAACCAGTGCGTTGTTCTTATTCCATCCAGTCGCAAAGGCATTCGCTGCATTGGATGGGAATACCCCCACTTCTGGCATGCCAATACCGGCTTTTTGAGCCAGTTCTGCCACCGTTTCAACCAGCCATTTCTCCTCGGCATTGCGAGGTTGCTCAATAATTTGAGTGCCCGTTGTTCTCTTCGCCATCCACTTAGAGATAAACAGAGAGATAAATGAGCCGGCAAAACCAAACACTGCACAAAAGGCTAGTAGAGCGCCAAGGTCTAGGCCGTTCGATGTTAGGTATGGACCAACGCCAAGGATGTTAAGCGTCAAGCTGGCCACCAGAATGATGGCAAGGTTGGTCGCTAAGAAAAGGATTATTCTGAGCATTTAGGTTGCTTCCTCAAACAATTTATCTATTAACACAAATTGTGGCGAAGCAACCTAAATTCAACCTTAAAGGTGAACTCTTAAAGGTTAACGACGCGAGCTTCGATAGCGTTACGCAACTCTTGGTAAGAGTCGATGTTCTCTGGTGCGAAATAGAGTTTGTAGTAGACCTTTTCACGCACGCGGTTGATCCCTTCACGACTATCACCGGTCATCGATGCGTAGGTGTGAGCCATTTGCAAGTGAATGACCAGAGTGCCTGCCGGTTGAGTAAATGAGTGTCCCGCTAGGTCAACGCGCTGGCGCGGTTCATGTTGTGAGTAGAAAGAGATCTCACCAATGTGCGCCATGTTGATTAGAAAGTTTGATGTGATGTCCACAACCAGCTTCTTATCCATGCCGTTGTGGTTCATCTTAATACCGCGATCTTTTTTGATCTTTAAAAACATAACTACTCCTGTTAGTTAGTCGCACTATAGTCGCTAATTGTGACAGTGATACGACATGGCTCCATTCCGTAGAGCTCGGGTTACTGTTTATAGGTTTTCAGGAAGGTGCCAATTCTAGAGATGGCATCTTCCAAGAGTCTTGGTTCCGGTAAAAATACAATCCTAAAGTGCTGAGTATCCGGAAGGTTGAAACCGCTACCATGCACAATGAGCACCTTTTGCTGCTGAAGTAGATCCAGTGCGAATTTCTCATCGTTGCTGATGGGATGGACCTCGGGATCTAACTTCACAAAGCAGTACATTGCCCCTTTGGGTTTAACGCAGCTGACACCGGGGATCTCATTTAGCATCTTGTAGGCGATATCTCGCTGATCGCATAGGCGACCACCAGGAACAATCAGTTCATTGATCGATTGGTAACCGCCTAGCGCGGTTTGAATGGCATTCTGCGCCGGAACGTTGGCACACAGGCGCATGTTCGCCAACATCTCTAAGCCTTCGATGTAGTCGGTTGCCGTGTGCTTAGGTCCACTCATAAACATCCAGCCTGAACGGAAGCCCGCTGCACGGTAGGTTTTGGATAAACCGTTAAACGTACAGACCAGCACATCATCAGTCAGTGATGCGATCGAAGTGTGTTTCGCTTCGTCGTAAAGAATTTTATCGTAGATCTCGTCAGCAAAGATGATCAGATTGTGTTCACGCGCTAGTTCGATAATCTCTTTAAGGACCGATTCTGGGTACAGCGCACCAGTTGGGTTGTTGGGGTTGATCACTACTATCCCACGGGTGTGCTCAGAAATTTTGCTGCGAATATCCTCTATATTTGGGAACCACTCGCGCTCCTCGTCACACTGATAGTGAACCGGTATACCCCCTGCTAGGCTGACGGCTGCGGTCCATAGCGGATAGTCTGGTGCAGGGATTAACATCTCGTCGTTATCGTTGAGAAGCCCCTGCATTGCCATCACGATCAGCTCTGAGACACCGTTCCCAATGTAGATATCTTCAATGGTGACATCTTTGATGCCTTTGCGTTGTGACTCCTGCATGACCGCTTTACGAGCTGCAAACAGCCCTTTTGAATCACAATAACCCTGCGCGCTTGGCAAGTTGTAGATTACGTCTTGAACAATCTCGTCAGGGGCATCGAAGCCCCATGGGGCCGGGTTACCGATATTCAGTTTTAAAATTTTGTGGCCATCCTCTTCCAAGCGTTTTGCTTCTTGAAGGACAGGTCCACGAATGTCGTAACATACATTGTTGAGTTTGTTGGACTTTCTAATCTGAGACATCGGTAGAGCTCTTCTCACGGGGAGATTAATTTAAAGGGGATCGATTTGAGTAGAATACGTCGTACTACCAACGTGTTGATAAGCAAACCGTGTTAGTTGTAACTATACGACTTTGCTCGGTTTGGGTATAGAGTTTACCGAGCTCTTAGAGAGGTTTTTCACAATGCAATATGATGATTTAAAAGACGATGAGTACTGGCGAGATAAATTGTCACCTGAAGAGTTCTACATATGTCGCCAGAAAGGGACAGAGCGCGCTTTCACTGGGGCCTATTTTGATGAGAAGCGATCAGGTCTTTATCGCTGTAAATGCTGTGATGCTGAACTCTTTGATAGCTCTCTGAAATATGATTCTGGATGTGGTTGGCCTAGCTTCTTTGATGAGTTGGGTGAGGGTAGGGTGGATCAGCATCCCGACCATTCACATGGTATGGTGCGTACAGAAATCACCTGCAGTCAGTGTGGATCTCATTTGGGGCATATATTCCCCGATGGTCCACAGCCAACCGGTGTTCGCTACTGTGTTAACTCTGCATCTCTTAACTTTGAACCGGATCACTGATGAAACCTTTTTCACACCTTCTGCAACAGGCTAAGCATTTTTACCCCGATTGGAGCGATGCCGAGCTGCTGGGTCCACGGGCGGCTAATCGGACAGAACTTATGGCAACACCGGACGATCGTATATTGTCGGCGATGACCTGGCGTATCTTCTGTGCAGGGCTCAAGCGCTCGTTAGTGGACGGTAAGTGGCCCGCTTTTGAGAAAGCATTCTTTGGTTTCGATCCTGAAAAGGTCTCGTTGATGAGTGATGATCACCTTGATGCCTTAATGCAGAACAGGGATCTCATTCGCCACTTTGGAAAAATTAAAGCAACTCGTATCAACGCTTTGATGATTCATGAGGTCAGTCAAAAACAGGGTAGCTTTGGTCAGTTTTTGGCTGATTGGCCGGTCGAGGACACCGTCGTTGGCTTATGGGCCTATCTGAAAAAAGAGGGATCACAGTTGGGTGGTAACTCAGGAGCCTATGCACTTCGAATTGTCGGTCGCGACAGTCCAGTCCTGACAGATGATGTAGTGGTCGCGTTAAAGGCGCAGGGCGTTGTTGATAAGCGTCCCTCGGCTAAACGTGATCTACTTCTGGTTCAAGAAGCATTTAACCAGTGGCGTAGCGAATCTGGCGTTGATCTGTGCCAAATCAGTCGTCTTTTGGCTAGGTCGATTGGTTAATCGATCTCCTAATCAGTTGGGTCACTGGTGATGGATACAATTCACCTGGCTGAGAAAGCTCTCTAGATCTTCAGCAATGACACTGAACTTTTTCTGTCCTGGCTTCTCTAGAAGCACACGACCTGTCTCGCTCTCCACCGAAAGAATCTGATCGCCATCCGGTTCAGTAGTAGCAAAGAAGAAGCTGATGTTTTGTCGCAAGCGTCTTTTGTTCAGAGCATGGCCAATGAGGTTCTCTCTTAAGCGCTCCAGATCCTCAGGGTTCCAGACAAAGATGAGACTTAATTCGCCCTCGGTATGGGTTGCTAAGATGGGTTGTGACCAATAACTGGTGTAGTAATCAATGATCGATTGGGGAATCTCTATCTCTAGAGCTTCTGAAAGTCGCTCAAACATGTCCAGAGTCGAGTTATTGATAGGGCTGGGTAACCACTCAGACTCTTGGTCAACCTCATAGCCTGGCAGCAGTGCAGGGCTCAACCAATCCTCTTCAACCAGAAGTGTTGGATTACCCTGTTGTTTGCATTCGGTTTTGAATTCGTCGAAGAGGCGAGTCAATTGAGCGGTAACGGCGGACATGTCATTTCTCTCTAATTTATCCAGCGCGTAGGTTAACAAATAATCAACCTTCAGTTTGGTTAAAAAAAATCGCTATTTTTTAGAAAAATATCGGATAAAGGTTTGACTCTGATCGAAAAGCCATTAAAATTCGCACCCTGTTCTTGAGCAGCAATGCTCAGTTACTGCTGGAGCGGTAGTTCAGTTGGTTAGAATACCTGCCTGTCACGCAGGGGGTCGCGGGTTCGAGTCCCGTCCGTTCCGCCATCTTTCATGAATTGGTTTGAAAGATTACGTCGCAAGACAAACCACCGTTATGGGCGAATAGCTCAGTTGGGAGAGCATCTGCCTTACAAGCAGAGGGTCGGGGGTTCGAACCCCTCTTCGCCCACCATAACGGAGCGGTAGTTCAGTTGGTTAGAATACCTGCCTGTCACGCAGGGGGTCGCGGGTTCGAGTCCCGTCCGTTCCGCCATTTTGAGATTGACAAGTTAGAATACCTGCCTGTCAGCTCATGTGGGATGTTCAGGGTCGCTAAGTCCCGTCCGTTCCGCCATTTACGAGTTCGCAGTTCTCTGATTCTGCAGCTTTTGTTGGAGCGATCTTGAAAAGGTCGCGATTCATCGCATCGTCGATGACAATGCTCCAACGAATTAGCACACGCCTACGATATGGGCGAATAGCTCAGTTGGGAGAGCATCTGCCTTACAAGCAGAGGGTCGGGGGTTCGAACCCCTCTTCGCCCACCATATCGAGTTCTGATTCATGCAGACACCTTCAATCTCTATCGAAACTATAAATCTACCTAACGGCTTTAGTTTTGATTTATTGCGTCTAGATCAAACTGATCGTCTGATTTCGGGCAATAAGTGGTTCAAACTGCTCCCTAATCTCTCTAAACTCAACCTTGGTGATCTAGTGGCCAGCTTTGGAGGTCCTCACTCCAACCATATTCACGCACTGGCCTACGCGGCACAGAATCTAGAGCTTAAGTCGGTTGGTTTTATTCGCGGTGAACCTCAATCCACACCAACACTTGAGGATGCTAAAGCCTGCGGCATGCAGTTGATATTCATCGATCGTGACACCTATCGTGAAAAGCCTACTCAGTCGCTGGCGGATCAATATCAGTTAATCAATCCCTACTGGATACCGGAAGGGGGAAGTAATCATAGCGCCGTCGAAGGCTGTGCCTCTATCTGGCATCAAGCCTGTTTGCAGAATCGCGTCTACGATCAGGTCTATGTGGCGGTGGGATCTGGGGGAACTTTGGCGGGTTTAGTCGCTGGAGCGCCTGATGGAGTCGAGCTGATTGGGTTGTCTGCTCTAGGAAGCCTCGCCGACCTAAATGAACGTGTCAGTGAGCTGCTGACACAAGCAGGTCATCTTCAAACGGAGCAATCCGTGCAGTGGTCTATTGAGGTGGCTCTGCAGCAACGCTATGGCAAGGTGACTGCTGAACTAGCGGCCACTCAGGTTCGAGCTCAGATTCTAGGTCTACTGCTAGACCCAATCTATACCTTGCGAGTATTCCACTATCTGAATCGTCAGTATCTCAAGCATCGTTTAACAGGGAAGCGTCTACTGATGGTTCATACCGGAGGTTTGCAAGGTCTTAGGGCTCAGCAAGAACGTATCAACCGTCTGGCAAATGAGTTTGTCGGCCCTCTCCCTTTTTAACGGCTTTTAACACCTAGGTCGGCTAACGTTCTCCCTCTACAAGCTTTATACTGCTGTCTAATCATTCATTGATATCCGCAGGGAAACGCACAGGGTATGTATCAATTTCGCAATATTGGTCTTATAGGCCGCTTAGGAAGTAAAAAAGTCATCGATACCATGAAGCAGCTCATTCGCTTTCTTGAGCAGCGTCATTTGAACATTGTCATTGACGATAAGATTTCAGAGATAATGCCTGGCCATGGTCTGCAGGTCTCGCCGCAAAAGCTGATGGGCGAAGTGGCTGATCTTGTGATCGTAGTGGGTGGTGACGGAAGTCTGCTTGGGGCTGCACGCTCATTGGCGTCGTCAAATGTGCCTGTGTTGGGTGTTAACCGCGGTAATCTTGGCTTCCTAACGGATATTAAACCTGAAGAGATCGAAGAGATGGTCGATCAGGTTCTAGAAGGCCACTACGTAGTTGATAAGCGTTTCTTGCTGGATGTCACCGTGAAGCGCAATGGCGAACCCATCGCCGAGACAACGGCCCTTAACGACTGTGTGTTGCACCCAGGTAAAGCGACTCGAATGATTGAGTTTGAACTCTGGATTGAAGGTCAGTATGTCTACACCCAGCGTTCAGATGGTTTGATCGTCGCAACACCAACAGGATCTACCGCCTACTCACTGTCAGCCGGTGGTCCTCTGATGCACCCTAAACTGGACGCGTTGGTCTTAGTTCCAATGTTCCCGCATACACTATCAAGCCGCCCAATTGTGGTAGACGGTAACTCTGAGCTGAAACTGGTGATCAGTGAAAATAATGAAACATACCCGTCCGTAGCCTGTGATGGCCAAAGTAACATCGCTTTGGCGCCTGGTGATACCGTGACGATCAGTAAGAAGCCACAAAAGCTGCGCCTGCTCCACCCAGAAAACTACGATTTTTACAGCACCTGCCGGACCAAGCTCGGTTGGAGCTCAAAGCTCTGGGATAAGTAGTTTTGCAGAGACAGGGTATAGATTTAATTGGCGATATCCACGGCTGCGGCGAGAGTTTAAAGCTTCTGCTCAACCGCATGGGATACAGGGAAATTGATGGTGCATACCGTCACCCTAACCGCCGCGTTATTTTCCTCGGTGATGTAATCGATCGTGGTCCACGCATTGTTGAGACCTATGAGATCGTTCGGGCCATGGTGGAAAAGTCGGGCGCCGAAATTGTCATGGGTAACCACGAATACAACTACTATTGTTATAAAACGCCTAAGGGTGATGGTAGTGGTGACTTTCTTCGTGAGCACACGCCCAGACACCAACGCATTGTTCAAGAGACTTTAGATCAATTTGCTCATCGTCAATCGGATGAACAAGAGCTGTTGGATTGGATTGAGTCGATTCCACTGTTCATCGAGCATGATGATCTGCGAGTGGTGCATGCCTGTTGGCACTCAACCTTGATCAACCGTTTAAAAGAGCGAGTAGGTTCTGCTCCAGTCGTGGATAAGCAATTTCTTTTGAACTCTGTCAAACCGCACAGTTTTGAGTTCTTGGTCATGGATCGATTGACCCGTGGCACCCATTTGCGACTGCCCAACAATGAAGTGATGATCAGCAAAGATGGATTTAGACGCCACTTCTTCAGAACTCGTTTCTGGGCGCAAGAGCCTAAACGAATGGGGGATGTGGTGTTTCAACCTGATCCTTTGCCGGAGCATATAGCTCGTACCGAGCTAACACCCGCTGATTACGTGGATCTGCAGTTCTATTCGCGCGATGAGCGGCCACTGTTTATCGGCCACTACTGGTGTGAAGGTGAACCTAAACCGGTTGCCGATAACATCGCCTGCCTAGATTACAGTGCGGTTAAATACGGTAAGTTGGTGGCCTACCGATTCGATGGTGAAAAGACGCTCGATAGCAGCAAGTTCATCTGGGTCGATGTCGATGCGGAGTTCCCGCGCTAGTGGTTCCTGTGGTTAAAACCGATCTAACGGTCGATCTAACAGAGTTCACCCAATTTTTATGGGCTAACGCCATTCCTCATCGGGTGGTGGAAGAGGGTGACAGCCAAACACTCTTTGTTGCGGCCCACATTAACCGCGAAAAAGTCCTCGAACTCTTTCAATATTGGCGAGAGGGTGGGGATCTCGCTAGCATCAATGTGCAAGTTCACAACCCTAAAAGCCGATCCCCCTTTAAAATTTCAGAGCTAAAACAACTGCCTGCGACGGCTTTACTGATTTTCCTATCGGCCATCATCACGCTGCTCATCGATTTCGGTGGCAATGCCAGCTGGATGGTGAGATTCAGTTTTGCCGACTTTACACTCAGCTCCAGCCAGATTGAGTATCACACACTGAGTACTATGCTCTCATCGGGAGAGTTGTGGCGGATTTGGACTCCGATGTTTATGCACTTCTCTCTGCTACATATCTTGTTTAACCTGCTTTGGGTCTGGATGATCGGTGGTTCGATAGAGCGCCTTCAGGGGACGACCCACTTCTTGCTGCTGGTGCTTTTCTCGGCAGCTCTCTCTAATCTGGCTCAGTTTTGGGTGACGGGCCCGCTCTTTGGTGGCCTCTCTGGTGTCGTCTTTGCTGTGTTGGGTTACACCTGGTTATGGGATCAATTGAGCAGTAGGCCATTGTTTAGGCTCCCTAAAGCGCTGTTTGGGTTCATGATTTTTTGGTTGGCTCTGGGATATACCGGAGCGCTGGAATTCATAGGTTTAGGGGCTATTGCTAATACCGCTCATTTGGCCGGTCTGCTGTCGGGTTTGGCCTTCGCACTGATTAGCCGAGTTTGGCTGCCCAAATCCTCTTAAAAGCCAGTATCAAAAGCCCTCTCAAACGATCCTCTCTATGGTATTCTGAACGCTTGAAATTTGAATGAATGGGTAGCGGTTTGAATTACGAAAAAATGATCGAAACCATGACGCCTGATGTCTATCAGGCGCTCAAAGTGGCCGTTGAAATTGGTAAATGGCCCAATGGTGAAAAACTATCTCCTGAACAGCGTGAGACCAGTATGCGTGCGGTCATTGCCTATGAGGTGGCGCGTGATATTCCAGAGGATCAGCGTGTAGGTTTCATCGATCGTACTCGTCCTGATGGAAAACAGCATGGTTCGGATCCAATGCAGCCTGACGTGTTGAGAATCCTAACCGATGACTAATGACGCTTTATCGCTGCGAGCAGAGGGTATATTGGAGAAGATGCGAGTGCATCTCGACTCTCCTGTCCGTTATGAGCTATCCCTGAACGGCGAGGCTGGTCCGTTAGTGAATGATTTTATTGGCCAACCCATTCGCCTTGAATACATCGGACAAATCAACTGCCTCTCCTGTGGTCGTAAATCCAATAAAAGTTTCAATCAAGGTTTCTGTTACCCCTGTTTCAAAAAACTTCCGGGCTGTGACACCTGTATCGTTAAGCCTGAAACCTGTCACTTTGCCGAAGGAACCTGTCGTGATGAAAGCTGGGGTTTGAAGAACTGTTTTGCCCCGCATATCGTCTATCTTGCCAACTCTTCAGGGCTCAAGGTGGGCATTACTCGCCAAACCCAGATCCCGACTCGCTGGATTGATCAGGGTGCTGTGCAAGCACTTCCGATTATGGAGGTCGATAACCGCCTGCAGTCAGGTCTTGTTGAAACGATATTTGCTAAACAGGTGGCCGATAAAACCAATTGGCGTGCCATGTTGAAAGGCGATGTTCTGCCTCTTGATCTGAAACAGGAGCGCGATCGTCTGTTTGAACTCTGTGATGAGCCCTTGCAACAGCTCATCAGTGCTCAATCTGGCGATGCGATCCGTAAGCTGGATGCAGAGGTCGTTGAAATTAACTTCCCAGTGCGTAACCACCCCACCAAGGTAACCAGTTTTAACTTTGATAAAACGCCCATTGTAGAGGGCATCCTAGAAGGGGTTAAAGGCCAGTACCTCATGTTAGATACGGGCGTGATCAACCTGCGCAAGTTTGGCGCGTACAACATTAAATTTTTCGCGTGATTGGAGAGACAATCTTGAGTGAACAACCCAACACAATTTATCTAAAAGATTACCGTGTTCCTGAATTTTTGATCGACTCAGTAGCGCTTCGTTTTGAATTGGATGAAGAGGAGACGTTAGTCTTTGCAACATTGCAGATGCGCCGTAACCCCGAATCTCATCTTCGCAACGCCCCTCTGATTTTAAATGGCGATAAAGACCTTCAGCTCAAACGAATCTGCATTAATGACCAACAGGTGCCTGAAGGCGAGTATAAGGTCACGGATGAGTCACTGACGATTGAGGTTGTTCCTGATCAATTTACTCTGCAAACGCTCTGTCGCATTCAGCCACAGCTGAACACTGCATTGGAGGGTCTCTACCGTTCGGATGGTGTCTTCTGTACCCAATGTGAGGCAGAGGGCTTTAGACGCATCACCTATTACCTTGATCGCCCTGATGTGATGTCCCTGTTTGAGACAACCATCATTGCTGATCCCGAACAGTATCCCGTGTTGCTATCAAACGGTAATGCCGTTGATAAAGGGGTCACTGATGACGGACGTCATTGGGCTACTTGGCAGGATCCACACCCCAAACCCGCCTACCTGTTTGCTTTAGTGGCGGGTGATTTAAGCTGCATTGAAGATCAGTTCACAACAGCCTCTGGACGTGAAGTTCAGCTGCAAATTTTTGCTGAACCTAAAGATCACGACAAGCTTGCCTATGCGATGGACTCCCTAAAGAGATCGATGCGCTGGGATGAAGAGGTCTATGGCCGTGAGTACGATCTTGATATCTACATGATCGTGGCCGTCGACTTCTTCAACATGGGTGCGATGGAGAATAAAGGCCTCAATATCTTCAACACCAGTTGTGTATTAGCCAGTCAAAAGACCACTACAGACCTTGGGTTTCAGCGAGTAGAGGCGGTGGTTGCTCATGAGTACTTCCATAACTGGTCAGGCAACCGTGTCACCTGTCGTGACTGGTTCCAGTTAAGTCTTAAAGAGGGCTTTACCGTCTTTCGTGATGCGGAGTTCTCGGCCGATATGAACTCGCGAACCGTGAAGCGAATCGAAGATGTGACACTGCTGAGAACGGCACAATTTGCTGAAGACGCTGGCCCCATGGCGCATGCGGTGAGACCGGAATCGTTTATCGAGATCTCAAACTTTTACACGCTGACCGTCTATGAGAAAGGCGCAGAAGTGGTGCGCATGATCCATCAGCTTTTGGGTGAAGAGACCTTCAGAAAAGGGACGGATCTCTACTTTGATCGTCATGATGGCCAGGCCGTTACGACGGATGACTTTGTGGCCGCGATGGAAGAGGCTTCAGGACGCGACTTAACACAGTTTAAACGCTGGTATTCCCAAGCAGGTACTCCTGTGGTTGAGGTCTCTGATCAGTGGGATGCTGCATCAGGAACCTACCAGCTGACCTTTAAACAGAGCTGCCCAAGCACTCCAGGTCAAGATCATAAAGCACCCTTCCATATGCCCATCCGTTTTGGACTGCTCACACAGGAGGGGACGGAACTCTCTTCAGGTGTTTTGGAACTTACGGAAGAGGTACAGAGCATTAGTTTCGAAGGCCTTTCTGAACAGCCAACTCCGTCTCTGCTTCGCGGCTTCTCAGCACCGATTAAGTTGCGTTTTAACTACACGGATGAGCAACTGCTGCATCTGATGCGTTTTGATACTGACGGCTTTAACCGTTGGGAGTCGGGACAGCGCTACTTAGTGAACAAACTGCAAGCAGGCATTGCGGGTGCGGCGGTCGAATCCAACGCAGCGCTTTTAGATGCTTGGCGAGCGTTACTGGAAGATGAGTCCTTAGATGAGGCGATGCTCGCTAAGTTATGCACCTTGCCGAGCGAAGCCTATCTGAGTGAATTAGCTGAGGTCATTGACGTTGAAGCGATTCACGCGACTCGTAAAGCTTTTGTCAAAGCCCTAGGCAAAGCCCTAGCACCAGAGTGGTTGGCAGTCTATCAGCGTTGCACCTCTAAAGAGGCTTACCAACCAACTGCAGATCAAGTGGCTAAGCGCAGTCTGAAAAATTTAGCCTTGAGTTACCTGATCGCGGCTAACTATGAAGGCGCCATTGAGTTAGCAATGGAGCAGTTCAACAGCGCTGATAATATGACCGATCAACAGTCTGCACTGGCGGCACTGGTTCACTCTGAAGATGCCCAAGCAGCTAAACAGGCGCTTGCGGCATTCAAGCAGCAGTGGTCAGGTGAAGCGCTGGTGATGAACAGTTGGTTCTCACTGCAGGCCTGTGACTCCAAAGAGGGCGCTCTGGATCGAGTTAAAGCACTTGAAAACGATGAGCTATTTGATGCAAAAAACCCCAATAAACTGCGCAGTCTGATTGGTGCTTTTGCCAGTGCAAACCCAGTTCAATTCCATGCGCCGGATGGCTCGGGTTACCAATACTTGGCTGATTGGATCATTCGCTTGAATGAGCAGAACCCTCAAATTGCATCGCGAATGTTAACGCCTTTAACTCGCTGGAAGCGCTATACTAGTGATAAGCAAAAGTTAATGAGAGCTCAACTGGAACGCATCATGAAGCAGAAGGCGCTGTCGCCCGATGTTTATGAAGTCGTCAGTAAGAGCTTGGTGTAATAGGAGTCATTGGTATGGCTATCTCTATCGATTCTGCGATTAAGTTTGATCTGCAACAGAACTACCGTCGTTACCTGAACTTTCTAGATCAGTACGGGGCTGAAAACGATGCACTGAAAAATGCGCGAAGCTCTAAGGTCTGGATTGTTGCATTGGTGCTACTGATCTTCGCTCTAGCCTCTGATTTCTTCTTAGGCGCGAGTGCTGCTCTGTTTGGTATCTTCTTCTATCGAGTCGTGATGGCTTGGTTGGAGGTGAGAAAAGCGGAAGAGGGGCGTGAACAGGCAGAACGCTGGTTCTCGACTAAGGGGTTTAAGTTCGAAGGACGCATACTCTTCTTCAAAGAGGACGAAATGCTGGAAGAGCCTGTAGATCCTTTTGATGAGCGAATCTACAAATAGTCTCAATCCCAAAGGGGCAGATCATTGATCTGCCCCTTTTAGTTTAAGCGTTATCCTCAAGGATCATGTCAGACGCTTTCTCTGCAATCATAGTGATCGGTGCATGAGTATTACCCGAGGTAAGGGTTGGCATCACTGAACCATCCACTACGCGCAGACCGTCAATGCCGTGCACTCTCAATCGCGCATCCACAACGGACATCTCATCACTGCCCATTTTTGCGGTGCCGACCGGGTGGAATATTGTTGTACCGACATCACCTGCGGCCTTCGCGAGCTCTTCATCCGATTGAAGCTGTGCGCCCGGTTTTAACTCAATTGGATTAAATTCACGTAAACGCTGAGTCGCCATTAGCTTGCGAGCGTGGCGTAAGCTATCTGCTGCAACCTTGCGATCGCCGTCCGTCGAAAGGTAGTTCGGTTTAATTGCTGGCGGAACATTAGGATCGGTCGATTGAATATGACAGGTACCGCGGCTCTCTGGACGCAGGTTACAGACCGAGACGGTGATAGCCGGAAACTCGTGCAGATCCTCACCGAATTTCTCAAGCGATAGAGGTTGAACGTGATACTCAATGTTCGCCGTAGCATGCTCATCCGAGGATTTAGTAAAGATACCGAGCTGACTGGGGGCCATTGACATTGGGCCTGAACGTTTTAAGAAGTATTCAGCCGCAATTTGCGCTTTACCCAACAGGGTTGACTGCCACTCATTCAGAGTTTTTGTGTTTTCAACGGTGTAGATGGTTCGCAACTGTAGGTGGTCCTGTAGGTTTTCACCGACACCAGGGAGCTCGTGCACCATCTCGATTTTGTGCTCCGCTAAAACCTTGGCAGGGCCAATGCCAGAAAGCTGTAGAATTTGTGGCGAATTGATCGCACCGGCACTGAGCAGTAGCTCTTTATCGGTCGTTACGCTCGCAACTTGCCCGTTAACGATGAGATCAGCACCCACAACGCGTCGGTTTTCAATACGCAGCTTGGTGACTTGAGCGTGAGTCATAATGGTGAGATTAGGACGTGCTTTAACGGGGTTGATAAAGGCTTTGCGTGCATTCCAGCGAATGCCATTTTTTTGGTTAACTGGGAAATAACCTGACCCCTCATTATCACCACGGTTGAAGTCTGAGGTTTTCGGTACATCAACCTCTTCAGCCGCCTCTCGAACGGCTTCTAGAATCGGCCAGCTCAAGCGCTGCTCTTGAACGAACAGTTCCCCTTTATCATTGTGGAACTCATCAGCGGGTTGGTAGTGTCGTTCAGAGCGTTTGAAATAAGGAAGAACCTCTTGCCAGCTCCAGCCTTCATTGCCTAATGATGCCCACTCATCATAGTCACGCTCTTGCCCACGCATGTAGATCATGCCGTTAATCGAAGAGCAGCCCCCCATTACTTTACCGCGAGGGTAGATAAGTGAACGACCATTAAGCCCCTCTTCGGCATCGGTTGAGAAACACCAGTCAGTTTTTGGGTTGCCTATACAGTAGAGGTAACCCACTGGAACATGTACCCAAAACTGGTTGTCACTGCCACCCGCTTCAAGCAGAAGCACACGAGTATTTGGATCTTGACTCAAACGGTTGGCTAATACACAGCCGGCAGACCCAGCGCCAACGATGACGTAATCGTAAGTTCCAAGATCTTTGACAGTAGACATGGCGTTATCCTTTCTATGCTTATTAGTGTGTGCACCATCTTATGATTATTTGTGCAGTAATTTTTGATTATTTTGCTGGTTTGTTGTGCTAAATTGCACAGATGATGGATGATAAATTGAATTGGAACGATCTGCGTTACTTTCTCGAGGTCGCTCGCGCGGGTCGTTATTTGACTGCAGCAAAACGAATGGGCGTGAACCATACAACGGTGTCGCGTCGAATAGCCGCTCTTGAAGATGCGTTGCAAACCCCACTGTTTGAGGCGGATGATAAAGGCTTGCACCTCACTCCGGCCGGTGAAGCTGTTTTGCCTCTGGCTCAACAGTGTGAAGACATTACTGTCTTGACCAAAGAGAGAGCGGCTTCAGATCAGCGATCCCTATCCGGGAACCTAAGAATTGGGGCGCCAGATGGTTTGGGAAACCTCTTTATAGCAAATCAATTAACCCATTTTGTCCATCGTAACCCTGATCTAAACCTACGCTTGGTACCCGTTCCACAGAGCCTTAACTTGATGAAGCGTGAGGTGGACATAGCGATCACATTGGAGCCCTCTGAGAGGCGGGATATTCATTGTAAGAAACTGACGGACTACCAGCTTTTTCTCTATGTAGGTCGTGAGTATCTGCAGAATAATTCCGTAGATTTAGAGGATATTGAATCGGTTAAACAGCACCCGTTTGCCGGTTATATTCCCGATATACTCTACACTGAGCAGTTAGGGTTTAACCGATTGATCGATGACCAACTGATTGAGCGCTTTCAGGGGGCAACCGTGATGTCCCAATTCCAGTTTATTGCTAATGGTGGAGGGTTTGGGGTGTTACCCCATTATATGGTGCAAGATGACCCGCGTTTTGTTCAGGTTCTGCCAAAGGAGATTAGCTTTATACGAAGCTACTGGCTGCTGACGCCTCTAGAGCTGAGGCGTCGCGCCAATGTTCGTTCTATCTCAACTGAGTTAGAGCAGTTAATCGCGCAGCACAGAGATCAGTTTTTGCCGCGCTCCTGAAGGTATCGTTCGACCGTATCGACAATCGCTTGCGTTTGAGGGTCGATCTCTAGGTTGATCAGATCACCTACCTTAGCTTTGCCAAACAGTGTGCGCTCCAAGGTTTCTGGGATTAGCCAAACAGAGAAACGGTCATCCGTTACTTGCGTCATCGTCAAACTACAGCCATTCAGTCCGACAAACCCTTTATCCAATAGATAGGGTGCCCATTGGCTCGGACGATCAAACTCAACTCGGCAATTGGTCTCTGTCTTTTCGATCGCTGTTATCGCTACTCGGTCGCAAATATGGCCCGACATTAGGTGCCCACCAATCTCATCGCCAATCTTAGCGGCACGTTCAAAATTGACCAGTGACCCGACCTGCAAATCGCCAAGGTTGGTCAGTTCTAGTGTCGATTGGATCGCATCAAACTTGGCTCTGTTACCTTCAAATGAGGTAATCGTTAAACAAGTACCATTAAGTCCGACACTGGCTCCGATCTGGAAGTTATCACAACAGTTTTCCGGGAACTCAAGCTGCAATGTCATAAAATTATCGGCTGGGGTGAGGGCAGTGACTGTCGCCACACCTTGAACAATACCAGTAAACATTATCGATTCTTCCTTTAGCTTTAGCAGTCCGAACGCTAGCATGGGACGTAGATAAAGCAAACAGTTAAGGGTTTAACAGCATGCACATTCTTTTGACAGGCGGTACAGGGTTTATTGGTGATGCAGTCGCTAGAGCGCTCGTCGCTCGAGGTGACCGAGTCACTCTATTGATACACAAACGATCCTCGAAAGTGGCCGGTGTTCAAACAATCTCAAATTTGTCTGACTTGAACACCGCTGTCGATGCCATTGTCAATTTAGCAGGCTTACCGATCGCTGATAAACCTTGGACTCACTCGCGAAAAGTGGCCCTGCGTGCCAGTCGTGAAGGAGTTACGGGGCAGTTAGTGCGTTGGATTGCTCAACAAGAGGTTAAACCCAAGGTGCTAGTCAGTGGCTCAGCGATCGGTTTTTACGGGGCGACTCGCAGTAATCAGACGCTTTCTGAGGCGGATCAACCTCTGGTTCAAGACTTCTCCAGTGAGCTTTGCAAAAGCTGGGAGAACATTGCCTTAAGTGCTGAACAAGAGGGTGTCAGAGTGGCGCTACTCAGAACGGGCATCGTGCTTGGTAAGGGTGGCGCCCTGAAGAAGATGCTACCTGCCTTTAAACTGGGCTTAGGTGGTCGCATTGTCGACGGCCAGCAGATGATGTCCTGGATTCATCTAGACGATCAGGTCAACGCCATTCTATTTTTGATTGATAACCCTGATGCGAGTGGGCCATTCAATTTGACCTCACCTAATCCAGTCTCCAACCAAGTATTTACAGAAGAGCTTGGCAAAGTCTTGAAGCGTCCAACCTTTTTGCCAATGCCAGCTTTTATGCCTAAGTTGATGCTTGGCAAAGAGGGGGCTGCACTGCTGACTGAAGGGTTGGCTGTGATTCCTGCGAAGTTGACTCAGCACGGATTTGATTTCAAATACCCTTCACTCGATCAGGCCTTAACCGCTGTTATCTAATCCGTTAACTTTTTGGTGAGCGTTTTTCAGACTCGAGCGTTTGAATTTGCTCCAACGAAGTCACCGCTTTATTGAGGTTTTGTTCTATTCGCTCTAAACGAGCTTCAAGCATCTGAAGGCGTCGCACCATAGCGTCTTCCCGGTCATTTTTCTCCTCTTCATCTTTTTCGATAAAAAAGACAGAGAAACTAGCGGTCAGCATTGAAAAGATCGCGATGCCAACCAAAATCAGAAGCATGCCAACGATACGCCCCTCAAGGGTGGTTGGAACAAGGTCGCCGTAGCCGACGGTAGTCATCGTGACCCAAGCCCACCAGAAGCCATCGATCGGGTTTTTAAACGCAGGATCCAGTCCAGAGATGAGGAAGGCGGCTAGGATCAGAAATCCCAGTGCGATCGCCAGAGTTACCCCTAGGTTATGCCGGCCCAACACCGAGCGAAGATCGCTAGATAGGCGTGTGAATATACTGGCAAAAATCAGCAGTCTCAGTGATCTTAAGACGCCACTTTGCAGGCCTAAAGCGTTTAATAAAATCGGAATTCCGGTCAGCACGATGACCAGGCTCATCCAGTTGCCTTTTAGGTATCGCAGTCTGTTGTCTACTAACACCAACATAACTACCAGATCTAAGGTAAAAAAGCCCCAGATCACCCAGTCGTTGAGACCGATAATGGCGAGCTGTTCGTGATGGTTTGTGGTTTGAAAATACCAGTCGATCAGTATCCAAAACGCCAGAAACAGGAGCGGCCACTCAAAAATACTCCCCCACTGTTTGGCTCTGTGGTTCTCTCGAACATCAACGCCTTGGACCCCTAAAATGCCCATTAAACGGTTGTGCTTATTGTGCTGAGTCACCGGCTGATCTCCTGAATAGATAGATGAATATTATTTATGACACCAGTGACTTAAGCAAACTGTCATTCAGAATGACCACTCTGTATAATTCGCCCAACTAAAATTTCGATTGGATAATCATGTTATACGACCTAGCCCGCTCTTTGATGTTTCGCTTAGATGCTGAGAAGTCTCACGACCTTGCACTGAGCAGTATGAACTTGGCTGCCGATCTGGGTATGCCGAAGCTTCTTGGTGCGAAAATGGTGGAAGCACCAACAGAAGTCATGGGCATTCGTTTTCCAAACCCCGTTGGATTGGCGGCTGGTCTGGACAAGAATGCGGGTGCTATTAACGGTTTGGCGGCTATGGGTTTTGGTTTTGTTGAAGTCGGTACCGTGACTCCTCGTCCTCAACCGGGCAACCCTAAACCCCGTCTATTCCGCATACCTGAGCACAGCGCGATCATCAATCGCATGGGGTTTAATAACCTGGGTGTAGATCGACTGATCGAGAATGTTGAGGCGTCGAACTTTAAAGGCGTACTGGGTATCAACATTGGTAAGAACAAAGATACCCCTAATGAAAATGCGGCCGATGATTACCTAATCTGTTTGCGTAAGGTGTATCCCTACGCTACTTACATAACGGTTAATATCTCTTCACCAAACACGCCTGGTCTTCGTGACCTTCAGCAGGGTGATAGTCTCAACTTGCTTTTGGACATGCTGAAGAATGAACAGGCCCGCTTGGCAGGTATTCACGGCAAATACGTCCCGATCGCGATCAAAATTGCGCCCGACATGGATGAAGAGGGTTTTGTAACAACTGCTAATCTACTTAAAACCTACGAGATGGATGGGGTGATTGCGACCAATACCACCATTGAACGAGGTGGTGTAGAGAGCTCTGAATTTGCCAAAGAGGCGGGTGGTTTGAGCGGTGCTCCAGTTCGCAACCTATCGACTCGTGCGATCCAAATCTTGGCGCGTGAGTTGGATGGTGCTTTGCCTATCATAGGTGCTGGTGGTATCACTGAAGGTTTTGACGCTGTCGAGAAGATCGAGGCGGGTGCTAGTTTGGTTCAGGTCTACACAGGTTTTATCTACCGTGGTCCTAAACTGATCACTGAAGCGGCTGAAGCGATTCGTGATCGTCGTTTATTAGGACACCGTTAAGCTCAACGCTTTGACACTGAATAGCCGCTATCGATTAGCGGCTTTTTTGTATTTATAGAGCAGTGCTAGCGGGATGTGGCAGAAACTATGATCCTCTGGATGACGTGTCAGTCGGTCCTGGTGCTCGTCATCACTTTTGACGTAGTTGGATAGGGGGAGTACCTCAATAGCCAGCTGTTTATAATCTTCGCGGCTTTTCAGAATTCGTTTTGCCTCGTCCAAGTGTTTGCGTTCTCGACTGTAGATCCCTGTTCTGTATTTAGGCCCAACATCTTGGCCTTGTTGGTTGATGCTGTAGGGGTCGATTATTTCAAACAAGCACTCTATCAGCTCGACTAGGGCTATCTGTTCAGGGTCGAAGTCGATCTGTACACACTCCGCATAGCCATCATACTCAACGTCTGTCCTGTTAGACGTGCCATTGGCTCGACCTGCTTGCGTGGAGATGACGCCAGGAACATGCCGCATGAACTCTTGGACACCCCATAGGCAGCCCCCAGCAAAGTAAATCTGTTCCATTAGCCCTGCTTAACATTGGTGTTTAACTGTGAAGAGAGGATCTTAAAACGAAAAAGGCTCCTATGGGTATCATTAGGAGCCTTACTTGATTAAATGTTGTTAGTGATAACTTGGATTGACCTGTATCGCTGAAACACCTGATTGGCCATTCCAGTGGGCTTCTCGCCCTTCGCGCCATCCTGTCATCCAGTGGCTGCGTAAGTCTGTCGTTGATACCGGACAATCTGACTGTGATTTACCCTCCAGTCCGGCAGTAAAACCGCGTTTGTATAGTGAATTGCTACGTTCTCGTTTCTGTCTTTTCATATATACGCCTCGTATTGAGTGAGTATCTGCTTTCGCAGTGATGTTTTGGCGACAACAATTGGTAGTCACAACCTAGTAATAGACCAGATTGGCAATTTTAAGTAATTGTATTGCTCAATTTAAATTCACCTTCTAATAGGTTTAACCTTTTCGCGTCAGCAGCAAAGTCGGCTGAATCAGTGACTTACAGATGAAGCGTAATGCTTTAAAATAGGGCCAATATAGCGGATGAAAATTTTTCATTTCATTCGGCGTTAACCAAATTGAGTGTTGAAATGAAATTATTCGTTACCTGCCCCAAGGGCGTTGAGTCTTTACTGCTAGCCGAGTTGAAGTCGATCGGTATAGAGGGGTTAAAAGAGACTCAAGCAGGGGTTCAGGTAGAGGGTGATCTCGCCACAGCCTACACGATCTGTTTGTGGTCACGTCTTGCAAACAGAGTACTGTTGCTATTGAAAGAGGCTGATGCGACTTCGACAGAAGCACTCTATAACGATATTAAGTCGATTAATTGGCTGGAGCACATCCGGGCTGAGGGGACTTTGGCCGTTGATTTTAACGGCCGTAATGAGTCGATCAATAACACCCATTTTGGCGCTCTTAAAGTGAAAGATGCGATTGTTGACTCCGTTCGTGAAGAGACCGGCAGTCGTCCCTCCGTTGCCAAACAGTACCCTGATCTGCGCATCAACGTTCATCTGCGCAGAACGACAGCTCAGGTAGCAATTGATCTGTCCGGTGAGAGTCTGCACCGCCGTGGATACCGACTTCAAACCGGTGCTGCGCCGCTTAAAGAGAACCTTGCAGTAGCGCTATTGATGCGTGCGGGTTGGCCCAATCAAGGTGACTTTAAACAGCTAGTTGATCCTATGTGTGGTTCTGGAACCTTAATCACTGAAGCTGCATTGATGATGGCGGATATTGCGCCGGGTCTGTTACGTCGTCGCTGGGGCTTTGATCGTTGGTGCCAACACCAGCCGTCTATCTGGCAAGAGATCTACCAAGATGCAAAACAGCGCCGTGAAGCAGGGCTAAACAGAGAGGGTTACCCTCGTCTAACTGGTTTTGATGCCGATTCAAATGTTCTGCAGCGTGCAAACAACAACGCTCAAGCCTTAGGTGTCGAGTCACTCGTCCATTTTGAACGTTGTGATCTGGCTAGCTTGTCACTTCCTTCGCCAGAAGATAAAGGGTTGTTAATTACTAACCCCCCTTATGGTGAACGATTGGGTGATCGTTCAAGCCTAAGATTTTTGTATAGCCAGCTGGGTGATTTCTTAAAAGCCCAAGCGCATCACTGGCGTGTGGGGGTGTTTACTTCGAACCCTGAGCTTGGCAAGGTGATGGGTCTGCGTGCAGACAAGCTCTACAAGCTCTTTAATGGCGCACTGCCCAGTCAATTACTGCTATTTACCGTCTACCCGCAGGAGGGTGTGCCGCAAAACAGTGCAGATTCCGATTCGGATGTTGTGCACCAAGATAGTGCACCCCTGTCTGAAGGGGCGCTGATGTTAGAGAACCGACTTAAGAAAAACCTTAAACAGCTCTCTAAGTGGGTGAAACGTGAGTCAATCGAGGCATACCGAGTCTATGACGCTGATTTGCCAGAGTACGCGGTCGCAATCGATCGATACGCTGATCAGATTGTGGTTCAGGAGTATGCGCCGCCTGCGAAAGTCGATCCTGTAAAGGCCTTTAAGCGACTTCAAGATGTGATGGCCGTTGTAGGAAGAGTGTTTGCTTTGGGCACAGACTCGATTGTATTGAAACAACGCAAGCGTCAGCAGGGCAGCGATCAGTATCAACGACAGACCGAACAGGGTGAGACGCTGACAGTACAAGAGCATGGCTGTCTGTTCGAGGTCAACCTAAGAGATTACCTAGATACAGGTCTTTTCCTAGACCATCGTCCTGTTAGGCAACAGATTCAGTCTCTCGCTAAGGGTAAACGTTTCCTAAATCTTTTCTGTTACACCGCTACCGCCAGTGTCCATGCGGCTGCCGGTGGTGCGATCAGCACGACCAGTGTCGATATGTCGGCAACCTACCTCGATTGGGCCCGACGCAATTTTGAACTGAACAAACTTGACGCTAAACGTGCTGATTTTGTTCAAGCGGACTGTATTCAGTGGCTTGATCGCCCTCGTTCAGAGACCTTCGATCTCATCTTTATGGATCCACCCACCTTCTCTAACTCTAAGAGAATGTCTGACATCCTAGATGTGCAGCGTGACCACGTTATGCTGATTAAAGGGGCAATGGCGTTGCTTGAACCCGGTGGGCTTCTGATCTTTTCAAATAACTATCGCCGCTTTAAGTTGGACTACGAGCAGCTCGACGCTTTTGAGATTGTGGATACTTCTCATCGTACGATTGATCCTGATTTCAAACGTAACTCGAAGATTCACTACAGCTTTGAGATCCGCCATAAGGCATAAAATTCGTTTAATGCCCAAAGTTGGTACGTTACTTGCTAACTAATGCACAGTCTTGCAGCACGGAGTTTGCTGAAAGTGAGTGATTAGTTTTTAAGTTATTGAAAGTAGATAGAAAAAACATTTTATCTTTTTTTATTAAGCCGTCTAAAACTCATCGCATAGTCATTAAATGCACCAAAAGTGTGCATGAAATATAGAGCTGCACCCTATATGTGCATTTCTAAGCAATTTGAGGAGATTAAGGGTGGAAACGATCAACAGTGCCGTTGAAACACTGGTACAAAGTTCCAATACACTATTCATTTTGATGGGTGCCATCATGGTATTCGCGATGCATGCTGGCTTCGCATTCCTTGAGGTAGGTACTGTCCGTCATAAAAACCAGGTCAACGCACTGGTTAAGATCATGACCGACTTCGGTTTCTCTGCAGTGGTCTACTTCTTTGTTGGCTACTGGATTGCCTACGACGTCACCTTCTTTGCCGATGCAGCCACTTTAGCGGAAGGTAACGGCTATGAGTTGGTGAAATTCTTCTTCCTAATGACCTTTGCGGCAGCGATTCCTGCAATTATCTCGGGTGGTGTGGCTGAGCGTGCTCGCTTCTACCCAATGCTTATCGCAGCTGCACTCTGTGTGGGTCTAGTCTACCCGTTCTTCGAGGGCATCATCTGGAACGGTAACTTCGGTTTCCAGGGCTGGCTTGAAGAGACCTTTGGTGCAGGCTTCCACGACTTCGCTGGTTCTGTCGTAGTCCACGGTGTCGGTGGTTGGATCGGCCTAGCGGCTGTTTTGGTTCTAGGTTCACGTAAAGGTCGTTACCGTAACGATCGTGTTGTGGCGTTCCCACCATCAAACATTCCATTCCTCGCTCTAGGTGCATGGATCCTATGTATCGGTTGGTTCGGCTTCAACGTGATGTCGGCTCAAACACTGGACGGTATCTCTGGTCTGGTTGCAGTCAACAGCTTGATGGCAATGGTCGGCGGCATCATCGTTGCGACCCTTCTTGGTAAGAACGACCCAGGCTTCATTCACAACGGTCCGCTTGCGGGTCTTGTTGCGATCTGTGCTGGTTCTGACGTTCTACACCCAATGGGCTCGCTGTTTGTAGGTGGTATTGCCGGTGCACTATTTGTTTGGCTGTTCACACTGGCTCAGAATAAGTGGAAGATCGATGACGTACTGGGTGTATGGCCTCTACACGGTCTATGTGGCGCCTGGGGTGGTATTGCAGCAGGTATCTTCGGTAGCGAAGCACTAGGCGGTCTTGGTGGCGTAAGCCTAGGTGCTCAGGTTGTGGGTACTCTTGCAGGTATCGCAGTGGCCTTGATCGGTGGCTTCCTGGTTTACGGTATTGTGAATGCAGTAGCGGGCATCCGTCTGGATGAAGAGGACGAGTTCCGTGGTGCGGATCTAAGTATTCACCGTATCGAAGCCACTTCGGATGATCGCAAATAAGCGATTGATCCCGTTGCTCTAGGGAACCTGCGAATAAGTCCATGGCATCTCAGGCTTACAGTCGAATTCATCATCAAGGCGTGGTTTCGAAGGCCTAGCGGGCTAAGTCAAGAAAGCGCAACACAGAGGGTGGATTTGACTGTAAGCCCCCAAGGGCGTGGCCTGCAATATGCATCTACGGCGTTGCTCCTCTTGCTAAGGGCTACGGCCATTAGCGGCGAGAAGCGCCTTGTATCTGCACATTTCAGGTCTCGCTGAGATACTATGGACTTGTTCGCAGGTTCCCTTGCAACAATCACAAAAAAGCCGAGTTACTTAACTCGGCTTTTTTAATGTTAGATCGATGGTGGATTAGTGGTGGTGACCGCCAGCTCCATGAACATGACCGTGCTCAACTTCTTCAGCGGTTGCTTCACGTACTTCAACCACTTCAACATCAAAGTTGAGCGTTTCACCAGCAAGCTGGTGGTTGCCATCAAGAGTGATCTGGTCGCCTTCAACTTTAACAACGGTTACAGGCTGCTCCCCCCAAGGTGTTTGAGCCATAAACTGCATGCCAACATCGATATCATCAACGCCTTGGAACGCGCTGCGATCAACTTCTTGGATCAATTCATCACGAATCTCGCCATAGCCTTCAGCCGGTTCAACGGTAACCTGAAGTGCATCACCAACCGCTTTACCAGTTAGGGCGTTTTCTAGACCGGGAATGATGTTTTGAGCACCTTGTAGGTAGACAAGAGGATCCTGTCCTACAGAGCTATCAATCGTCTCGCCCAGAGCATTGGTAAGAGTGTAGTGAATAGAGACAACAGTTTTGTCAGCGATTTGCATCTTTCTCTCCTTATATTGGAGATGCAGACCATTAGTGAATCGCAGTGCTCCGTGAATGTAGGCGACTATGCTAACAAACTACAAGGGCAGGTTGTAGGGTAAATCACCGATGACTAAGAGCCGATGACAGGCTGAAGCCAGTCACGGTTACTCCGTAGATAGTTCAAAGCACCGGTGACAGTAATTTGCTCCTGCAATTACCGCATACAGCACATCCGTGTACTTAACAGGTTTCAACCTGTCATCCTCTGTATCGGTCATCCGAAACCTCTATCTGAGCGTAAATATTGAAGTAAAAATCAACACCGAGGCGCACAATGAAGCTTATGAAAATATTAACCCTACTGGCAGCCGTTTTTGGCTTTAAAACAGCCTCAGCTGATACTTGCACTAACGTGCTGAATCATACCGTTCGTGAGCTAGCCGGTGAAAAAGAGGTCAACCTCTGCGAAGAGTACAAAGACAAAGTGGTCTTGATCGTCAATACAGCCAGTAAGTGTGGTTTTACCGGGCAGTATGAAGGTCTTGAAGCGATGCATGCTAAGTACAAAGACCAAGGCTTTGCAGTGTTAGGTTTCCCTAGCGGTGATTTCGCCAATCAGGAGTATCGTGAGGAGGGGCAGATCAGAGAGTTTTGTCGTTTAACTTACGGTGTTAAGTTCCCGATGTTTGAGAAGTCAGTGGTTCGTGGGGATCAAGCGAGCCCTCTATGGGCGGATTTGATTGCTGCGACAGGAACCGCCCCGAAATGGAATTTCTACAAGTACCTGATTGGCCGTGATGGTAAAGTCATTGATGTCTACTCAAGTGTCACATCGCCCGAAAACAGAGGCTTCATTAATACCGTTGAAAAGGCCATTGCGGTAGAGCCCAATTCATAGGATCAATATGCCAAGGATAGCTATTATCGGCGCTGGTTTAGCCGGTGCTACACTCGCCAATAGATTGACCACTTCAGGTTTTACTGTTGATCTGTTTGAGAAATCACGAGGAACGGGTGGGCGTTTAGCCTCTTCTCGCGTGGGTCAACTCTCTGCTGATCTAGGTGCTCCCTATCTAGATGGCTGTTCCAGCGAGTTTGAGCGTTTCTTAAATGCCTATGTCGACACCGGTGTGATTGAGACCTGGAGTACCACGCGCTCGGATTTTAGCCTCACACAACATGAGTCCGTTGAGTACAAGATCGGCGCGGGTCGTAACAGTCTGTTTACTCGTGAACTTCTCAAAGGTACTACTCTCCACACTGAAACCCGTATAGGTGTCGTGTGGAGCGATAAGCAGGGTGTACTGATTCGAGATGATCAAGGTGAACTGATCGACTATTTTGATGCGGTAGTTGTTGCCGCGCCCGCGCCACAGGCGGTGCCACTTCTTGAAACCTCACCACGCTTTGCTCATCGCGCTGAGCAAGCAGCAACCTCAGCCAATTGGATTGCACTGTTTCAGTTAGAGACGCGACCATCGCGCTTAGACGGAGTCTCTGTGATTGAGGGAGAGCATCCAGAGTTCTACCGTATCGTGGTCGAGAGTGACAAACCTGGCCGAGAGGGGCTGTTGGTTCGAGTTGAAATGCGTGAATCTTGGAGCGAATCACACATTGATGATGATCGGGGGGCTCTGCTGAAAAAAATAGAGGGCTTATTGTCTGATTGGCTGGGTGAATCGATAGAGCCTAGCGCCTCAAAAATTCACCGTTGGCTCTACAGTCGAACTCTGCAGAGTGCTCAATTAACGGAACCTTTGTGGGATGCTGAACTTTCGATTGGCGCCTGTGGAGACTGGATTAATGAGCCCGGTTTGGCAGGAGCTTGGAAGAGTGCCAATGAATTGGCCGATGTCATTATTGACTCTTATAGTACAAGCGGTAGTCTGTCCTAACACCCGCATAGTTAAGATGGCACAGATTGATTGAGTTCGAATATACCCTAGAGCGATCCAGTAGACGTCGAACTCTGTCGATTCAAATCGACAGGGGTAGAGTCGTTGTCAAAGCACCACTATTCATTAGTGAGGCTGATATTCAGCAATGGGTTCTGAGCAAACAGGCCTGGGTCACTCCTAGGCTAGTACAACAGCAGAAAGCATTGAGTAAGCACTCCATTGATCTGCATTCAGAGACTCTGGTCGTTAATGGCATCAACTACCAACTTGAGAAGGTCTCTCAATTAACACCCGAAGAGAAAACAATCTGTCACACTGGCCGTTGCGTCAGGGTTAAAGTCAATGCGCGCTCAACAGACCAGTCGATCAGACGCCAGCTTCAATCTTCACTAAAGGGGGCTGCCCAACAGCAGTTAATTGCACGTTCTGAGCAGTTATCGAGTTTCACTGGTCTAAAGCCCTCATCCGTCAATATAGGCAGCTATACGAGTAAATGGGGGCAGTGTTCCAGTCGCGGTGAGATCTCGCTTAACTGGCGATTGATACACCTTTCACACACTCTGCAGGACTATGTAATCATTCACGAACTCTGTCATTTGAAAGAGATGAACCACAGTCCACGCTTTTGGGCCCTGGTCAGCCGCTTCTTTCCAGAGTATCAATTGGCCAAACAAGAGATAAAAGATCGCTTCGCCTACTTAAAGTGGTAGAAGTAAGTTGTTAGACTGGCGTGACTGTTTATTAGAGGTGTACGGTGCAATCGTTTCTATTTTCGACTGAAGATGATCGTGGTGGTGTGATTTTGTGTGATATCGACACCCTTGAAGAGGTCGTACCTTACCTTCAAGCACGATTCAAAGGTGTTATTCGTGTCGAGCAGGGGCGTCGTGCATGGACCATTGAAAATGGGATCGCAGACTTTACGCCACGTCCCATTACCGATGAAGACTTAGCTTAGCGGCGACGCTTTTTCTGGCTGCGCTCTTCGATACGAATCGGCTGCAGAACAGGCTTTTTAGACTGAATATTTGTGCTGATGATGTACAGTGCTGCAGCAATACACAGAGCGCCTAGAATAACCATTTCCATAATCACTTCTCTCTGTTTTTGTTAATTAAAACCACTCATCCTGTCTCTTCTTACGACGAGGAAGGTGGGGAAGGATCAATCCAACGACCAAACCTGCTAAGGCGATCAGTCCGCCATGGGTTAACCAGCGCATTAGGTTTGATTGATCCATATTAGCGACTTGAAACTCAAGTTCGCGAATCCGTTTATCTTTGATGACAAGCTCTGTGGTCGAGTCAGTCGCTTCATCGCGGTAGCTTGCCAACTCTGTTTCGAGTTGGGTAATTTGATCGTTTCTCTTTGCCAAATCTTCACTAAGCGACGCGACCTGCTGCTTTAGATCCGGTAGCTCAGTTTGTAGAGCTGTCAATTTACTTTGCCCCTCAGCTAGGTAGCGAGTGAGAACATAACCCTCTTTGCCATCGGCCAGTTTAATCTTGGTGTAATCTTTGCCGCGCTCTAACAGAGTAACGGGATCGCCACTGCGAACTCTAGAGACGATGCGGTATTCGTAAGAGGGACCGCTGTGCATGAAGAGTTGAACATCATCGGCGATATGGTAATCAGCCGCATAGAGTGGGCTTGACATAAGAAGAGCAAATAGAGAAAAAAATGAACGCATAGATGGGAAACTGCTTTACCTAGGTTATAGTGTAGATATGGGGGTGAATTTATCACTATCAACCTTACCCGCAGCTTAAATTTAGCCTTTTGGACGATTAACTATGCCTGATTTGCAATCTCTTATGGATACCTACTTAGTCCCTTGGTCTATCAATATCGCCACGGCTTTGGCCATCTTTGTGGTGGGTCGTTGGTTGGTCAAATTTGCAACCCGACTGCTTGAGAGAGGGCTGCACCGTACATCAATGGACAATATGCTGGTCAACTTTGTCCGCTCCGTCATCAGCATTCTGTTGACGCTGCTGGTTATCGTTGCCGCGCTGGGTCAATTGGGTGTTGATACCACCTCATTGATCGCTCTGGTCGGTGCCGCAGGTTTGGCAATCGGTCTGGCACTGCAGGACTCGTTGAAAAACTTTGCTGCGGGTGTCTTGCTGATCTTCTTCCGCCCATTCAAAGAGGGTGACTTTGTCGAAGTGGCTGGCATATCCGGCGTAGCTGAAGAGATCACGATTTTTAATACGGTGATGCGTACCGGAGATAACCGCGAAGTGATTGTGCCAAATGGTTCGATCTATTCAGGGATCATCACGAACTACAACCGTAGACCGACACGTCGTATCGATATGATCTTTGGTATCAGTTATGACAATGATCTGCGTAAAGCAAAACAGATCTTAACAGAGGTTGTGACGGCCGATAGTCGAGTCTTGGAGGATCCTGCCCCTAAAATTGCGGTATCAGAATTGGCCGATAGCAGCGTTAATTTCATTGTGCGCCCATGGGTTAAAACCGAAGACTATTGGGAGGTCCGTTGGGCACTGACTGAAGAGATTAAAGTGCGTTTTGATGCTGAGGGAATCTCCATTCCTTACCCGCAAATGGATGTTCATCTTAAAAAAGAGGAGGCCTAAAGCCTCCTCTGATTCTTTACCCTGCGGGTACTAACTCTCATCAGTTGAGAGCCCCAATCGTGCTTTCAGTGTCTGGTTTTCATGGGTTAGCTTCTGTATCTCCAAGCGATGTCCATGAATCACTTCGTACTGACGATCAACCTTCTCCTCTAATACCTTGTTCGCATTTTTTAGCTTAGCGAGCTCGTTGTTAAGCTGTTCGTTATTGTCTTGCAGCGACTCAAACAGAGGGCTGTTTTCGGTTTCTGAGCTGCTCAGCTTTAATTCGCTAGCAATGTGAGAGAAGAGCGCTTTCAGATCGGCGGATTCTCGATCAGAGTAGCGAATAGACTCTTCAATTGCTGAATGTGCACCTGCTGCACCGATAGATCCGGCTAATCGTTGCTCGAGTAGTCGATGAAACTCCATCAATTCGACAATGGTGAAATGAGTGCGAGCACCTAGCTGGAGGTCCGTCAAAATGCTGCCAAGTACCTGATCCGCCGCATCACTGCTTAGAAAACGGTTGAGAAGAAGCTCAGCCTCTTGGGTTTTCGGCTCACGCTCAATATAGGCTTCAAGCCCAGTGGGGCGGGCATTGCGATATCGGTCCGTTAACATCTCGTTAGTGGCGTTAAACAGCTCTTCTGTCTGAGCTCTCTCAACCTTACGAGGCTTGTAGAGTTTACTGCCAACCACATACAGCGTGATGTTAAACAAGAGTGACCAGAATACGCCGTGGGCGAGTGGGGGTAAAAATTCCAGTCCAAACAGTGCATTAGGACGCAGCCATGAGTGGCCAAACAGTCCATTCGTCATAACACTGGCATCGATCCAGCCCTCACCAACCATAGGCGGTAGCACTAAGGTGAAGCCCCAGAGAATAAAGCCAGACAATAAGCCCAGTGCTGCGCCTAAACTATTCCCTTTACGCCAAAATAGACCGATTAACCCAGCGGGTGCTAACTGCAGAACTGCCGCGAACGAGATTAAACCCAATGCAACTAACAAGTAAGGTGCATCGAGTTGGTTGGCAAACAGATGGGCAATTAACGCAATGCCTAGAATGAGTATCCAGCGCAGATGGAGCAGTGAGGCGCCTAAATTGAGATCCGGTTTAAAACGACGCCAGATGGGAATCACCAAGTGGTTTGATGTCATCGTCGCTAGGGTAATTAGGGTAACGATGACCATACCCGTGGCGGCGGCGAATCCGCCTAGGTAACCCACCAGGGCCATCACCTCACTATTAGCGAGCTTAGGTATCAATAGAACGAACTGATCACCAGAGCTTTTTGGAAGCCCGAGCAACAGCCCGGCCAGTGCGATAGGAATAACAAATAGGTTGATGCCAAGCGTGTAGATAGGAAAGAGCGTCAGGGCGCTCTTGATGTGTGTCGTACCCGGATTTTCAACGACCGTGACATGAAACTGTCTTGGCAGCATCAGGATGGCGGCTGCGCCTAGTATGATTAGGGCAACCCAGGTTAAGAAACTGTCCGATCCACCAAAGCTGTAAACCGACTGTAAGTTGGCCTGCTCCGCTTGCTTGAGGAGATCGTCAAACCCATCAAACAGACCAAAGGTGACAAACAGACCCAGGGCAATGAAGGCAAACAACTTTACCAGACACTCGGCGGCTAACACGGCAATAATGCCCTGGTGACGTTCAGTCGGATCAATTTTTCGGGCACCGAAAAGAATCGTAATAAACGCGAGCGTCAGTGTGATGATGGCAGCCGACCAGCTACCTTGGGTTGCTGAGTCGTTGGTCAGTACATCAAACGCACTATTGATCGCACGCAACTGAAGAACGATGTAAGGCAGCAGCCCTAGAATCGCAATGATGGTCACCAGAGCGGCAATGCGCTGAGAGCGTCTGTAACGCGTTGATATGAAATCGGCAATGGACGTTAAACGAAAACTCTCTTTGGCCAGAACCATTTTTTTGATCGCTTTGGCACCAAAGAGTAGACCTAAAATGGCACCGATATAGATGGCAAAGAACTGGAGTCCGTTCTCGAGCGCGAATCCAACGCTGCCATAGAAGGTCCAAGAGGTAAAAAAGACCGCTAATGAGAGGGCGTAGATGGGTCCCTGGAAGCTAAGACCAGACTGTTTCCTTACCTTACGCTCAACAAAAATCGCTAATGTAAACAGAAGAGCCATGTAGAGCAGAGCAATGCCTGTAAGGCTGGCAGTAGAAAACACGATCAGTGCTCCTTGTTCTCAGGGTGTGAACAGCCGCAGCTTTGTTCGGCAAGTTCTTGTTGATAACTGCTCTCAAGCTCACTGCCTGGAACCGGATCTATCCCACCATCAGACCCTGGATGGCAGCGTCCAATGCGTTTTAAACCGAGCAGTGTGCCTTTGAGGGGGCCGTACAGTTGAATCGCTTCGATCATATAGCTAGAGCAGGTTGGGTAGAATCGACAGCGCGGACCCAGTACAGGACTGATGAACAGTTGATAGAACCGAACCGTCAGTACGAGAAGATGTTCAAAAAAATGTTTAACCACACCGGACTCCTTATTGACGCAATGGTAGTCCTTTAACGCCAATAAACCAATCCGGTGGGGTCCCAGAAATAGAAAGAGTTAGGCCGCTTGAGAGGCCTTTTTCTCATCCAGTTGTAGTGTCTCAAGCGTTTTAGCCCGCACCGTACGAAGAAGATCGCTATTGGTCGCCAATGATTCACCGTAGGATGGAATCATCTGTTTTAGCTTCTCGGACCAGTTCGACTTCTGCATGCGCTCAGCAAAGCACTCTTCGATGATCGAGATCATCGTGCTGGTTGCCGTTGATGCACCCGGTGATGCGCCCAATAGTGCCGCTATCGAACCATCAGCTGCAGAGATCACCTCTGTACCGAACTCTAGCTTACCCTTGGTTTCATTGCCCGGTTTGATGATTTGGACACGCTGACCGGCGTAAGAGAGTTCCCAATCGTTCTCTTCAGCATCTGGGAAGAAGTTGCGAAGTGACTCTACACGTGAACCGTGCGTCTGCATTACTTCACTGATTAGATATTTGGTCAGATCCATGTTGTTGCGGGCAACTGACATCATTGGCATCAAGTTGTCTGGGCTCAATGACATCGGCAGATCCATCAACGAGCCATTTTTTAGGAACTTAGTAGTGAACCCTGCAAAAGGACCGAACAGCAGTGCTTTTTCACCATTGATAACACGGGTATCCAAGTGGGGTACTGACATGGGTGGCGCACCAATGGGGGCCATGCCGTATACCTTGGCTTGGTGACGCTCGATGACCTCTTTGTTCTTACAGATCAACCACTGACCACTAACTGGGAAGCCGCCGTACCCTTCACCTTCAGGGATGCCAGATTTTTGCAACAGAGGTAGAGCTCCACCACCGGCACCGAGGAAGACAAACTTCGCACGGACTTTGTAGGTGTCTGGCTTAGCAGAGTGTTTCAGTTTGACGCACCAACGGCCATCCTCTTCCTGTTTAAGATCTTGGACTGTTGACGACAGTTTGAGTTCGAAGTTGCCACTAACTTCAAGGAAATTGACCATGAAGCGCGCAAGTTCACCAAAGTTAACGTCCGATCCATATCGCACGCGAGTAGCAGCAATCGGCTGGTTATCTTCGCGGTTTTGCATCACTAGAGGCATCCACTCGCGAATTTGCTCAGGATCTTCGCTGTACTCCATCGCCTCAAAAAGAGGGTGCTGTGAAAGTGCTTGGTGGCGCTTACGAAGGAAATCGACGTTATCTTCACCCCAGACAAAACTGCAGTGGGGCGTTGTGTTGATGAACTTCTTAGGATGAGGAAGCGCACCTTTATTCACAAGGTATGACCAAAACTGCAAGCTGATCTCAAAACATTCGTTAATTGAGAAAGCTTTGCTGCAGTTAATTGAGCCGTCAGCCTGGCGAGGGGTGTAATTCAACTCACAATAGGCTGCGTGCCCAGTACCCGCGTTATTAAGACCATCGGTGCTTTCGCTAGCCACGTGGTTGAGACGTTCGACCATCATCATTTTCAGATTAGGGTCCAGCTCCTGGAGCATAACGGCAAGCGTCGTACTCATCGCTCCTGCGCCAACTAACAATACATCTACTTCTGAATCCATAACTCGACTACCATCTGTGTGTTGAACAAATGTGCCTTACGACTCAATCTCCTATAAGCTTTTGGCAAATAGGCCTTGGAAGTGAGGCGGTGGGTAACAGATAAATGTGTCACCCATATTTCAGTGGTGCCAATTATATTGCGCCGCATCATGGTTTCTAGTCTCTATCGCCTAACTGTTTTGTTATACAGCTATGACAGATAACTATAAGCCACGTAGTTACTGGACTTCGGCGAAATGGACGGTTTTTCAAGATAGACCAATGTCTCAGATGGATGTATCCAATGATCGACTTAAAAAGTCTAAAACCCCTTGAATTGTGGGGATTTGTTGAAGATGCGCTGGTGGAAAAAGGGCACCCTTGGAGGGTGTTTACTCTCTCTACAGTGGATGATGCTGGTCGACCGCAATCACGCTCTGTTGTCTTAAGAGAGATCGAATCGAATAACTGGCTTTTGCGTTTCTATAGTGACTCCCGATCACCAAAAATTTTGCAGCTGCAACATAATCCAAATGTCTCACTCTGCTTCTGGAATCCACAGTTAAAACAGCAGTTACGAGCTGAAGGGTTAGCGACGTTAATGAGTGACAAGGAAGCCATTGATGAACGTTGGGATAGGGTCAAAGAGGGGCCGACGGTTGCGGACTACACGACCAAGTTACCACCGGGTTCAGAAATTGATCCACTGGTGGAATTTGTCGAACAGAACTGGTTCTGTGTGGTGGAGATTAAGATCAGCTCGTTTGATCTTCTGCAGCTAAATCGCGAGGGTCATCAAAGAGTGGCCGTGACCCCAGATGGAGTCACAGCACTGGTACCCTAAAACGGGATGTTTAGAGATGCTCTTCGGCGTATTCGGCCAGTTTAGAGCGGAAGATTCCCTCAAAGTGAACGCTGGCAGAGCCCTCATAGTCTCTAAAGCGTTCAACAATGTAAGTTAAGCCCGACGTGAGTGCTGTTAGGTAGTTTGAATCAATCTGGGCCAAGTTTCCTAGGCAGACCATCTTGGTGTTTTTACCACAGCGAGTCAGGATCGTTTTCATCTGTTGCGGCGTTAGGTTTTGGGCTTCATCAATCAAAACAATGGCGTTCTGAATGCTTCGCCCACGTATGAAGTTGAGAGACTTGAACTGAATGTTAGCCTTCTCAATCGCATACTTAACACTGCTTTGCGGGCGTTCGTCCTGTTCGTGCATCGCTTCTAAGTTATCGTTAATCGCACTCATCCATGGAGTCATCTTCTCCTCTTCGGTGCCTGGTAAAAAGCCGATATCTTCAGCGACCGGTGGCGTCGAGCGAGTGACAATAATTTTATTGTAGCGACGCTGTTCAATAACCAACTCCAGAGCACTGGCTAGGGCAACCAAGGTTTTACCCGAACCGGCGGACCCAAGCAGAACGGCTAGATCAATATTAGGATCCAGCATCGCTTCCATGGCAAAGGCTTGTTGAATATTGATGGGTGAAATGCCCCAGCAGTTTTGCTGCATCAGGTTTTGGTAGCCCAGATCCTGAAGGATGACCTTGTCACCTTCGACACGGCTGGTTTTAGCGGCAAAATCCTGCGAGTCGTCCCAAATATATTCATTAGGGTAGGTCTCTGGCAGCACCTCGCGGTCTACTCTGTGACAGGTGTGCTCGTTTTCGTGATAGCTTTCAACGGAATCAACCCCCTCCCAAAAAGGGGTCTCTAAATGAAGATGGCCCGCAGGGAGTAGATCGATGTCCGAGACGAGCTGGTCGGTACGGTAATCCTCAACGCGTTTTAAGCCAGCTCCCATCGCCTTAAGACGCATATTCAAATCTTTAGTGACCAGAATCACCTGGCGCTTAGGAAGCACTCGCTGTAAGTGAAGGGCGCAGTTAATGATTCGGTTGTCTTTATTGTGGTCTGCTGGCAAGAACCCTTTGTCATGAGCCAGTTCATGATCAGGGTAGATGGAGAGCTTACCAAATACGATCTCGCGCTCTTTACCATCCAATAAAATCTGCACACCGTCTAGAATCTCTGAAGGGTCTTTGGCGTTGCTCAGAATTTTATCAATTTCGCGAATCGCAGCACGCGCTTCTGCCGCTACGTTCTTCTTCCGATCTTTGATGTCGTCGAGCTCTTCAAGCACGGTCATCGGAATGGCAATATCTTGCTCTTTAAATTCGACAAGACACTTGGGGTCGTGCAACAGCACGTTGGTATCAAGGATATAAAGCTTGGATGCGCTCATTGGCGGTTCCTTCTGCAGCAGAGAGGGATCGATGAAAAACTCACCGATAACTTTAAACTAATCGATGCATTCGCCTTTGGCAAATATGTTCTGCCGATTAGCTGAATGTCATCTATCCTTCATGTATAAACGTAAATAATGACATCGTGATTACGCGAAGGAGAGTGTTATGAGCGATCTATTTGTCAGTGCCAGTGTCAAACCTCTTGAGAGTTTGGATATGCTCTCACCCTATGAAGTAGAGCGTATTCGGGATCGAAGCGATTCTGGGCTATACCCTCTATTTCGCCAATGCGCTTTGGCGGTACTCAACTGCGGTAGTGAGATGGACTGTACGGCCGAAGTGCTTGAGAAATACCAAGATTTTGATGTGCACATCGTCAATAAACACCGTGGTGTGCAGCTGGATCTGATCAATGCACCAGCGTCGGCTTTTGTGGATGGTGAGTTGGTCGATGGTATTCGTGAGCACCTTTTCTCGGTGTTACGAGACCTTGTCTATGTAGTAGACGAGCTTAATGATGTCTGTGAGGGCTTAACGCCAGGTGAGAAACTGACCAATACAGTATTTCACATTTTAAGACACGCTAAATCGCTAAGACCCAACATTAAACCCAACATTGTGGTCTGTTGGGGCGGTCACTCTATTGCTCGCCATGAGTACGCCTACACCAAAAAAGTGGGTTACGAACTGGGCTTAAGAGGCCTCAATATCTGTACCGGCTGTGGCCCGGGTGCTATGAAAGGTCCAATGAAAGGGGCCACCATTGCACACGCTAAACAGCGCATTAGCGACCCAAGATACATAGGCATTACTGAACCCGGCATCATTGCGGCTGAATCGCCCAATCCGATTGTCTCTGAACTGATTACCATGCCGGACATTGAGAAACGCCTAGAAGCTTTTGTGCGACTCGGTCATGGCGTCATTGTATTCCCAGGCGGAGCGGGCACAGCAGAAGAGATTCTCTACATGCTTGGCATCTTGCTTCAAGAACAGAATCGCAATGTAGAGATGCCCTTTATCTTTACAGGCCCTGCAGGTAGCGAGGCCTACTTCGAGCAGATCGATCAGTTTGTTAAAGCGACGCTCGGTGAAGAGGCCAGCAAGCTGTATCAGGTTGTGATTGATCATCCGTCGAAAGTGGCTGCATTGATGAAAGAGGGTCTCAACCGAGTCACCGAACAGCGTAAAGAGTCCGGTGAGGCTTACCACTTCAACTGGCAACTGCAGATACCTTACGAGTTGCAACTGCCTTTTGAACCGACACACGACAATATGGCCGCGCTGAATCTTCACAAAGGTCAGCCGATCTCTGAACTGGCGTCAGAACTTCGTAAAGCACTATCGGGTATTGTCTCAGGCAACGTTAAAGAGCCTGCTGTTAAAGCGGTTGCGGAAAAGGGGCCTTTCATCCTAGATGGCGATCCCGAGGTGATCACTGCACTCGATAAATTGTTGAATGGATTCATTGAGCAGCGTCGAATGAAGATTGATTTTGCGGGTTACGTTCCCTGCTTTAAGCTTGCTAGTTAACTTAGAAGGATGACTGGCTTTAGCCTGTCATCCGCAATCCAGTTAAGCTCCATGTTTTGGAAAGCTCCAAAATAGAGGTCAGACCCCGGTCGTTTAATCAGTTATACTTCCACTAGCTTAAAGACAGGGAGTCGCTATGTGTGAGTTAATGGGTATGAGTGCTAATGTACCCACCGATATCTGTTTCAGTTTCGCCGGCTTGATGCAGCGTGGCGGTGGTACTGGACCGCACAAGGATGGATGGGGTATCGGTTTCTACGAAGGAAAGGCTCAGCGAGCCTTTCATGACCCGCAACCCAGTGTCGACTCACCCATTGCTCAGTTGGTCTGTCACTACCCGATCAAAAGCAAGAACGTCATCAGCCATATTCGCCAAGCCAATGTAGGTTCAGTCAATCTAGAAAATACCCACCCATTCAGTCGCGAACTCTGGGGTTTTACCTGGACCTTTGCCCACAACGGACAGTTGGATCCGGTGATTTTTGATTGGCCTCTACGCTTTTACAAACCAGTGGGTACCACCGATTCGGAGTATGCCTTCTGTTGGTTGTTGGATCAGGTTCGACTAGCCTTTCCAGAACCTCCCCAAAAATCGGAACCTCTGTTTGAATTGATTACCCAGTGCTGTCATAAGCTTCGTGCGCTAGGGGTTTTCAATATGCTGCTGTGTGACTCCGACTGGCTCTTCTCATACTGCACTACTAAATTGCATTGGATTACCCGGCGCGCGCCTTTTGGTGTCGCTCAGCTAAAAGATTGTGATTTGACGGTCGATTTTAGAGGGGAGACACAGGAGAACGATATCGTCACAGTGATCGCGACAGAGCCACTGACCGATAACGAGGTATGGCAGCCTATTCAGTCAGGTGAAGCTCGGGTATTCAAAGAGGGAGAGACCTGCTTCTATCGCAGTGAATAAGATGTCTCAATTGCCCCTCTCAATAAACAGCCTTTCGCAACTGCCTCAATGGTTATCAAACCAATACGCCAATGCACCTGCCGTACGGGAGGGTAATACACAGCTATCCTTCTCTGAGCTGAATGGTCACTGCCGCGCCGTGTCACAATGGTTTGTCGAGGTTCTAAACCTCTCAGCAGGGGATAGAGTCATTGTTCAGATGCCCAATGGTGCTCACTACCCGGTGCTGTTAATGTCGCTTTGGCGTGTCGGTTTGGTTCCAGTCTGTTTGACAACCTCCGCTGATATCACCGAGTTAGAGCGGGTCGCGAAACTGACGCAAGCCAAGGCACTGATTGCCTGTCACTCACACTCTAACTTAGCCGAATTAGCAGTCCGTCGAGGCCATGGCCTAACCACTGTAAGCTGCTCCCCTGAAGACTTTTCAAATTGGTTTCTGTTTCCACTTAAGCGACTTTGGCGCCATATATGCAAACGCTCACCCAATTTGGCGGATTTTCAATTTCGTGAAGCGATTGTCTATCACTCAGACTCCTTGATGCTCAGTGCACGATCAGAGGTGGATGAGGTGGCAATGATACAGCTGACCAGCGCTACCACGGGGCAGGCAAAAGCGGTGCAATTGAGTCACAGAAACCTGCTCAGTAATGTTGGGCAGTTAAATCATCGGCTTGTAGATATCGGTATCTCTGGCCCGCAAAGATTACTGATGCCCTTGCCGATCTATCATAGCTACCCCTCAATGATCTGTTTAATGACCTGGTGTCAGGGTGGGGTGGTTGAGATGGCATCGGATGTCAAAGAGATCAATCACATTGCAGAGCTGTTTGATCGTTTTCGCCCGACCCTGTTTGCCGGTGTGGCTCCACTCTTTATGGGCTTAGTACAGCATCCGCTCTTTCCTCAACTCGACTTCTCAATGCTCAAATGCACTCTGTCAGGTGGTGCACCACTCAATCAAGCCATTGGTGATCAATGGCAAGCGATCACTCACTGCGTTATCTCGCAGGGCTATGGCCTAACCGAGTGTTCACCCGTTGTGACGCTGGACTCGAGTGGCAGGTTCGTGACCGGCGCAGTCGGTCGACCGCTGCAAGAGACTGAGGTACGTATTCAAGATGAGTCTGGCAGTGAACTGCCTCAAGGCAGTGCAGGAGAGATCTGCATTAGAGGCCCCCAAGTGATGTTGGGGTATGCCGGTCAAGTTGACACCCAGTTTGAGCAAGGTTGGTTTAGGACAGGTGATATAGGACGTGTGGACCCAGATGGTTCACTGCATATGATTGAGCGCCAGTCTGATGTCATCTCACTGGTTGGAAACTTTAAGATTTACCCCTCTGAAGTCGAAGCGCTCATCTCCCAGCACCCTGACATCACCGATTGTGCCTTCGGCAGTTATCAGGAGGATGGCGAAATCAAGCTCCGTCTATTCGTAGTGACCAACAACCGTCGTTTGACGCAGAAAATGATCCGTAACTACTGTCGTCAACGTTTAACGGCCTATAAAGTCCCACATCTTATTGAGCTGAGACGGGCTCTGCCCCATAGCTCTGTCGGTCGAGTATTACGATCGGGACTGGTTGATTAACCCTAACCCTTGGGCCAAACCAACTATTTAATCGCTTCTCTGGCAGCCTTTTTACCAGTTGGGTAAAATTCGCGGCTATCAAAAATTATGAGTCCCATTGTGCATCCGACATTAAAACCGTTTATTGACCGCCTCGAGCGTTGCCAAATACGCGACCAATACCCTATTCGTCGTGCATTGGAACGACTCTCCGAGGCAGCAGAAATCGATGAAACGGCACTGCAAAAGGCGGTTGAACGCATAGAGCGATCGGAAGCGATAGTGGCGCAGAAGACCGAAAAAGCTCTGCTACCGATCGACTACCCAGACCTGCCGGTGACGGGTGCACGCCAAGAGATACTCGATGCAATCCAGCATAACCAAGTGGTGGTGGTCGCAGGTGAAACCGGGTCCGGTAAAACGACCCAGTTGCCAAAACTCTGCCTAGAGTTGGGGTTAGGCTGTAAAGGGTTGATTGGACATACACAGCCACGACGATTAGCCGCGCGCACGGTTGCCAGTCGCATTGCTGAAGAGTTGAAAACTGAACTGGGCTCTAGAGTCGGTTATCAAGTTCGATTCCACGATCAGATTGGCGAAGAGACTCAGATTAAACTGATGACGGACGGTATCCTTCTGGCCGAAACTCAGCACGATCGATACCTGAACAAATACGAAGTCATCATCATCGATGAGGCGCATGAGCGCAGCCTCAATATCGACTTCTTATTGGGCTACTTCAAACGAATTTTGCCTAAACGCCCCGATCTTAAGTTGATCATTACCTCTGCAACCATCGATGTGCAGCGTTTCTCGAAACACTTTGGTGATGCACCTGTGATAGAGGTCTCCGGAAGAACCTTCCCGGTAGAGACACTCTACCGCCCATTGAACGAATCCACGGATGAGGATGATGAGGCGAGTGGTGATATTCAGCAGGGCATTCTCAACGCTGTCGATGAACTCATTGCCATCGACAGAGCTAAACCGAGTGGTATGCCTGGCGACATTCTGATCTTTTTACCGGGTGAACGAGAGATTCGAGAGAGTGCAGAGAAATTGCGCAGGGCTGATCTCAGAGATGTCGAGATTATGCCGCTCTATGCAAGGCTGTCGTTAGCGGAACAGAACAAGGTCTTTACCTCGGGTCGCTCAGCAGGGCGTCGTATCGTCTTAGCCACCAACGTGGCAGAGACCTCCGTGACAGTGCCGGGGATTCGTTATGTCATTGACCCCGGTCTGGTTCGCATGTCGCGCTACAGTTATCGATCTAAGGTACAGCGCTTACCGATTGAGCCAGTGTCACAAGCGAGCGCCAACCAGCGTGCAGGTCGCTGTGGGCGAGTAGCTCCCGGCACCTGCATTCGACTCTACTCGGAAGAGGATTTTCTCTCTCGTCCTGAGTTCACCGATGCGGAAATTCGTAGAACCAATCTCGCCTCCGTTATTCTGCAGATGCTGCAACTTCGATTGGGTGATATTGATCGTTTTCCCTTTATCGATCCACCCGATAAACGCTTCATCAATGATGGTTATAAACTGCTTGAAGAACTGCAAGCGGTCGATGCAAAGCGTTCAATCACCAATTTGGGTAAACAGCTGGCGCGCTTGCCTGTCGACCCAAGGATTGCACGTATTATTGTTGAAGCGGGTCGTCAGCACTCACTGCGTGAGATATTGATCGTTACCAGTGCACTGAGTGTCCAAGACCCTCGCGAGCGTCCGCAGAATAAGCGCCAAGCAGCCGATGAAAAACACAAGTTGTTCCATGACGAGAAGTCCGATTTCATCACTCTGATTAATTTGTGGAATGCCTTTGAGGAGCAACGCCTTGAGCTGAGCCAGAATCAACTGCGCAAGTGGTGTACTAAACACTACCTTAGCTACCTAAGAATGCGAGAGTGGCGAGATCTGCATCGACAGCTGCATCTGAGCATCAAGTCGCTTGATCTGAAAGAGAACAGTGAACCGGCCAGTTACGATCAGGTTCATCGAGCAATTATCTCGGGTTTCTTGGGACACCTCGGTTTCAAGCAGGAGCGTGGTGAGTATCTTGGTGCGCGTAACCGCCGCTTTAAAATATTCCCTGGCTCAGGCGTATTTAAGCAGGCACCGAAGTGGGTGGTCGCTGCAGAGATGATTGAGACCAGTCAGCTGTTTGCTCATACCCTTGCCGAGATTAACCCAGAGTGGGTTGAGCCCTTGGCTAAGCACCTCATCAAACGTAGCTACTTAGAGCCGCATTGGGAGAAAAAACGTGCTCAGGTAGTGGCCAGTGAGCAGGTCAGACTTTACGGCCTAGTTATTGTGCCTAAACGTAAGGTGCACTATGGTCCGATCGATCGCGAAGTCTCCCATGAAATTTTCATTCGAAGTGCACTGGTCGAGGGTGAATATCAGACTAAGGCGCCGTTTTTCCAACACAATCGAGATCTTTTAGAGTCCGTTGCCGCGCTTGAGGATAAGTCGCGCCGACGCGATCTGTTGGTCGATGAAGAGACACTGTTTCAGTTCTACTTAGAGCGTCTGGATCAACACGCGGGATCAGATATCGTCAACGGAGCTGGGTTTGAATCTTGGCGCAAAAAAGCAGAACAGGCCTCCCCTAAGCTGCTCTTTTTGACCGAGCAGGATGTGCTGCAACGCTCGGCAGATCATGTTCGAGATGAACAGTACCCAGAAGTATTGTTGATCGAGGGTGCGCCTTTAAAACTGAGCTACAAATTTGAGTTAGGTGCGGTCGATGATGGCTTGAGTATTGATTGCCCTCTGCCACTGCTGCCCAGACTCAGTACCGAACGTCTAGCCTGGCTGGTACCGGGTATGTTGGCCGCCAAGCTTGAGGCGTTGCTGCGTGGCCTGCCTAAGGCTGAGCGTAAACAGTTTGTGCCGATCCCCAACTATGTCACTGAGTTAATGGAGAAACTGGCGTTTGGTGATGGTGACCTGTTTGAGGCTGTGTCACTGCAGCTGCTGCGTCTGACTGGGCACCGTGTTCAGGTGGATCAGCTGAAAAGTGTGCAGCTTGAACCGATTCATCAAGCCAATATTCGCGTAATCGATGAACAGGGGAACCTATTAGGGCAGGGGCGTGATTGGTCCGAGCTACAACGTAAACTGGGTGATGCGGCACAGACAGCGATTCAGCAAGCACCTAAACAGAGTTGGGGTGAGACAGAACTAACGGAGTGGAGTTTTGGCAAACTCGATAAACAGAAAACCGTTAAACATGCAGGCGGTATCGAAGTTGAAGCCTACCCTGCACTGATCGATAAGGGTGAGAATGTCGAGCTGACCCTATTGAGCCAGCCCTTGGATGCACAACGCCAGTCACATCGAGGTGTGGCACGTTTGGTGCTGATCTCACTGCAAACTCAGGTTAAAGATATTCGTAAAAGCCTGCCTAATTTGGCGCAAGCGATTCTGCAGGCGGGTAAGAAATATAATGAACGCTTCCTGCAAGAGCAGATCATCATGGCCGCGGCATTGAGCCTGATCGATCAGGATAATCTGCCTACCAGTGAGTCGGAGTTTAGCCAAACTCGAGATCGGGTGAGAGCCGATCTGCATGAGCAGGCCAAAACCATTGCAGCCTTTGTCATAGAACTTCATCAACGCGTGCATCGCATATCGAAGACGTTGAACGGTAAGGTCTCATTAGAGACGGTACCGGTACTGAATGACATTCGTGCGCAACTTGATCGATTGATTGATAAAACCTACCTCACCGAGACGCCACCGCAGTGGCTGGCACATCTACCGCGCTACCTCAAAGCGATTGAAGTGCGATTAGATAAGTACCAAAGAACCCTACGCCAGCAGGTTTTGTGGTCGGATGAGCTGGTTAAATGGCAACAACAGTATGAAGCAGCCGTTGCCAAAGCGCGTGATACTGGCGAAGTGGGTAGCGAGTTGATCGACTTTAAGTGGTGGATCGAAGAGTACCGAGTCTCACTGTTTGCTCAAGAGCTTGGCACAGAATTTAAAATTTCTGAGAAGCGTCTTAAGCAGAGGTTCACAGAAGTTTCTGGATAATAGATCCATTAAAGAATTCTTGGCCTATACTTCATAAATCATTGGTTAGGCGCTAACGGATAATTAGGTAGTTTTTAATGAACGTTTTAAATAAGTTGTTGGCTCTTTTTGTACTGAGTCTGTCACTCAATTCGGTCACAGCAGTGGCTCAAGATTCGGAGTTAAATGACCCTTGGGAAGGCTTTAACCGTGGTGTCTTCAACTTTAATGAATCCCTAGATCGCGCCATTCTTAAGCCGGTTGCTCAAGGTTACCGTTTTATCATGCCAGATGTGGCCGAGCAGGGCGTCAGTAACTTCTTTGATAATCTGCGTGATGTGGTCACCTTCTTTAATAACGTTCTTCAGCTTAAACCCGTTGAAGCAACCCAGGATCTATCGCGCGTTCTCATCAACACCACCATCGGTATTGGTGGTCTGTTTGATGTGGCATCAGCCATGGATATTCCTAAAAACGATGAAGACTTTGGACAAACCTTAGGTGCATGGGGTGTTGAATCAGGCCCTTACCTTGTTCTGCCTCTGTTTGGACCTTCCACTGTTCGTGATGGGGTAGGTATTATTCCCGATATGTACCTAGACCCACTGAACCAGGTTGAGTCTGAAGAGCTACGCTACGGCTTAAAAGCGCTGAAAGTGGTTGATAAGCGTGCGTCGTTGCTTGATCGTGAAGGGGTTGTTACGGGTGATCGTTACACGTTCATTCGAGATGCCTACCTGCAGAAGCGTGAATTCGAAGTCAATGATGGTCGTGTAGAGTACAACGCAGACGACTTCTAACAGCAGTTTACTTCACACCTTCGCAGGAGTAGTCTCGGTACTTAATATGTTGCTACTTGTTTGACGAAACCTGCGATGGATTCACAAGAGACTCGAATTTTAATCTACTCCTCGGATACCGAGACCATAGATGCTATTTTTGATCTTTGTGAATTGAGCCAGGTGGATGGTCTTAGATTGGCCACCTGCGCGACACTCGATGCCGTCGAAGATTATCTAGAACACCACTCTACCTCGCTTCTCTTTTTCGATTTCCACTCCTTTCCTGAAACTCAGCAACTCAGTGAATTAGCGCAACGAGTCAGTCCAAAACCGACCATCGCATTTATCTCTCAGCTTGAACAAAACACGCTCGTGCGAGCCCTTCGTAATGGGGCCGATGGTGTGTTCAGTCTTGATGAAGTGCGCAATGACCCGTTAAGTCTGGTGCGCTCATTAGATCGCCAACTAGACCGTGCCATCGCGATTGAATCGGCGCGCTACTTAAGAGATTCACTGAGCCAGAGTTTAGAAGAGCTAAAAGCCGATCAGGATGCGGCTGCGCAAATTCAGCAGCGACTGCTGCCGCCTACTCATCAATCGCTTGATGAATCGCTTAGCTGCGAATATCTGTTGCGACCCTCACTTCTGTTGAGCGGTGACTTTATCGATCTGATTCCGCTGAAAAACGATCAGTATCTATTCTATTTGGCTGATGTGTCAGGACACGGAGCCTCGTCCGCACTGGTGACAGTACTACTGAAAAACATGACCAATCGCCTACAACGAGCCTACTTTAAAGGCGAAAGTGATCGGTTGGAGAATCCACAACAGCTGTTAGAGCACTTCAATAAAGAGATTCTACTGACCAGTTTTGGTAAGCACATGACGATGTTGATTGGTGTGGTTGATACCAAAGCCGCAAAACTGACCTATAGTATAGGTGGGCATCACCCCTCTATGGTGTTAGTGCAGGGCGATAAAGCGCACTACTTAGAAGGGCGGGGAATGCCAGTGGGGCTGTTTGAAGAGCCGCTCTATGAAGAGCACCGCTGCGAATTGGCTTCTGACTTCTCAATCTACCTCTTTTCGGACGGTATTTTAGAGATCATAAAGGGTGACAAACTCGAAGAGAAAGAGCAGAATCTGCTCCGGTTGTGTCAGGCTGAACAGCCCTCTCCAGAGACTTTGTTAAAACGGGTCGTAGATGAAGAGGCGGAGTTGCCTGATGATGTTGCAATAATGATGGTTTCACGTCGATGTTAACGACAGATGGCGGCTTGTTGTTCGCCTTTCAAGATGGCCACTATGTGGTTAAATTTATTGGTGATGTGCGTCTGACGCTCTGCTCAACAATAGATCAACACCTGCGCTCAATGCTCAGTCGAGATGATGTCACTCATACATTGATCGATCTGACCGAGACCACCAATATCGACAGCACCTCTCTTGGACTGATCGCAAAGCTGGCCGTTAAAAGCGCCAAATGTGATATGCCCCGTCCAACCATCGTATCAACCAACCCAGACATCACCAAAATCCTATACGCCATGGGATTCGATCACATCTTCCTGCTTCTAGAAGAGCTGCCCACCAGTAAGAAAGATCTAACCGAAGTGCCATTCGTTCAAGAGTCCGACGAAGCCGTGCGCGCTAAAATCATCGAAGCCCACCGCATTCTCATTGACCTAAACGACAAAAACCGAGACGAGTTCAAAGGCCTAGTCGAAGTCCTAGAGTGCCAAAAATAACGCCTGCCCCACCGTAGGAGCGGTCTAGAATAGGCCGCGAAAAATCCAGATTCAAGCTCAATCGCCTCATCTGCGATAAGGCTCCAACAGTTAAACCCGCTCCCCAGTTATAGCAGTCTTGCAAAGGCCGCGATACTCTCGATTTAAGTCTTAATCGCCTCATCTACGATAAGGCTCCAACAGTTCGTCCCGTTCCCTAGTTGGAGCGGTCTAGAATAGGCCGCGAAGTTCTCGGTTAAAGTTCCAATCGCCTCATCTGCGATAAGGCTCCAACAGTTAAACCAGCTTAGGAACGCGTTTTAGCTGATGTCTAAGGCGATGCTGTGCATGCTCGACAGAGATCGGGTAGAAGAAAACCTCGGTCCCAGGTGTGGCTTGGGCTAGAAGTGCTAGATCGGCTCGGCAGGTCGAGCCGATCTTCATATATCCCCCGATCGTTTGGTGATCATTGAGCATAATGATGGGGTGGCCATCGGCCGGTATTTGAACGGCGCCTAGATTGATACCTTCTGATCGAATACCACCGATAGGTGGCTTGATAGGGGTGTCGGCTATCAATCGACAACCCATTCGATCCGTCAGTGGAGAGACTTCAAAACGCGTTTGGAAAAAACGATTAAAAGCCTGCCAGTCATAAAGGTGGCTCTGTAACCCTTTCACTAAGCCCAATCGAATCGAGCGTTTAAACTGTGGAATTTGATCGACTGAAAGAGCCACCGAATCAGTGATGGTTGGAATTAATAGCGTTAGATTATCACCGACTGATAAAGCATAGCCTAAGCCTTCTCGGGTGCAGGTCGAGGCGCTGCCAAACAGTCTCTCTGTATCAAACCCACCCGATGCCGCTAAATAGAGGCGAGCCCCTTGTGAAGCGGGTTTGATTTCAAACCGATCACCTTTGTGCAGTTTAATGGTCTGATACTGGTCTACTGGAGTGTCGTTAAGAAGCAGAGGCGCTTTTGCACCGGTGACGGCCAGACTGACGTCACAACCACTGGTAAACGCAAAACCACCTAGCGTGATCTCTAAAACTGGTTCAGATTCCGCATTACCCACCAGTGCATTGGCGCAGCGCATCGCCCACTTATCGGCCGCGCCTGATTCGGTTATCCCTAAATGAGCAAATCCGGTTCGTCCGTTATCTTGAATCGCAACCTGACCAAGTACCTTAGTGATCGTCCAGCTAGACATAACTGCCCTCCGACAGAGACCAGTGTTCTGGGCACTGTTTGATCCGCTCAAATGTATCCTGATTGACGGAGACAAATCGAACCCGATCGGCAGGCTGAATCAGAGAGTAGGGTGCTTGAGTTGGATTAAACAGCTCAACCGGACATTGACCAATAATATTCCAGCCACCCGGTGACGCAGCAGGGTAGACAGCCGTCTGTTGATCGGCGATGGCAACAGACCCAGCAGGTACAGAGACTCTTGGCGTTTCCAGTCTTGGAGTTGCGATGCGTTGGTCTACTTCGCCTAGATAAGCAAACCCAGGAGCAAACCCCAGTGCAAAGGCTCGGTAGTCAGTACCGCTGTGGATCTTAATCACCTGATCAACTTCCAGGCGGGACTGTTGTGCCACACGCTCTAGATCCTGACCGACCTCTTCAGAGTACCAGACCGGCAGGTGGACCAATGATGGGTTAATCGATTGACCGGCTTCTAAAGGCTCCTGTTGCAGAAGGATTAGAGCCTGTTTGAGCTCGGACTCACTTATTTTACAGACATCATAGCTCAGCAAAATAGAGCTATAGGATGGAACCAAATCGATAAGAATAGGCGCTAGTCGCTCTATAAGTAGTGAGTTGAGCTGCCCAACAGACTCATTTAATGAAACACTCAGCTCACCATCAAAGTAGATCATGATGGCGCACTCTGAGGCGGTCTCAAATCGCCACTGTGCCATTAGATTAGCGCTCGAATCTGTTGCACAACCTTAAGCGCCTCTGGATTATCACCATGCACGCAGATTGATTCGACAGGGAATATTAAAGGGTGGCTGTTTTCAGACAGGATAACCCCTTCCTCAACTAATCGAAGCACTTGATTAATTGCATCAGACGCCGCATGGACCGCATGGGCTTGGCCTCTGGAGACCAACTGACCTTGGTCAGTGTAAGCGCGATCGGCAAAGGCTTCAAAGATCAGTTCAACCTTTTTACGATCGGCCAAAGCCGAAAACTCAGTGTGTTTGTCGTTGGCTAATAGCATCAGTTTGAGTGGTTTTGAGCAGCGCTTGATAGCATCCAAAACAGTATCAAACAGCTCACTATCAGCCATCATATCGTTATAAAGTGCACCGTGTGGCTTCACGTAGTGAATCGGGTATTGCTCCTCTTCAGCTATCTGACTGAGGGTATCGACCTGATGGGTGATCACCTCAATCAACTCTTCCCTAGGCAGAGTCATAGAGGTGCGACCAAAGTTTTCAGAGTCAGGGTAGGAGGGGTGTGCGCCTACTTCGACGCCGTACTCTTTTGCGAGTCGCAGGGTGTCGCGCATGGTCTTCAGATCGCCAGCATGCACGCCGCAAGCGATATTAGCCTGATCAAGCAGCGGCATAAGCTCAGCATCCATGCCAAGCAGTTTACCGTTAACGCGTTCGCCTAAATCTGCATTTAATTTCATGCACTCAGTTTAATCGCCCCCAACTTTTGAGTCTATCTACGACTACGTTGGAGCCTTATCGAAGATGAGGCGATAGAAAATCTAATAAAATAAATCGCGGCCTTTATAAGACCGCTCCAACAGGTGGTTTTAGTTTTATCGCAGATGCAGCGATTAGATCTAGAGTGATCCCAGCTTTAGCGAGCTTCCTCTAACGAATTGCAGAATCAAAAACTAATGTCTAGTATAAAGGTTCTATTAACAGGTCCAGCTAAAAGGTTTCTTAATGCGTTTCTCAGAAGATATCGTCCCGCTGAAGGATTTAAAGGTTAATCCAGGAAAAGTGGTCACACATACACAAACAGCCAAACGTCCTGTTCTGTTAACCAGTCGCGGTCGTGGTGTTGCTGTTATTCAAAGCTTAGCTGAGTTTGAAGAGCAGAGTGATCAGTTAGAGTTTGTTAAAGCCGTCGCTAAAGGTTTGTTGGAAGAAAAGCAGGAGAAAACTCTAACCCTCGATGAGCTTAAAGCGGATCTCGGGATCTAAATCGTGCAGATCAAATTCACTTACTCAGCTCGAACGGATCTAAAAGAGATATTGGAACACTTCAAATCTGAAGGTTTAGAGGTGAGAGGCGAAGAGATAGTGGGTGATCTTATTCACGCAATGGAGTTGGTGTTAGAAAACCCTAAAATGGGGCGAGTTGTTCCTGAGTTCCAAGTCGATACACTGAGGGAGCTCATCCGTCCTCCATATCGAGTCGTTTATCGAATCACAGAAAATTGGATTACAGTCGTCAGAGTTTGGCGCTCAGAGAGGTTGATGAAGCCAATTTCAGAGTAGCCTAAAATATCATCGCGGCCTTTGAAAGACCGCTCCAACCCTTAAGCTTTTGAAGCTAACAGCTTCTCTAACTTAACCTGATCGATCGCGAAGTTACGAATACCCTCTGACAGCTTTTCAGTCGCCATAGCGTCTTCGTTCATGCCCCAACGGAACGCTGATTCGGTTGGGCCCACTTTGGCATCCTGGCTGCTAGCATTCGCTGCAACGAGACGCTGTTCGATAGAACCTGTCGCAGCAGCTAGCTCTTCAAGTAGGCTTGGACCAATGGTGAGACGATCACAACCCGCTAAAGAGATGATCTCGCCGGTATTACGGAAGCTGGCGCCCATGACAACGGTGTCGTAGCCATTCGCTTTGTAGTAGTTGTAGATGCGAGTTACTGACTGCACACCAGGATCATTTTCACCAGAGAAGTCTGCTTCTGGGTTCTGTTTTTTGTACCAATCAAGAATACGACCAACAAAGGGTGAAATTAGGTAAGCACCGGCATCGGCACACGCCTGAGCCTGAACAAAACCGAATAGAAGTGTCAGGTTGCAACGGATACCGTTCTTCTCCAGTTCGCGTGCTGCCTGAATGCCTTCCCAAGTTGAAGCAATCTTAATCAGTACACGGTCTTTGCTAATGCCCTGCGCTTCATATAGCTCAATCAGACGGTAGGCCTTTTTAAGCGTTGCTTGAGTATCGAACGAGAATCGTGCATCGACCTCTGTAGAGATATAGCCCGGTACAATTTTAGTGATCTCACTGCCAATCAAAACTGCGAGGTAGTCGGTCATATTAGCTAACTGCTCACTGTCGCTTCCACCCTGTGCTTTGGCCCAGTTGATCGACTGTTCTAGCAGGTGAGCGTACTTAGGATCTTCACTCGCTTTCAGAAGCAGCGAGGGGTTAGTGGTTGCATCCTGTGGCGTGAACTGTCGAATAGCATCAATGTCACCGGTGTCGGCAACGACGGTGGTCATGGATTTAAGTTGGTCTAGTTGATTCATCTATCTCGTCCTTGTAGCTAATCGACTTAGAGTATCGTTACTCTGTTACAAATTTAAGAGCTTCGCGGAAGGTTTCAACACCCGCTTCGCGTTTATGTCCGTTTTGACTGAGATGGCGTCTAAACTGCTTACCACCGCGCTCGCCATGAAATAGTCCTAGCAAATGTTTCACCACACCATAGAGCGAATTGCCATTGGCCATGGCACGTTCAATGTAAGGGATGAACTGTTCTGCCACTTCGGTTCTAGCAAGCGGTGTGCCAGTTTCACCAAAGAGTCTCGACTCTACTTGGCTCAGAAGCGGGTAGGGGTTTTGGTAAGCTTCACGCCCAATCATCACACCATCTACATGCTGCAGGTGCTCTTCGCACTCATCCAATGTTTTGATGCCACCGTTGATCACAACCTCTAACTCTGGAAAGCGCTGTTTGATCTTATAGACATTGTCGTAGATAAGCGGTGGTACTTCGCGGTTCTGTTTAGGGCTTAAGCCATCCAGAATGGCTTTACGAGCGTGGATGGTGAAGCTGGTGATGCCACTCTCTGCAACCGTCTCGACGAACTGTTCTAACAACTCGTAGCTGTCGAGATCATCTATGCCTAAACGGTGCTTAACGGTCACAGGAATCGATACCGCAGCCTGCATCTCTCCCAAACACTCTTTAACTAACTGAGGGTGTGCCATTAAGCAGGCACCGATCATATTGTTCTGGACACGATCCGATGGGCAGCCCACATTAAGGTTAACCTCATCGTAACCCCACTCTTCGGCAAACTTGGAGCACTTGGCGAGATCCGCAGGGTTGCTACCGCCAAGTTGCAGAGCAAGCGGGTGCTCTTCCGCGTTGTAGTCCAACCAGCGAGCAGGGTCGTTATGAATCAGCGCACCCGTCGTCACCATCTCGGTATACAGCAAAGTATGGCGCGACATCAGACGATGGAAAAATCGACAATCACGTGTCGTCCAATCCATCATAGGTGCGACAGAAAATTTGCGGGAAAAGCTTGTTGTAGTCATTAAACACACCAGGGTCTGACCTTCGGTCTGACCCTACTCTCTAATTACACTGTATCTGTTGGAGCCTTATCGAAGATGAGGCGATCAGACTTGCAAGAATCGCGGCCTTTTCAAGACCGCTCCAACATCGGTTAACTCAAATCACCAAAACGCGCTGAAATATCGGCAAGCATTGGCAAATCACCACCATTTCGCTCACAGGTTACTGCCGCAGCATGGGCTGCAAATTTTATCAGTTTTGCCGCATCAAGGTTATCCAGATTATCAGGGCCACCTTGTTGGAATATTTCGTGAATTAATCCAGCCTGGAAGGTATCACCTGCCCCAACGGTATCTTGAACGGTAATCTTTGGTGCCGGTGAGTGGAAGTACTCTCCGTTGGCTCCAAAAGCATGTGCTCCATCACCACCCTGTGTAACAAACACCCAGCGTGGACCTAAAGCCAAACAAGCCTTGGCGTAATCTTCGATAGAACTGCCAGGTGATAGAAACTCGATATCCTCATCGGACATCTTCATGACGTGAGCAATTTTGCCTAAGCGATCAACCTTTGCCTGCCATACAGCAGGGTCGGGTTGAATGCTTGGGCGTACATTGGGGTCATAGGCAATTAACGCACCCGCGTTACGTGCCTCACTGGCAAACCACTCCAGTGTGCTTGCACCTGGTTCAACAACCGTGCTGTAGGAACCTAAAGAGATGGCAGTAAACAGAGACGGATCTGGGCACTGTTCTTGAGTCAAAGAGACGTCTGCACAACCATCAATGTAAAAAGAGTAGGCAGGGTGGCCATTTTCGTTGAGGGCGATCATTGCCAGTGACGTGTTTAGATCGCTATTGGCTAGGAACTTAGTCTCTACGCCGTTAGCAGCAAGGTGCCCCGCCAACTTTTGACCCAAAGGATCGGAGGAGTTAGCCGTTAAATACCCGGTAGGGTTGCCCATGCGTGCTAGGCCGATAGCGACATTCAGGGGGGATCCACCCACCGTCGCATTTAATGTCACCTGACCAGTAGAGGCAGAATCGCCAGGGAAAACGTCATACAAGGCATCGCCGCAACACAAAAACATCAAAACTCCTTAAGTAGAGCGTTATAACGCTCTATAATGTCAAACTTTAGTTTTATAAGTGGATTTTAACCTCATGGAATGGTTGCTTGATAGTGCTGACGTAAAAGATTGGAAGAGAGTATCACCAACTGGCCTATTTTCGGCCGTTACGACCAATCCACTTCTTATTCAGAGAGCCGGTCTGCACTGCTCAATCGACATCTATAAAGCGCTGCTTGATCAAGCGATGGATCTAGGGTTTAACCACCTTCAGCTACAGGTGTTTGGTGATGATTGGGAAGCAATGGCGGAGAAGATTCTTTCGATCAGTGATAACACCCTCGTCAAAATCCCAGCCAATGAAAAAGGCTTCGCTCTGGCAACCCAATTAGCCGTGCCTGAGCGTACGACCATTACCGGTGTCTACTCAGTCCATTTAGGAGCTGCAGCAGAACGCCTAGGCGCTGCTTATGCTGCGCCTTATTATGCCCGATTGGCTGAGTCGAATCGTGATGTGGAAGTTATCTTAGCTGGCTTGCGCGCTGCCTGCCAGAATACAAAGATCCTAGTCGCAAGCCTGCGCTCGATCGATCAGTTCGAGCATTTGGTCACGCTCGGTCATCGTTGCTTTACGATTCCGGGTGCCTTGCTGAATGATCTATTGAGTGATGAGATGACGGAAGCAGCCATCGCGCAGTTTGAAGAGGCCGCGAAGAGCTGAAATGTCGGTTTAAGATCAGACAACAGTTCTTTATAATTCACGCCATTATTAATTTTCGGATCTATTAAGTTTATGACCGTTCGTACACGTGTTGCTCCATCTCCAACAGGCGATCCACACGTAGGTACTGCCTACATCGCACTGTTTAACCTTGCCTTTGCTCGCCAGCATGGCGGCCAATTTATTCTGCGAATCGAAGATACCGATCAGACTCGTTCAACGCCTGAGTCTGAGCAGGCAATCCTCGACTCTATGCGCTGGTTAGGTTTGGAATGGGATGAGGGTCCAGATGTGGGTGGTCCGCACGGTCCTTACCGTCAGTCTGAGCGAAAAGATGCCTACAAAGACTTTGCGATGCGTCTTGTTGAAGAGGGTAATGCCTTCATCTGTTACCGTACCGGAGAGGAGCTTGATCAGCTACGTGCATCTCTAAAAGAGCAGGGCATAAATCGTGCGCTTAAAGAGTGTGATTTGGCTCTACCTGCAGATGAGGTTGAGAAACGTCAGGCTGCGGGTGCGCCATTCGTTGTTCGTATGAAGGTGCCTGTTGACGGTGTGTGTGAAGTTGATGACATGCTTCGCGGTACCATTGAGCTTGACTGGGCTTTAGTAGACGCGCAGATTCTTCTGAAATCTGATGGCATGCCAACCTATCATTTAGCGAACGTAGTTGATGATCACTTAATGGAGATCACGCACGTGATTCGTGGTGAGGAGTGGATTAACTCGGCGCCTAAGCACAAGTTGCTATACCAGTACTTTGGCTGGGATATGCCTCAGCTTTGCCACATGCCGTTGTTGCGTAACCCTGATAAGTCAAAGCTCTCCAAGCGCAAGAACCCAACTTCGATCCTGTTCTACAAACGCATGGGTTACCTACCAGAAGCGTTGTTGAACTACCTTGGCCGTATGGGTTGGTCGATGCCAGACGAGTCTGAGAAGTTCACTCGTGATCAGATGTTCGAAAACTTCGATATCCAGCGTGTATCACTCGGTGGTCCTGTTTTCGATCAGGAGAAGCTGAGCTGGTTGAACGGCCTATGGATTCGTGAAGAGTTGGATCCTGCTGCATTTGCCGCTGAGTTCCAGAAGTGGGCACTTAATCCAGAGTATCTGATGCAGATTATTCCACTGATCCAACCACGTGTTGAGAAGTTCTCTGATGTGGCACCTTTAGCGAGTTTCTTCCTGTCGGGCATGATGCCAATCACCTTAGAGAGCTTTGCTCATAAGTCGCTTCAAGAGGAAGATGTTCGTCGTATTCTGCAATTTGCAGTATGGCATCTTGATCAGCAGCGCGAATGGGATCGTGACTCACTCTTTAATAGCCTAAAAGGCTTGAGTGATGCGATGGAGTTCAAGATCCGTGACTTCCTATTCCCGCTGTTTGTCGCGATTGCAGGTACGTCACAGTCTGTCTCTGTCGTAGATTCAATGTCGATTCTGGGTCCGGATATGAGCCGTGCTCGCTTGCGTCATGCGTTGGACATCGTCGGTGGCCCGTCCAAGAAGCAGACGAAGGCTTGGGAGAAAGAGTTTCGCTCGATCGTTTAATGAGAAAACCAGACAGGTTTAAATGCCTGTCTGGTGCTCAACTAAGATCTAAACCCCAACTGCTCAGAAATTCGCTCTCCCGTTGCCTTTAGGTCAGCGATCCACTCCTCTTTGCGTCGTTCGATAGGCGCTGAAACAGAAAGTCCTGCAGCCACCTTACCGTTGCGATCGTAAATCAGCACGCCAATACAGCCCACACCAATTTCGGCCTCTTCATCGTCCAGTGAATAGCCTCGTTCAACCGATTCGTGACAAACTCTTTTAAGGGCGTCTATGTCGCTAAGTGTGTTGCGAGTGTATGCAGGTAGGTTAGTTCGTTTTGCATAACCATCGATACTGGAGTCGCCTCCCAAGCCTAGCATCAGCTTTCCGACTGCTGTGACATGCAGTGGTGCACGGCTGCCGATCAGTTGGTTAACGTGCATCATACGATTAGGTGTCGCTTTCTCAAAATAGATAACGACATCGCCTTCGCGCAATGTCAGGTTCACCGTTTCGCCGGTACGATCACGCAGTGCTTCCATGTGGGGTAGGGCAACGGCTCTAATATCGACTTCTGAGTGCAAGCCGCTAGTCAGCTGGATCAGTTTTTGGCCAAGGCGATATTCACCATTACCACTGGCTTCAACGAATTTGTTGTCGCTAAGAGAGTGCAAAATACGGTGAACAGTCGATGGGTGAAGTCCCGTTTCGGCGCTAAGGATCTTTAATTTAACCGGTTTTGAGTAGCGAGCCAGTGCTTCTAAGATTTGAACAGCACGATCGATTACCTGTATTTTAGATCCGGAATTATCACTCATTTTGGGCTTCTCAATAATATTGTCATCTAGTTAGTGTATTTTTCATGATGCAGTAAGTTTTTCAAATAGTGAATATTTCATATTGTGAATTTATTTCAGAATGAAAATTATTATCTCTCTCGCACTCTTGAGAGATTAGCAGTTGCAAGGGCTGTTCGGTTTGATTAATATCCTGCTTGCTCTGATGGGGCCTTAGCTCAGCTGGGAGAGCGCTTCGCTGGCAGCGAAGAGGTCAGGAGTTCGATCCTCCTAGGCTCCACCAAATAAAAATGGCTACCGTAAGGTGGCCTTTTTTGTTTGAACTTCACTGAACTCGAACGTATGAATCTTTTATGATTTTTCTAAATCGTTCAGAGGTTGTAGACCAGTCTACAACGTCTACCGGCCAAACTAGGTCACACCGATCAAATGCGTCTTTGATCGAAGCAATTTTGCTCAAGCCAAGAGGGGTCTCAGTCATAATAGCTAAATCTAGATCTGAGTAGGGTCGAGATTTTCCAGTTACTCTGGAGCCAAATGCTATGACTGAAATGCCAGAGACTTCCGATTCAAGGATGCCTCTTACCGTTTCTAATTCGTGCTCACTGATCCGTAAATGATCTAGATTGAGTTCTGGCATTTGTTCGTTAATATCTTTTGCAGGTGAACAGCTTCATCAATAAATGCTGGAATTCCTTCCACTACTTGGATGGCAACGCTTTCGTCATAAGTATGGCTAGTTTTACCCCTCATCTCTCGATAAGTGCTCCAATCTGACCAGTTGCCTTTAATTAATTTCTTATCAGAAGCCGTGCGAATTAAACCCTGAAAACTGAGTTCATTAATACTGTCACTGTTGGCGGAACTCTCAACAAGGTACCGGCGAATCATCTTATGTGCGAGTTCGTACGTGAATTCAAAGCGTTGAATTAAACCGTCACGGACTTGATCGTCTGAGGTATCAAGCTGATAACGCTCCAATCCTTCTATTAGCTTCTTAAGAGCGTTGTTAAATGGTGTTAGATCTAATTCCATAATCATCACATTGTTTGAACTAAGTCTTATTTAAACACACTTTCCACTCAAATTGATGCCCAGACAACTTCAAATAGTTGCCCATAAAAAAGCCCCGGCAACTCAGTTACCAGGGCTCTTTCAAAGCAATTTCAGCTTATTGTGGGATAGAACCTTTTAGGCCTTCTACGTAGAAGTTCATGCCTGCAAGAGTACCATCATCCGCTGTTTCGCCTTCAGCCAACCAAGCAGAACCGTCTTGCTTGTTGATTGGGCCAGTGAATGCGTGGTATTCGCCAGAAGCTAGTGCATCACGTAGTGCGATTGCTTCAGCTTTCACGTCTGCAGGTACTGCAGACGAGATCTCGCCGATGCCAACCATGCCAGCGCCGATACCGTCCCAAGTGTTTACTGATTCCCAAGTACCGTCTAGAACTGCTTGAGTACGTGCGATGTAGTATGGTGCCCAGTTATCGATGATCGATGAAACGCGTGGCATTGGACCGTATTCAGCCATGTCAGATGCCTGACCGAAAGTGATTACGTTGCCCGCTTCCTGTGCAGCAGCCTGTGGTGCAGTTGAGTCAGTGTGCTGAAGGATAACGTCAGCGCCTTGCTCGATTAGAGCTTTAGCTGCATCTGCTTCTTTAGCTGGATCGAACCAAGTGTAAGCCCAAACAACGTTGAACTCGACATTTGGATTCGCTTTCTTAGCGTGGATGTAAGCCGAGTTAATGCCACGGATAACTTCTGGGATTGGGAATGAACCGATGTAACCAACTTTGTTGGTTTTAGTCATTTTACCCGCGATGTGACCCTGAACTGCACGGCCTTCATAGAAACGAGCAGAGTAGACAGATACGTTGTCTGCTTGCTTGTAGCCAGTCGCGTGCTCGAACTTCACTTTAGGGAACTTCTTAGCAACGTTGATGGTTGGATCCATGTAACCGAAAGAGGTTGTGAAGATCAGATCAGCGCCTTGAAGAGCCATCTGAGTCATAACACGCTCAGAGTCAGCACCTTCTGGAACGCTCTCTTGGTAGATCGTTTCAACGCGATCACCGAAGTGCTTCTCAACCGCTAGGCGGCCTTGGTTGTGCTCGTAAGTCCAACCACCGTCACCCACAGGGCCAACGTAGACGAAACCAACTTTAACGTCGGCTGCGATTGCTGCAGAGCTAAGCGTGATCGCCGCAGCCGCAGTAGTAAGGATTGATTTAAGTTTCATAGGGTCTCCCTAGTGAGTTTTTTAACCTCAGTTTGAGGCGTGGAACAGGCGGCCAAGGGAGGCGGGTGCCCCGTGATTCCCTTTTGCCGAAATAATGACCAGTACGAGAATTGTTATCAAAAACGGTGACATAGACAAGTACTCAACTGGAATTGCGACACCAGCTGCTTGCAGATTAAGCTGCAGCACGGTGATGCCACCAAATAGATAAGCGCCCAATAGTGCTCGCCAAGGCTTCCAGCTGGCGAATACAACAATTGCCAGTGCGATCCAACCCGCACCCGCTGTCATACCCTCGGTCCACTGTGGGACACGAACCAGACTGATGTATGCACCGCCCAAGCCAGCACAAGCACCACCGAACATGATCGCCATGAAGCGGATACGGATAACCTTATAGCCCAGGGCGTGAGCAGCATCGTGATTTTCACCTACTGCGCGAAGTACCAAACCGATGCGCGTGTACTTAAGAACAAACCAAACGGCTGCCACGATCAGAATAGAGATATAGACCATTGGATCGTGTGAGAACAGCATAGGCCCCAATACAGGGATGTCTGATAGAACGGGAATCTCGAAGGCTTGAAGGGTGGGTGACTTGATCCCTTCATAAGGTTTACCCAACAGCGCAGAGATACCTAAGCCGACTAAGGTTAACCCCAAGCCAGTCGCCACTTGGTTCGATTTAAAGAAGAGCACCAAGGTTGCGAAGATAGTCGATAGCAACGCACCGGCAATAGCCGCCGTTACAAACCCCAGTGCAGGACTAGTCGTATTAACGGCCGTTATAAAACCGACCACCGCACCGACAATCATCATGCCTTCAACACCTAGGTTAAGCACGCCGGACTTTTCTACGACGGTCTCACCAATGGCAGCCAGCAAGATCGGAGTGGCTGATACCATTAAAGAGGCGATCAAAAGGACGGGGCTGATTCCTGAAAGATCCATTATTGAGCCGCTCCCAATCGAATTCGGTAGTTGGTAAACATATCCGTCGCCAGCAAGAATAGAAGCAACATACCTTGGAATAGCTGGATGGAGGCGCCGGGAAGTTCCAACATCAACTGTGCTAATTCACCGCCGATGTAAGTCAGTGCCATTAATAGACCAGCTAACAGAATACCCACTGGGTGAAGTCGTCCTAAGAAGGCAACGATGATGGCTGTAAAGCCGTATCCAGAGTTGAAGTCGATGGTGATTTGGCCTGCTGGGCCTGCCACTTCAAACATTCCTGCTAGACCCGCCAAGGCTCCAGAGAAACCAAGACAGAAGACAATTAGACGTGTCGTAGAGACACCGGCAAATTGGGCTGCTTTAGGTGCTTCACCCATTAGACGAACTTCAAATCCGCGAATGTGACGAGTCATCATGACGTAGGTAAAGATCACCGCAATAAATGCAGTGATGACGCCCCAGTGCATGCCGGAATTGGCAATCACTTCACCATTGAACGCACTTGGGTACTGTTGCAGGTTGCGTGAACCCGGGAATCCATATCCGTCAGGGTTCTTTAAAAGCCCTTGCGCTACGGAAGCTAGAATCGATTCAGCTACGTAGACCAGCATTAACGAGACGAGAATCTCATTCGTTTTAAACTTGGTTCTAAGAACTGCAGGGATCATAGCCCAGAGCCATCCGCCGAAAGCGCCAGCAATGATCATGGTGGGGAAAATAAACGGTGATTCAGCAGGGTAGACGGCCAGTGCAGCAGCGGCACCAAAGATAGCCCCCATAATGTACTGACCCTCAGCGCCAATATTCCAGATGCCCGCTTTAAATCCGACCGACAGACCAATAGCAATCAGAATCAGTGGGCCTGCTTTAACCAGTAGTTGTGGTCGTGAGTAGGAGGCGAAGTTCTCATCAAAGAGTGGATCCCAAAAGATGATGCGTATGGCTTCAAACGGATCTTTACCCAAGGCTGCAAACATAATGCCGCCGGCAATCATGGTAAGGATGACTGCGATAATTGGAGTCAGGATGGTGGTTGTTCGTGACGGCGCTAACCGTTTTTCAAAACGTATCACTGTGCACTCTCCTCAACAGAGGCAGTCGATCCGCCCATCATCAAACCTATTTGATCCATACCTAACCCTGCAGTGGGAACGATTTCAGAGAGTGAGCCCTCATTTAGCGCACAGAAGTGATCACTGATCTCTAACAGTTCATCCAAATCTTGGCTGATCACTACGACACCCGCACCATTATCAGCAAGGTCCAATAGTTTTTGCCGAATAGAAGCCGCTGCAGCCGCATCGACTCCCCAAGTAGGTTGGTTAATGACCAGCACTTCTGGCTTTTGCAAAACCTCACGGCCCACGACAAATTTTTGTAAGTTACCGCCTGATAAAGAGCCGGCTGGAGTGTGAGTGCCAGGGGTGCGCACGTCAAAGTCTTCAATAACCTCTTCGGCATAGTCATTGGCGCTAGACCAGTTCACAAAACCACTTTTCAAAAGCCCCATACGGCGAGCTGCAGTAATCACAGTATTCTCTTTCAGTGACATGGCAGGAGCGGCTGCATGGCCTAGTCGCTCTTCGGGTGCACTCAGAAGACCTAGCTGACGACGTTTGATAGGGCCTAGCTCACCGATGGGTTCGCCATTAAATTGAATGGCATTTGCGTTCGTTTTAAGTTCGCCAGAGAGTGCCGAAAGGAGTTCATCCTGACCATTACCAGCAACTCCGCCAATACCCAGTATCTCACCGGCTTTAAGGTCGATATTGATCGATTTAAGTGAAGTGCCAAATTGATCTTGTGAGGACGAAGAGAGGGCTTTAACAGAGAGTATGGTTTCACCAATATTTCGGCTGGATTTAACCGGGTTTGCAAAGCTGGCACCCACCATCATCTCCGCCATCTCGCGAGCCGTGGTTTTTGACGGCACACAGGTTGCGACCTTCTCACCATGGCGAAGTACGGTCGCTTCATCACACAGAGCACGAATCTCTTCAAGCTTGTGTGAAATGTAAAGAATGGAGGTGCCTTCCTCTTTAAGCTGGCGCAAAGTTTTGAATAGGATCTCGACCTCTTGGGGAGTCAGAACCGACGTGGGTTCATCCATAATCAAAAGCTCAGGGTTTTGTAACAAGCAGCGAATAATCTCAACGCGTTGACGTTCACCCGCCGACAGGGTCCCTACAATACGGTTTGGCTCAAGCGGTAATCCATAGGCATGTGAGACGAGCTCAATACTTTTGGATAGCTCACGTGGCTTGGGTGCGTCATCCATGCCCAGTGCAATGTTTTCAGCAACGGTTAACGCATCGAAAAGGGAGAAGTGCTGAAACACCATCGCAACACCTGATGAGCGAGCCGCGTTGGGCGACACTGGCGAGTAGTCGGAGTTGTTGAGTGTCATTTGGCCAGAGTCAGGTTTAACCAGGCCGTAGATCATCTTAACCAGTGTGCTTTTACCGGCACCGTTCTCACCTAAAAGGGCATGAACTTCGCCCTTTTTGATTTCGAAAGAGACATTGTTATTGGCGACAACACCCGGGTATGCCTTCGTCAGGCCATTAATCTTTAAGAGCGCATCTGCCATTAAATCGCTTTCTCTTGGTGGCTGAAAGAACAGTCGCTGTCTGACTGTCTGGTTAACAATTGAGTAAGAATACCTAGGGAAGGATCATATGTCATCACTCTGTCACTGAGTGATTCTATATTTAGGGGTTAGATAAAGTATTTGGTAACTGGGAAGGTTTTCTTAGTAATTTTAGGCATAAAAAAACACGACGCGTGGTCGTGTTTTCTCTAGATGCTCTCTTTGTACCTAATGAATGGTACCGATGGTCGGACTTAGAGACTGCCCAAGTACACCACCTTTCCTTGCAAAACATATACTTACATACCTTAGGTTCACCCTCAAGAGACCTTTTTGTGTCTACGGTTTTGTCTACGGATAAGTCCCTTTACCCGTAGGACGCTCTAACTCTCTTTCTGAGCTAAATTCACCGAAAATCTTTAAGACACTCATCAATTGAATCGGATAATGAGTAACCCCCCTTCACCCTGGGCTTTATAGATTTGTACCAATCATCAACAGGGCTGCTTTTCTGACTTAAAGGCATGCCACGATACATTAGCAATGGATTTACTTGCACTAGGCTCAATTGCTTAGGAAGCCGTGTTTTAACGTTGCGCAAGAAATTGAATCTGGTCAACTCAAGCTTAGCTTTTCTATAGGCGTCTCCAACGTATGCCGTCAGGTCACTAATGTTTACCAAACAGTAATTTCTTCCTAATACATTATCTTGTAGATAAGTAAGGTATTTGCGCGCAGCTTTGCTAAGGTTCTCAGTCAAAGCATAGGACATGCGATCGACAGTTAACTCCATATGTTGATAGGTTTTAAAATAGAGCCTGACATGGTCTTCCTGAGAAAGAGACCATATTGGATGGGACTGTCTAAAGTTGACTACTTCGTCCTTTAAATTGCATGGTCTAACATCTAGAACCAAACCAGTATTAATTGAGTAGGTTACTAGTTGTTCATTTGCTTCATTATCTAGACAAACTTGTGATGCGATATCTGGCTCTCCTTCCTGCTTGAGACATTCAACGATCTTACGCTGCATAGAATGGTTATATCTTCCCCAAGATCGTTCTTCATATGGAAATGTTGGTTCTGCAACTTCAAAAACGGAAGCATCTAGTCTACAAGTCAATTTTTTATCCCCTTTAGTATCTAATTGAAAGAAACTAGAAAGTCAGGTTTCATGCGGGTTGCAATGATTTAAGTGTTCCATATAGAGAACACTTACGAGCTAACTTTCTATCGTTAGGGGAACTTAAGAATCTGAATTTCAATCTACTTGCTAATTAGTGCTTGCGATTTTTGATAGGGTGAAGGGGGGTTACTCATTATCCGATTCAATTGATGAGTGTCTTAAAGATTTTCGGTGAATTTAGCTCAGAAAGAGAGTTAGAGCGTCCTACGGGTAAAGGGACTTATCCGTAGACAAAACCGTAGACACAAAAAGGTCTCTTGAGGGTGAACCTAAGGTATGTAAGTATATGTTTTGCAAGGAAAGGTGGTGTACTTGGGCAGTCTCTAAGTCCGACCATCGGTACCATTTATTTGGTATAGATTACAGAGAGACACTTTAGAAACCTTGAGATCCCTTAAGGTATCCCATTGTTTTCCTTGCGAATCCTCATGATCCGCGTCCAAGGAGTAGACAATGGGTCCCCAAAGGTAGCTAGTGTTACTTGCCCAATATTTTCCTAGTTACTAGCGTGATATAAAGATGAACCAAGCTCTTCAAATTTACCTGACATCTCTTTCATACCATGTGCTTTGATATCAGCATATTCTTTTACTTCCTGGCTGATCTTCATTGAACAGAATTTAGGACCACACATTGAGCAAAAATGGGCTACCTTTGCTGCGGGTGCAGGCATCGTTTCATCATGAAACTCTCTAGCCCTGTATGGATCAAGCGAGAGATTAAATTGATCTTCCCAGCGAAACTCAAATCGAGCTTTTGACAGGGCGTTATCTCTAACCTGTGCGCCAGGGAAGCCTTTAGCGAGATCAGCGGCGTGAGCTGCAATTTTATATGTTATCAGCCCGTCCTTCACATCCTCCTTGTTAGGTAGGCCTAGGTGTTCTTTCGGGGTCACGTAACAGAGCATAGCGCATCCATACCAACCAATTTGAGCTGCACCAATCCCTGAAGTGAAGTGGTCGTAACCAGGTGCTATATCCTGAGTCAGAGGTCCTAGAGTATAAAACGGTGCTTCATGGCAATGTTCTAACTCTTCAGTCATATTTTCCTGAATTCGCTGCATCGGAACATGACCAGGACCTTCGATCATGACCTGAACATCATATTCCCAAGCAATTTTCGTCAACTCACCGAGTGTTCGAAGCTCACTAAATTGAGCCTCATCGTTCGAGTCCATGATTGAGCCTGGACGCAGCCCGTCACCGAGAGATAATGCTACGTCGTAGGCGGCACAGATCTCACATATCTCCCGAAAGTGAGTGTAAAGGAAGTTTTCTTGATGATGAAAGAGACACCATTTAGCCATAATGGAACCACCGCGAGAGACAATCCCTGTTAAACGATTGGCAGTCATAGGTACGTATTCAAGAAGCACCCCTGCGTGGACCGTAAAGTAATCTACGCCCTGTTCTGCTTGTTCAATAAGCGTATCTTTTATGACTTCCCAACTAAGGTTCTCTGTAATCCCGTCAACTTTTTCTAGTGCCTGATAAATGGGTACTGTTCCGATGGGTATGGGTGAATTACGAATAATCCATTCACGCGTCTGATGGATGTCATCGCCAGTTGATAGATCCATCAATGTATCCGCACCCCATCGAGTTGACCATACAAGCTTTTCTACCTCCTCTTCTATTGAAGAAGTAACTGCTGAATTACCAATGTTAGAGTTCACTTTTACTAGGAAGTTGCGCCCAATAATCATAGGTTCAGACTCAGGATGGTTGATGTTAGAGGGTATAATAGCCCTGCCTTCTGCAACTTCTGTACGCACAAACTCTGCTGTTATTTTTTCAGGAATATTGGCTCCGAAGCTCTCACCTGGATGTTGTTTACGTAGCAGCTCGCTTTTTATCGCTTCCAGGTTTTGATTTTCACGGATAGCGATAAACTCCATTTCTGGGGTGATGATCCCTTTTCGCGCATAGTGCATTTGAGTAACACATTTGCTCTTCAAGGCTTTGCGAATACGAACTCGTTTTTGAAAACGCTTTGCTTCTCCTCGAATATCTATCTGTTGTAAGCGAGCATATTCAGAACTTAAAACATCTAAGACCTCTGTGTCTCCACGCTCAGTGATCCATCCCTCACGAAGAGGCTCAAGCCCTTCTGTAACGTCTATGTGCTTATTGGGGTCCGAGTATGCACCCGCTGTTTCGTAAACATAGATAGGTTCGTTCTGCTCCCAATTTGAGGCATCTTTCTCATCAGCTATCGGTGTTGGATTACAACTAATTTTTCGCATGGGAACTTGTATGTCCGCTCGAGATCCTTGGACATAGATTCTCTCCGAACCCGGCAAAGGGTTAGATGATAGTGAGTAGATAAAGTCTCTCGCAGACTCTTGAGCTGTTTGTGAGCTGGTAGGTTTTGTATTTTCTGACATAAGCACTCCTGAACTAACTGGATTGCTTGTCGAGTGGTATCGAATAGATACGTGGCGACCCAAGATAAGGGTGACTGCAGAATCAAGAAATCTTGTTCCCTACGCGGGTTCTAACCCGTTCAGGTTCTGCGGATCCCGCACAATGTGCGATCTCAGCCAATAAGGCACTCCGACAAGTTTTTTTAAAATAAACACAAAAATGAAACAAATCAACAGAGATCTATTTACAAATGCGAGCGTAAAAAATACATTGAAAAAAGACAGGGGCGCCAAAAGGCTGAGAAGCACCCTTAGTACCTGAACCAGATAATGCTGGCGTAGGGAGTCGAGAATCCACTAGTCATAAAGCTAGGATTCCCCGTCTCTCTGTGGCCTTGGAGAGACCATGGAAAATATCGGACACTACCTTGATCAGATGCGTTCTGCATCACCACTAGTTCACAACATCACTAATTTTGTAGCCATGAACAGTATGGCAAATGTTTTGCTGTCTGCCGGTGCATCACCAGCTATGGTGCATAGCCTAGAAGAAGTTGAAGACTTTGCAGCAATTTCAAATGCACTGACTGTGAATATTGGAACCCTAGAGCCTGCTTGGTTGGAAGCTATGTGTAAAGCAGCCAAGCAGATGAATTCTCAGAGTAAGCCCTGGGTATTTGACCCTGTAGGCGTTGGTGCAACCAAGTATCGACAACAAGCCTCTAAACAATTACTGGCTTTAAAACCAACCGTAATACGTGGTAATGCGTCTGAAATCATGGCTCTCGCAGGTCTTGAAAGTTCGGGCCAAGGCGTTGATGGGCGAGATTCAGTAGATTCAGCTGTTGATGCAGCAGGAACCTTAGCTAAGCAGTTCGGATCTGTTGTCGCAGTTACCGGGGCGATTGATATCGTCACTGATGGTGAACGAATTGTAGAGATTCCTCATGGCAGCTATTTTATGAGTAAAGTAACGACTATGGGCTGCTCCTTGAATGGCGTTATTGCTGCATTCTGTTCTGGTCAACCGTCATTTGAAGCTACTGTTTCAGCTTTAACGTACTACGGCATAGCGGGTGAGATAGCTGAGAATAAATGTAATGGTCCTGGTTCGTTCTGGGTAGAGTTCATAGATACTCTTACATCTCTTTCTGGGGATGCAGTGACTAGTCGTTCACAGGCTACATTGTGAACCGACTTGGCCCTATTTATGTCATCACCGATACTGAATCACCCTGGTCTATTAGAGATCAGGTTAACTTTGCGGCTGAAGGCGGTGCGCATTTAATTCAGTATCGTGACAAACATATCAGTGATGCTGGCTATTTCAGTAAAGCTGTTCTGCTTATCAAAGACCTCAAGGGATATGATTGTGAGCTAATTCTGAATGACCGAGTAAATGTGGCTAAAGAGTTATCTCATTGCGGACTTCATGTAGGTCAGAGTGATGGTGAATTAGCTGCTATCAAAGCATCACTTGCCCCAACTCAAATTTTAGGTCTGTCCATTGAGCATAGTTCTCAAATCAATGAAGCGAATCAGCAGATTGCTGATTACTTCGGTATAGGCCCTATCAGAGCAACTCAAACAAAGTCAGATCATGCTCCACCTATTGGGTTTGATGGTTTGAAAGATGCTGTCAAGCAGTCATCTATTCCAACATATGCGATAGGAGGAATGTCATCATCTGATATCCCTAATCTTAAAGCCATTGGAGTTTTAGGTATAGCAGTTGTATCAACAGTTACACGTTCGGATGATCCAAAACAATCGGTAGAAAACCTTAGAAAAGAGTGGAACAAAACATGATCAAGAACATTCTTACTATTGCTGGCTCAGATTCATCAGGAGGGGCGGGCATTCAAGCAGATATTAAAACTATTTCTGCATTAGGTGGTTACGCAATGTCTGTTGTCACAGCAGTGACTGCACAGAATACCTCTGGGGTTAAGGCTGTAAAGTTGATAGAAGCTAGTTTAATCAAAGCTCAGCTAGATGTTATTTTTGATGATATTCGTGTGGATGCCATCAAAATTGGAATGCTAGGATCAAGCGAAATAATTACAACTGTCGCAGAGTGTTTGAAAACTAAAAATATTCCTATCGTTTTAGATCCTGTGATGGTCGCCAAAAGTGGTGATCCTTTGTTGGATTCAAATGCCGTAAATGCACTAAAAGATACGCTTCTACCACTAGCCACTTTAATAACGCCAAATCTTCCGGAGGCTGCTGTGCTTCTGGGTCAAAAAGAAGCTATTAGTAGAGCTGAAATGGAAGATCAAGCAAAAGACCTTTTGAATCAGGGAGTAGAATCAATTTTACTTAAGGGAGGACATCTAAAGGGTAAAGACAGTCCAGATCTTTTAGCATCCGACGGCAGTCTTATATGGTTTGAGGAAAAGCGTTTTGAAACGAAAAACACTCATGGAACAGGATGCACTCTTAGTTCAGCACTAGCCACCTTTATTGGTAAGAATTACTCGATCCAAGAAGCCATTTTAGAGTCTAAAGGTTATATTACCAACGCCATTAAAGCAGCAGATAGGCTTTGCGTAGGCAATGGTCATGGCCCCACTAATCACTTTTGGAGTCTTGCAGAATAATAGTTTGAACCTAACTTGGTTACTTCAACATAGCAGTTGTCTGTTTTCGACCCTAAGCAGTCTCTGAAGTGTGTTAGTAATTTTTTCAGTTAATAGTCAGCTACTGACTATTAAATAATGTTTAAGTGTTATTTATGCTCGTGCCATTTAAATGAAGTTTATCATCACCACATTTTTTGCTTTAGTTTTGCTTGCAGGGTTTGCCCCTTCATTCGCATCTACTACAGTTGATGGTATGTCAATGCACGAGCACTCTGTGGTCCATTCCTTATCTATTGAAAAAGTTAACTGCTGCGACCAGTCTCAGCCAAGCTGTGGTTCTCACTGTGCATCTTCCGTAGGTTTATCTAGTCTCATCCGAAACTATTCGCCATCTATCAGCGAGTATTTTATACCCACTCCACAAACTAAAGCCCCTCAAGCGGGATTTTATCTAGAGTCCACTCGTCCTCCGCGCGTATAACTTCTCTTGAATTGTACAAATTTGGTCGATCTTAAGTGTCGATTAATCACTGTTTTAGGAGTAGTTATGTTTAGATTGTCGTATTCATTATTTGCCATTTTTTTTATCTCGTTTCTTCAACTTCAAACGGCAAGTGCTTCTGATCAAGCAGCTCAAATAGAGCTGTTAGTGGATCAACGCTTAGAGGCTTATCTTAAGAGTGAAGAGTTCGATAAACGAGTAGAAGAATCTATTAATAGATATGTGGCTAAGCAAGCCAATCAGAGAGCTAAAAGAGAACAGGAAGCTCTAGAAAAGATAGCGGCTAATTTAGCTCCAGTTAACCCTGAGAGTGATCATATTCGTGGAGACACAAACGCTCAGTTTTCTTTAATTGAGTATTCCGATTATGAGTGCCCATTCTGTAAACGCTTTCATTCAACAGCGATTGAATTTACAAACAAACATCCAGAGGTTAACTGGGTCTATAGACACTTCCCGTTGGATTTTCATAACCCTGGTGCGCAGACCGAAGCTGAAGCAGCAGAGTGTGCGGGTTATCTAGGTGGAACAAAGGTATTTTGGGCTTACTCAGATGCGATATATGCACGTACTAAATCAAATGGTAAGGGGTTTCCAATTTCAAACCTAACTCCATTAGCAGTAGAGCTTGGAATTGAAAAAAACGCATTTGAACAATGTCTAGCCGATAGACGATTCCAAGAAAAGGTTTTGAGTGATTACAAAAATGGTGTTGCCTCGGGAGTTAGTGGAACACCGGGTAATTTCCTTGTTAACCATGCATCTGGACGGATTATTCCAGTTAGCGGAGCCCAGCCTCTAGAAAAATTGGAGCAGGTCCTAGAACAACTTAAACAGGTTCAGTAATGAAAATATCTAGAAGAAAGTTACTCGCATACAGTGTTTTGGGTTTGGCTGCAAAGCCAGTTCTAGCTGCACTACCTTCTAATGATGGTGTTCGACGTTTTTCTCTTGTGTTGCGTTCAGAACAGAGAAATTGGTTTGATGACATTGAGAACCAAATAAATTTATGGGGGTTTGGCCAAGATCTTCTTCGCTTAAAGCAAGGCGAGCCTGTTGAGATTGAAGTCTGGAATAGCTTACCCGTTCCAAGTACGGTTCATTGGCATGGTTTTCGTATTGAGAATGCTATGGACGGGGTGAGCGGATTAACACAAGCCCCAATTCCGGCTGGGGAGCGCTTTACCTATCGTTTTACACCTACAGATGCAGGTACATTTTGGGCACATTCACACCATAAAACTTATGAACAACTTGCTAGGGGACTGTACTTACCTATTATTGTTGAAGAAAACTCGCCGGTGGACGTTGATCAAGATATTCACTTAGCAATTGATGACTGGCGAATTAATCAGTCAAAACAGCTTGATTTAGAAAGTCTTGGTGCCATGCATGAATGGGCACATGGAGGGCGTTTAGGTAATTTCCTAACGGTTAACAAACAGGTACGTCCAAGCTATATCGTTAAAGCCGGCTCCAGAGTTAGGTTGCGACTGCTTAACACAGCCAATGCTCGCATCTTTGCTGTTAATGTTCCTGTTAAAGCTACATGGATTTTAGCTAAAGACGGCCAGCCTTTAGTTACTCCAAAACCTCTAGATGAATCCCTACTTCTTGCTCCCGCAGAGAGGTATGACTTGGCTATCGATATTCCACAAAATGCCAGCGGTAGCATTGCTATTCAAATGCCAACCGATTCAGGACCCATAGATATGGCTTTGCTGGATGTTGTTGGAACCGTTCAAAATGTTAGGGACTATCCACCAATCACTCTACCCTCAAATCCCATCGATGAAGTTAGTTTTATTAATAAGCCTAAAATCTCGGCGGTATTAGATATGCAGGGAGGGGCCATGGGATCGCTGAGACAAGCTATCTATGATGGGAAAAATATGAGCATGCAGGAACTGATTAGCCATAATCAGATCTGGGCTTTTAATGGAGTGGCTAATCGCCCTATAGAGCCGTTGTTAGAGGTCCGTTCCGGTGATTTAGTTGAAATAGATATTAGAAACAACACTGCTTGGGCTCATAGCATGCATCTCCATGGTCATCATTTTAAGGCTGAATCACCTAGGTATAGTTCTGGTATTTGGCATGACACATTGCTTATGGATAGCAAAGAGAATGCAAAAATAAGGTTTGTTGCAGGCAAGCCGGGGAGTTGGTTGTTGCACTGTCACATGATAGAACATCAAGCCGCCGGCATGGTTAGCTGGATAAAAGTGGTTAGTTAATCATGGAAGCTCTAAATCAACTCGGTTTATTGGCAGCTTTTACAGGCGGGCTTATATCCTTTTTATCTCCATGTACGTTGCCATTAGTACCTGGGTACTTATCTTTTGTTGCAGGGGCAAATAACAAATCATCTACAGAGCATCACTGGCCTCATATGCTTCTGAGTTTATTTTTTGTTATGGGTTTCTCAATCGTATTTGTATCTTTGGGTGCAAGTACTAGTTTCTTAGGAATGCTTTTAACTGAATATCGTTATGAGGCTAACATTGTTGGAGGAGGCCTCGTAATAATCTTTGGCCTATTTATGGCAGGTGTCCTCAAGATAAATTGGTTATATCGTGACTTAAGAATCCATCCAGCTATTCGTTCAAGTAATCCAACAACTGCTTTTCTTTTAGGAATCTCGTTTGCATTGGGATGGACCCCATGTATTGGGCCAATATTAGCTGTGATTTTGACGTTGAGCTCTATTAACGCTGATCCTCAGGCAGCGGTCCTTCTTTTAACTTTTTATGCATTAGGGTTGGCAATTCCATTTTTGTTGGTTGCAATGTTTATGGGGGCGTTCAAAAAGCGGATGACGAAATTAAGTCGATTTAGCCGTCAGCTTCATGTCACTGCTGGTATCACTATGGTCATTATGGGTATTGCTATGGTGACAGGGCGATTAACACTTTTTGCTGTTTGGATGATGGATGCTTTCCCAGTGTTAGATACGTTGGGATAAAAGAGAAACTCATTAATTTCTTAGGTGAGAATTGGAAGTAGGTTTATGAAAGTAAAATATTACATAAAAAGTCTTTTTTTAGTTTTTATAGCTAGCGCAGCCGTTACCGCAAAGGCTGATCATCGGGAGGGGCACGTTGACGTTCAAGTGGGCGAGTTATCCCAACGTGCGGCCTATGGGCAGCAAGTATTTAACGAGACTTGTGCAGCATGTCATGGAAATAATGGGGCAGGAACATTAAAGGGACCTCCATTAATCCATGATATTTATAATCCAGGACACCACTCAAATCAGGCAATTATTAGTGCGATCAAAAATGGCGTTAGACAGCATCACTGGCCCTACGGTGATATGCCTGCTCAAGAAAAAATCGGATTTGCAAAAACCATGGCTGTGATCGAATTTATTCGCGAGGTTCAGGTTCAAAATGGCGTGGAGCGCCGGGCACACAATATGTAATGGGCGGGTACATCCAAACTAAATCAGGAGAAAAGAGATGAAACGATTGAAACTGGGGCTTCTAAGCTCAGTTCTGGGGCTATCTACCAACGTTTTCGCGCATGGCGTTATGCATGAAACCGTTCCCGCCAATGGCGCGTCAATGTCGGAACCGACAGATCGCGTTGAGCTGACCTTCAAGAATCCTACGAAGCTGATCAGTATCAAGGTACTCGATTCAGAAGAGAATTCTGTACCGGTTAATTTTGAGCGTTCTACGGAAGCTGGGACTCACTTTGAGTCGATGTTTCAAGCGCTACAACCCGGTAGTTATACCGTTCAATGGAAAGCCATGGGCGAGGATGGTCATATGATGAAGGGAGATTTTGGATTTATGCAGGAGTAACTCTACAAAGTAGGGCGGCCATAAGAAAGCGAGTAAAGGGAGTTAACGTATGGAATTGAGTGTCTGGGACGGTCTTGTTGTTGGTACACGCTGGTTACTTTATCTGGGCGCTGCGGCCGCGATTGGCGGTACAGCCAGTCTGTGGCTGATGCAGCAGCAGGCTTTGCTTAAACCGGCGCTGATGCGTTACTCCCTGATAGCGACACTGTTAGCGGTCAGTGCCGCGATTCTTCATTTTCTGGTCCGGGTGGGCGAGGCCTATGACGAAGGGTTAAGCGGGATGTTCGATCCCGATATGATCGGATTTCTGTGGGAGTCGCCGCTGGGCGAAGCACTGTTTCTGAGAAGCATCGGTTTGTTAATGCTTCTTGTGGGTCTTCTGTTTCTCGCATTAGTTCGCAGTAAAAGCCGTGAGCAACGTATTGAGCTCGGATTGATTGAGGGGCTCTTTGTGCTGGCCGGTATGGGCCTTATGGCGTTGTCTTTCAGTGAGGCAGGGCATGCAGTTGAACAGCCGCTGTTATTTCAAAGTGTTCTGACAATCCATGTTGTTTTGACCGCCTGGTGGATGGGTTCGCTCTTTCCACTCTGGTTGGCCTGTCATCACCTTGAATTTAGCGAAGCCTACCGGTTGCTTGATCGGTTCGGTCAATTAGCGGTAACGGCCGTACTGGTGCTGTTTGCTGGTGGCGTGTATATGAGCTACCAGTTGACCGGTTGGTCGAATCTTTTTACCAGCGATTATGGCATTTTACTTCTGGTTAAAGTCGCTCTGGTAGGGGTAATTCTGTCGCTGGCCGCGATTCATAAATTGGTGTTGGTACCCCGGCTTCAACACACCCAGGATGCGGGTGTATTGAAGCGTTCTATCTTTCTGGAAAAGATCATCGGGGCATCAATCTTTGCAATAACAACTGTTTTAACCACCTTAGTGGGACCGGTTCACTGATGCATCCGTGATAGCTCAGACGATCATTTATCTTTGAAAATCTGGGTGTGCCGTTGTGCTATCTCCTGAGGCCACTGGGCTTTGATATACGCCAAAACCGACCAGATTTGGTCATCGGTCAGCTTTCCGGCGAAAGCTGGCATCTTTGACTTATAATCCGCACCGGCGATCGACTGCACACCCTCTTTGGTTAACTGGAACAGAAGCGCATCGTCGTGATGCCAGGTGTGTCCCGTTTCGTCGTGCGGTGGTGCTGGCAGATAGTCATTCTCGTCACGCTTCTGCCAATCTGCCTCTCCCCTCAGATCGGCACCGTGGCAACTGGCACACTCGTTTTGATAAATCGTTTTACCTGCACTCACAGCTTTGGCATCAGTGTAGGGAATTTTGCCCTGAGCACTGTTCGTCAGAAGGAATGCAGCGGTGGTTCCTAACACCACTACAACGGCTGCTAGCCCAATTTTTGTTCCATTGTTCATAATTCACCAGATAGCATCTTTACTGACTTCTTTAGTGCTTATAAGTGTATTTATAGGGGCTCTGATTATCTGAAACAACAACCTCAGAGCCCAAGAAGTAGAGGTTACTTACTGTGATTCATCATTGTATCTTTGCCACCAGCTGGCATCTCTTCAATATTCATCATCTCTTCGTCAAGCTTCATGCCGTTAGCACGCATATTATTACCCATACCTGACTCTCGCATCATATCCATATTTTGTTTCATCATATCGATATGTTGAGCCATCATTTCATGCATCTTCTCCATTTGAGTCATCATTTCGTCGCAGTGTTCCGGATCCATCATTTCGCTTGATTGATCCATCGAGGCTGGATTGGCTTCACTCCCCTTGTGATGATCCTCATTGGCGAATGTTAATGAAGTGGCTGAAACTGCGAAGACGAACGCTGGAATGGTGATTAGTTTTCTCATGATAATTTTCCTCTAAGGTAGTTACTTAAAATTTAAAACGTTTTGCTATCTTGGTTGTCAACCGAACTCTTATGAGAGTGGTTGTGTCCGCGATGCATAAACAGATGCATTAGCGGGCAGAGTAAAAAAATTAGAAAGGGTAAATACTCAATCAGGTGTGTTTGATGTTCGCTAAACAAATAGTAGCCACCGATCGCCGCGATCGTGATGAGTAGCCATTTATTTATGCTCAGCCCCATGCAGCAGAACTTCTTATTCATCATTACCTCCTTGACCTATCAGACTATTCAACCGTGATATCCCCGCGGTACATCTGCATCTGACAATGAAACGCGTAGTTACCCGCAGGGCTCGCCGGAATATGGATCGCTTTTACCTTGTTTATCGGTAGCGATTCGCTAATGGCGAGGTCTGGTACCAGCAGCATTTCAGAGCAGGGCGCTTTATCTTCGCGCAAAAAATTGAGCGTTACAGGTTTGCCTGCCGGTATCTTGATATGTGCGGGTGTATACACACCGTCAGCGACTTTTATGGTCTGCTTCTCTGACGCAACCGAGGCTACAGGCTTGTAGAGCCAGAACCACCAAATAATCAGCCCGATTAGTACTAGGCCTGCTATGTTAATGAGTATCATCGGTTACTCCTCCCCAGCGCTTTAGCGCCTAAAAATTAATGCTGCTGCGCTTTAAACAGGCGCAATCGATTGGCATTGGTGACGACCGTTAGAGACGAAAAGGCCATCGCGCCACCGGCTATAATTGGACTGAGTAGTACGCCAAAGATTGGGTACAGCAGGCCCGCAGCGATCGGTATGCCCGCAACGTTGTAGATAAATGCGCCCACCAGATTCTGTTTAATGTTCTGCAAGGTCGCCTTGCTGACTGCAACGGCATCGGCCAGTCCGTGAAGTGAACCGCGCATTAGGGTGATATCCGCGCTCTCGATCGCAATATCCGTACCGGTGCCGATCGCAAAGCCCACGTTAGCCTTAGCAAGCGCCGGTGCATCGTTAATACCATCCCCCGTCATGCCGACAATCTCACCCGCCATTTGCAGTGCTTCGATATGGGCAAGCTTATCCTCAGGCATCACTTCGGCATGATATTCATCGATACCCACCTGGGCGGCTACGGCTTTAGCCGTTGCACTGTTATCACCGGTTAGCATAATGACCCTCATGCCCTGAGCTTGCAGGCGCTGAATGGCCAGTTTGGAATCAGCTTTGATAGGATCAGCGACGGCAACAATTCCCGCGAACTGATTGTCGATTGCAATAAACATCGGCGTTTTCGCCTGACTGGCCAGGCGCTGGGCTTCATCGACCTGAGCACTGACGTCGATCTCGTTATGCTTCATAAATGATGCGTTACCCAGTAACACCGTTTTCCCACTGACTTTGCCAGAGACGCCCTGACCGGAGTGCGCGTGAAAATCTGTGACTTTCTCCAGGCTCAGGCTTTGCGCTTTTGCTGCTTCGACAATCGCTTCTGCCAGTGGATGCTCTGAACCAGTCTCAAGGCTGGCGACCAGCGCTAACAGATCTGCTTTGTCGAGGTCCGTTAACGGTAAAATATCGGTCACAGCTGGCTTTCCTTCAGTGATAGTGCCGGTTTTATCAAGGACCATCGCCGTGATCTGAGAGGCGGTTTGCAGCGCTTCCCCGTTGCGGATCAGTACACCCGCCTCAGCCGCTTTACCCATCCCAACCATGACGGACATCGGTGTTGCCAGCCCAAGCGCACAGGGACAGGCGATAATCAGTACGGTTGTCGCTGAGATAATCGCGAAGGCAATGGTGGGTTCGGGTCCAAAGTTGGCCCAGATCAGCGCGCTGACGATGGCGATGATCATAATCGCGGGTACAAAGTACTCGCTGATCTTATCGGCAAGGCGTCCAATCGGCGGTTTGGAGTTCTGTGCCTTTTTAACTGAAGCGATAATCTGTGACAGTGCCGTGTTCTTGCCCACACGCGTCGCTTCATAGAGTAGCGATCCACTCTTGTTTAGCGTGCCGGCAATGATCTCATCACCGATCTCTTTGACGACTGGAATAGGTTCACCAGTCAGCATCGATTCATCAATTGAAGAATGCCCTTCGACAACGCGGCCATCGACGGCAATCTTTTCGCCTGGGCGAACGCGTAGCTTGTCGCCCATAACGACATCATCGATAGGGAGATCTACCTCTTCATCACCACGGAGGACACGGGCTGTTTTTGGTTGCAGGCCGATTAACCGCTTTATCGCTTCCGAGGTGCGTCCACGCGCTTTAACTTCCAGTGCCAGACCCAGATTGATTAGACCAATGATCATCGTTGTCGCTTCAAAGTAGATGTGTCGTGCCATTTCTGGGAAAAGCGAGGGTGCTGTCACTACCGCAAACGAGTAGAGCCAGGCGGCTCCTGTTCCGAGCGCGATCAAAGTATCCATATTGGCTGAGTGGGTTCGAAACGCCTTCCAGGCTCCGATATAGAAACCACGACCGGCGAGTACCATAGTTGCCAGCGTAACCAGGCCGATAATGCCCCAAACGAGTCTCTCCGTGCTGGTGGTGACAGACATTTCACCGATGAATAGTCCATAGATCATCAGCGGTACACCGATGCTCAAGGAGACCACGACGTTGCGCATCAGCTGCCGGTAATACTGTGCGTCAGCGGCTTCTTTCTCCGCCAAGCTGTCAGCTTCGGACTCGTTTTCGGATTCTTTTGCACCGTACCCTGCCTGAGTAACCGCAACTATCAGCGTATCAGACTCTACGTCGCCTTCAATCGTCGCGGTGCGATCAGCAAAGTTCATTTCAGCCGAAGTCACCCCGGGTACTGCTTTCAACGATTTCTCGATTTTAGCGACGCATCCAGCGCAACTGGCACCTTGAATATCCAGAATAATTGGATGCTTCGCGACCTTAATGCTGTTCATGAGCTTCATCCTCTGTAAACGTTTCAATGAGGTGGCAAATAGACTCGTTGGTAGGACACTGGTCTTCCATTTCGTTCCAGGTTTTAGCGGCTGCAATCATGCGGTTTCTTAGCGCGACCATGTCACGGAACCTGGCTTCAGTCTCTTCCAGACGCTGGTTGATAATGTCCCTAACCAAACCACAGGCCGAATGCTGATTATCCGTCCGCGCGAATATCTCTCTAACATCATCGATACTGAATCCCAGGCTACGCGCTGCCAGGATGAACTTGAGCCGGTTGATGTCCGATGGACAAAAAAGCTTGTACCCGTTGTCTGGATTGATCTGAGGTTTCAGCAGACCAGCGCGAGAGTAAAACCGCACGGTATCGGGCGTGATAGACAGTAGCTTTGCAACTTCATTTACCTGCATGAAAGACTCCATTTTATTTCTCGACTCACAAAACTGGATCAATGTCCTGGTGGCGGTTTACTACAGCAGTGAGGCACATGCTTGGCATTATCGCGAACGTTCTGGTCGATTTGTCGATCCCACCCCAGCTTATATTGGTTCCACCAGCCTTTTTTTGGTTCGACGCTGTGTTGTTTAAGTACCTGTAGGATGGAATCTATACTTGTGATGGATGCATCATATGACACTTGCATCCGCTCACGTGTCGAGTCAAACCCCACAGTATCGATACCTCTTATCAGTTGGATCTCAGCGGTAAGTTCCTCCAGATTTTGTTCCTTCAGACCACTGAGCTTTAGTTTGCGTTTAACCAAAAATGCTTCGTTAATACCAATTTTATGCGTATCCATATCGCCTCCCTTAATCTGACTCGAAGTCACTGAGTACACGTTTACGCTTCGCATATTCCTCTTCATCAATCTCGCCGCGAGCGTAGCGTTCATCGAGAATCCGGCGGGCATTATTGGATTCTTTGGGTCCAGTTCGAACAGATTTGACGGCCAGTACGATGATAAAAATGAGAATGCCCCAGAACACTAGCATTCCGAAACCACCAAACATTCCAAATCCCCAGGCCATAGGGTGGTAATCACCGTCGGGGTCTGCGACCGCAATTCCGCTGAGGAGCATTGACGTTGCTGCGTATAGCCTTAATCTTTTATCCATAAGTCGTTCTCCTGCTTGCGCATTACTATAGGAAATAGTCGATATAATCTTAGCTTAAACCTGTGAGTCGCTCATAGGTCAAGGATTGAAGACGAAAAAGTTGGAAATCCATATGAACGAGCGGTATCAAAATCGTGTGTATGAGGAACTCTCATGGACAGTGGACAGATCTTTCGTTGAATGGGATCGAAAGTTTGGTGATGAAACAAGCTCGAATAGTTTTACCTGCGAGAGTCTCAAAACTCGTAAATCGCTAGTTCCCTGTTTATCTTGTAGCTTTTCGAAAGTCTGCTTTTGAGTGCTTGTCCCAGTCGTGTTAGGGCGGCTATGTGCCGTTAGTCGTCATCATTAACGCGCATAGCTCTGGTCATCCAGTTGTGCAAGGTTTTAAGTGGGTAGCCATTACCATAGCCTTGCCCAACACTTTGAACACTCCAGCCACCTAACTGGTCTATAAGTTCTGAAGGTGCATCTGCTGCTCTCAATCTATCTCTAAAACTGTGGCGTAGTCCGTGAATAACGGCGTCCTTTCCTGCAATTATTTTTATCCACTTGTTCAAAGCGGCGCTTGCAGAGTTTGTTTTACATTCATTTTGGTTTGCATATCTTGGGAAGCAAAACTCATTTAGGGGGCTCTCTAGGAGTCGTTTAGCAGCCCATGTAATCCTCCCGAAAAATAATTGGGGTTTTAAGTAGAGCGTTTTATGATCTATGAATCAGGAGCGATCTATGAAGAAGTCACGTTTTACCGAAAGCCAGATAGTGGCGATTCTCAAACAACATGAG
>NZ_WBYR01000029.1:0-1379 GCF_013283315.1 Marinobacterium sp. xm-g-59 | reverse complement strand
GAGTTATGGTGATTTCTGGTGTACGGGGAAAAGGGAGAATGGCGTATCCTGTTGATTGATTCCTGCAAGAATCTCAACCAACAGAAGGTGATACGCCATGACTCATTCTAACCTGACCGCTCTTTCACAACCAGAACTACCGATAGCAGATCCGTTGACCGAACTGCTGAGACGAGGCGCCCGTGATCTCATCGCTCAAGCGGTCGAGTCCGAGCTTCAAACGCTGCTGGATGAACATGCACAACAGCGGTTACCTGATGGCAGACAGGCGATCGTGCGCAACGGTTATTTGCCGGAGAGAACCATCCAGACCGGCATCGGTGAAGTCGAAGTTAAGGTGCCAAAGGTTCGAGATCGCAGCGGTTCAGGTGTTTGTTTCAACAGCAGCTTGTTACCGCCGTATCTGAAGCGTGCCAAGAGCATCGAAGAGCTACTGCCTTGGCTCTACCTGAAAGGGATCTCTACCGGTGATTATCAGGAGGCTCTGGCGGCGTTACTGGGTGACAACGCTAAGGGGCTATCGGCTAATACCATCAGCCGCCTGAAGCAGCATTGGACCGATGAGCACCGAAGCTGGAGTCAACGAGACCTGAGCCGGAAACGCTATGTCTACTGGTGGGCTGACGGGGTGTACAGCAATGTACGTATGGATGACCGCCTCTGCCTACTGGTAATAATCGGTGTTACAGAGCATGGTCGCAAAGAGCTTGTAGCCGTTGAAGATGGCTACCGCGAATCAGAGGCTAGCTGGACCGAGCTCTTGGCGGGTCTGCGCTCCAGAGGACTGACACATAGCCCCAGGCTAGCCGTGGGTGATGGCGCTCTGGGCTTCTGGAAGGCGCTATCTAAGAGCTATCCTGAAACGCGTCACCAACGGTGCTGGGTACACAAGACTGCGAACATACTCGCGGTGCTCCCAAAGTCGGTGCAGCCAAAGGTGAAAGCGGCGCTGCACGAGATCTGGATGGCTGCTACGCGTGAGGAGGCCCATAAAGCCTACGACCGGGCACTGGTGCGGTTCGAATCGAAATATCCTGGGGCGATGGCTAGGCTGCGTAAAGACCGTGATGAACTGCTGGCCTTTTACGACTTCCCAGCGGAGCACTGGGTGCACATACGGACAACAAATCCGATCGAATCGACGTTTTCAACAGTGCGTCTGAGAACAAAGCGAGCGCGCAACTGCGGCTCACGGGAGACCACGTTAGCGATGGTCTACAAACTACTAGAAACAGCGCAGAAGCGTTGGCAACGGATAAGAGGATTTAATCTGCTGACCTTGGTGGTCAACAACGTACCGTTCAAGGACGGTGAGCAAGTACAGGATCAATCAGACAGGAATGCCGCCTGATGCCGTACACCAGATTTGACAATATCTC
>NZ_WBYR01000027.1:0-2460 GCF_013283315.1 Marinobacterium sp. xm-g-59 | reverse complement strand
GTGAGAACGATGCAAAGTTTATCGCTGTAGCACCAAAGAAATATGAAGCTGTTCTCCGCACTCGTTTCACACAGCTTCAAACAGATTTTGTAATGCCAAAAGAACCATTGTTCATCGCTCCACTGAGCAAAGTGAGCAATGCTAACGACTTTTTAGAAGCAGATACTTACGAGCAATATTGCTTGAAACATTATGAGCCATCACTGTCCCTTGTCTCCAGCGCACCCTATCGCATCAAGCGACTAGCTGCCTAAACGACAAGTTCTCTTTCAAGAGAAGCATCTTTGCGAATGATGTTCAGTCAGCACAACTGACTGAGACAGCACGACTGTCAGAGACTTGATGAACGATACGCCTGTTACAGCAAGCGTAGTTGAATCAGTGAATCCAATAGAAACAAAAAGAGAGAACACACAGAGATGCAGACAGACTTAGAACTCATAAACTTCAGAATACCATCAAGAACCAAACAACAGTTCATAGAGACATGCAGAAGCAGAAATCAGCAGATGACCAGTGTCCTGAACGCATTTATCGCAGATTTTATTACTGAAAATCAGCCAGCAGAAGACACAGCAACATTGCCGCTAGACTTCTTCTCTGATGCAGAACCAAGACTGTAGGAACCAACCAACATGCTAAAGAAAACTTCACGATACAAACTAAACAAACTCATCTCCGAGACCCCTGCTGAGAACATCCAGTTTGCTCTTGATGTGAGCAACAAGAGCCTCAACCAGGTTCAGACAGAACTGAAGAAAATTGCAGCGACTGATAGCTTCACACTCATCGTCATACCGAACAAGAGTCAGCGTGGAGTTCTGTGATTTCTTCTAGTGTTCAGATAGTCCTGACAGCAGTTGAGCTATTTCATGACGCTCAATCTGTTCAGCTTGTGAGATAAGTTCAACGCTGCCTTCTCTACGAGCTTTACGACCGACAGAGCTTCTCTCTAACTCTTTCAGAGCTTCAATGCGCTCAGCTTGACCTTTGATACCCCAGAACAGTTCTACTGCCTTTACAGAACGACCTGTTTTCAAAGCTCTATAGCCTACATTGAACCCAGCCAGTTGATTGAGTTCTGCTATCGCTGAATCTAAACACCTTTGTCTAAAGTTAGCCCATTCTTTGTAATGTGTAGAACCAACCCCCATGATTTCTCTCAAGTCTTCTAGAAGAAAAACTTCACTAGTTTTTCGCAAGTTTGCTCTCAGCGAAATCAGAGAGTAGAGACGAAGTGAGAACTTTGAGTTGAATGCCAAAACAGCTTTTCTAGATATCACAGCCCAATGTGAGCTGTCAGAAATCGCTTTTCGCATAGTTGCGCTAAACCGATACCGAAGTTCTGCTTTTGCTGTTGTATCAGCATCTCGTTCAGCATCAGCTATGATGACACCTGACTTAGTGTAAGACCTTCCATCCTCACGAGTCAGCTTGAGTTTCAAGATAGTCGTGTGAAGTTCGTCAACGACCGCTTCAAGCTCCTTCAATGTTAGATGATATGTCTTGTTTAGTTCAGCGTAACTTATCCGATGCTCAACATCGTCTGTGATACGAACTCCTGCTGCTTGAATGAGAAGATGCAGAGTCTTAGCGCCACGCAGCGAAAGTGATGACCCGTGAGAAAACCTCCAGTCACTGACTTCACCTGCTTCTACGATAGCATCTGCGACCTTTGCATATCGTTCTATAGCGTCTGTTGTTTTGCTGTTCTTCTTGCTCATACCTAACATTATCTCAAACAGTGTAAGATATAGCAATGCAGTGTTGTGAGTATGTGAAGTCTTTTTCTTATTTTCTTATTTTCTTATTTCTAGACGAAAATCTCTTTTACTATCATATACTTACGCCCCTAAACCTAACAAATCACGAGTCTACCCTAACAAATCACGAGTCTACCCTAACAAATCACGAGTCTACCCTAACAAATCACGAGTCTACAAAGAGCGTCAGAACTAAACTTATCCACAGCCAGTTACCGCTTGAACAGTCTTGAAAGCAGCCCCCTCCCCTGCTTCTCATCCGACTGTTGTGTAATAAGTTTTGTCTGAGAAGCGACCACACTGCGAAGTTCGTCTTCAGACTTCCTAGAATGTGACAAGCTGTCTTCAAGCATCGCCACCTGCTTCTCCAGCATTTCTATTTTTAGTTTCAACTCGTTATCAGCCGAAGTTACATCTGTTACAGTATCATTTTTGTCCGATGTTACATCTTGTGACACTGCATGACCAAGCACACGAATGACTTCAGATAAGTCTAAAACAACCTTCCTGCCATCTTTGTCAAACGACAGCTTTCCTTGCTTTTTATAACGATAAAGCGTCTGACGACTTACGCCCCAACGCTTGCTAACCTCACTGATAGATAGCTTTGTCACTGTAACACCCTTACTGTTCCACGCAAAAAAATGTTACAACAAAAGACAGTGTTCTGTAACAGCGTTTAGCGACCGATACACAG
>NZ_WBYR01000026.1:0-2685 GCF_013283315.1 Marinobacterium sp. xm-g-59 | reverse complement strand
GCTCTGTCACGCCTTGCGCCAGAGACCTTCTCTTCGAAGATTTTATCACAGACCAGATCTTGTCTGTCCAAGTTCTGACTTTCACTGCTTACTCTGCGATAACCGATCTTCATCTCTAACATCCCTCAAAGTGTAACATTTGAATCTAGAGATGACAGGAAGCCAAATAACCACAAGCAAAACCGCCTGTTTTCTTCAAAGAAGTGTAACACTGTCCGCTGTAACAGTGTGCTACACTCAAATGTGACTCAGTATTTGCCAGGAAATTCGCCTCTCGCAGCGTTGTTCGCAAGATTACGAGCCTTCTTCAGATACCGCATGAACTGCCGCTGTTCGTTACTGTCCGTAATGTCGTCACCAGCCAGTATCGCCTCAGCGTATGTGCGAACTGCAAACGGAAACATCGGACGAGTGAGCTTGTAGTTCTTCGCTCGTATCATGTCGTCTCGCTGCTTTGCCCACTCGTAGAACTGAACAGCCGTCTGCTTCACACGACCCCGCTTGTCATAGTCAGCATTGTCCAACCAGATACGATACAGACGAAGCATGAAGTTCGCTCTGTCCATGTATTTGAGAAACGCCTTCTCATAGCCCTCTGACAGCTTGAACTTGCCTTGAGCTACTGTGTTCAGCTTTGTGCCTGCGCCATGCTGTTCCAGAAGCTGCTGAACATCTCGCAGCGTCTCTTTGATATCTTTGCTCAATGATAGCCGCACAACGATTGCTGTGTCGTCATTCTGAATGCCCTCACTCTCATCCAGAACACGAACAGCCGTATCAACAGCGAAGAGCGTCCGCCAAGTTGCACCTGCCCACCAGTCGCTGAACGACTTGTCCCAGAAGTTCCCCCAGTCAGCGTAGAACTCGTAGTCTACCTCAATGTCCTTATCCCGATGCGCCTGCTTCAAGAACTCAAACCACAAGCGATATGCCTCAACACTTCGTGCCGCCAGATAATACCTGCCATCGCCTGACCACTTCTCACTCATTGTCACCTCGTTTCTATGTAGAAATGAACAAGACCAGACAGCCCCGCTGCGCCTTCGTCTTGTCACAAGTAAATTACTCCTGAACAGCTTATATTATTATTGTCAGTGAGCGAAACGAATGAGCGTTTCAGACACTGACAAATCTTCCAATCTCAAATCAAAGAAAGAGAAAACTATGACCGCATATGAATTTGTTGAAGCACATCTATTTGGAAACCTTGACAGCGAGTGTATTCGCTATCTGCTTGTTGAAGCCGTTGAAGACGATGAAGAACTACAGCACCTCATTGACTACATAGATGCGCAAGAAGAAGCAGCATAAAGCTGCGTCTTCAAACACTGACAAATCTTCAAATCTCAAAACAAAGAAAGTGAGAACTATTATGAAAGCACCAGCTTTGAATATTGATGCCGCATTCAACAATCTGAACGATGTAATGGAAGCGATGACAACATCAGGTCAAAAAGACCTAAACATCTATGAAAAATCATCTGATATGTTGAAAATTACTAAATTTGGAATGCTCGTAGAGATGCGCAATAGCGATGGAAACGCATTTTCAGTGCTTGTAATGGACAGCGCAGATATCAATGTTTTTCGTAAGCGTATCGTTGCTTCTGCAAAAGCGTTGAAGAAGCGTTGATGCATCAACGCTTCTTGCGAGCTTTCGCTGCGAGCATGTGACCAGCAACATCTACAGCCACACCAGCACCAATCTGTTGTCGTTGCTTGATGAGACCATCAAAGAGCGCATCCAACGCACTCTCAATGCGCTCTAGCCGTTCTTCTGCTGTCGTATTACGAGAACCCCGTCTCAGTGTCTCCTGCCCGCTCCTGAACGCTCTGACAGCTTCATCGCCGTATTTGCGTGACTGCGCACCATAAGACGCAATCGCTCCAGTGCGAATGATGCCTTCTTCAAGCTGCTCTTGTTCCGTTTCCGTTAGAAATTCTTCAAAAGACTTCATCTGCCCAGCCACCCTGTCCAAGTGCCCTGCTTGACACCGTTCTGTTTCAGCAGTGCCAAATAATGCTTCAGCGCCTGTTCAATCAGTTGCGTCCTGCAAACATACCTTGAACGATACGCATCTAGTTCTGTGAGCAGCTTTTCTTCGCAGTTGAAACGAACTGATTTCTTATCGTGCATCTGCAACCCCCAGCCCCACTTCCAGCAATCCATCATCACCTACAACAAAGTTACGAGAGTTCTTAGCAATTGCAGCCTCTACCTCAGCAAGCTGCTGCTGAAGTTTCCATCTCTTCTCTGCCAACATTTTCACGATTTCATATTCCACTTCTATCTCGTCCATTTGCACTATGCCCTTCTTATTATTCTTGTTCTTACGAAGACATTTTTGAGTGACATCCAATGTCACCGCTCAGAGATATTTATACGCCCACCACCAACAAAATCTGAGAACATTTTTTCTAATAAAGTGAAATAAAAGAATAACTTACCAATCTACGAAGCCCGCAGCGCATATAAATAAAGATACGATAAACACAGAAAGAAATGATTGATGACAAAGCAACGAATGCTCCAGCAGATGATAGACCTGAATGCCACTTTGAAAGTTACTTTCAAGCTACCACTTGTTGCTCGCAAAAAGACTGAAGCGCCTTCACGATTGTCTATAAAAGATGTTGATTTTGTTGAAACTGAAATCTTGCGTCAGTTCTTCATCAACACTCAGC
>NZ_WBYR01000025.1:0-2951 GCF_013283315.1 Marinobacterium sp. xm-g-59 | reverse complement strand
GTTCGAACCGGTACCCGATACGTAGGTCGCGGTGCCGCCGTTTTCGAGCAGTAACGTTGGACGCCCTTCGGTGGTATCCACATTGAGCCACTCTGAAGCGGTCAATTTAATCCAGATCACATCACCGATGTTGTACATGCCATTTTCAGACGCTTCGGTGCTGTTGTAGGTCGCTTCGACTGAGCTAAAGCCCAGTACCACGGGCTCGGTACCATCTACGACTACCGATTCCTGCAGACGGTTATTCGAACCTAAGATGGTGTTAGCGCGATTACCGGCCTCATCCACCACCAGTTTGTCATTCTCAAGGAAGGTGATCACCTGCAGTGGGTGACCTTCCGCGTGGTCTGCGCTGTAGGTGTATTCGAACACCCACTCATCAGAACCTGAACCTGAGACATACGTCGCGAGCTCACCATTATTGAGGAAAAGGGTCGGCAGACGCGGGCTATCCGGATCGTCCGGACGGTCCTCGAGTGCCACTTCTTCAGTAAACTTCACGGTCAACTGAACGGTATCACCCACCGCATAGGCACCGGCCTCTGCATGGATACCTTCGATCTTGGCTTTTACCGTATCGACTGGCTGTAGCAGAACATCCGACGCTTTGTTGGGGTTGCCGGCCTCATCAGTGACAACGCCATCCATCACGCGCACTTTAATCGGCTGCGTGCTATTGCGATCGGGGGTCACAACAAAGCTGTATTCGCCTTCAGGACGACCCGAGTTATCGGGGGTCTCCAGGCTTAACTGATCAATGGTACCGCCTTCGACTGACAGTTTAGTCAGGTCAAAATCCTGTACCGATTCAGAGAAGTTCACCACCATGCGCACATCGCCATTAACGATGCCGTCCGCATCCGAGCGGATGGTCACGGTTGGGTAAGCGCTATCCAAGGTGTAGCTAGCCGCTGGCGAATCGCCTTCGCCGAAGTTACCGGCTAGGTCTGAGACCAGATTGAGATTCAAGCTGAGAGATTGTTCACCGGCTTGAGTATCTTTGAGTGGCGTGAATACGGCAGTCCAAGTGACGTTGTCAGTTGTTTCAAACTCGCCGATTGAACCGTTTTCTACATTGAAGAACTCTGGGCGCAGCTCTTTCACTGCACCGTTGAACGTAATTGTCAGCGTTGCAGCTTCGCCTGCACTCAGATCTGCGGAACCGTTCTCGTCGAGAACGCTGATAGACTCTACTTCTGGTAGCGTCAGATCGATAAAGATCCCACCCTCAGCCTGCGCAATCGCACCGCCATTTGGCAGGGTCAGATCCGCAGATTCACCAGCAACAACGCCGTTGAAGGTGGCGTAGTTGGTGCGCAGTTCAGCAATCGCCAGTGCGTCCGACTCAAAATCAGTCGCTTGAACGGCATAGCTGAAGACTAGGCGTGTTGGTGTAGAGGCTGCGGCGTTGTAGGTGGCGATTTCGCCATTGCTTAGTTTCAGCTCTGGGGTACCCAGCGCATCGTTCATCTCAACCGGCTTGTTCCAACCCAGGGCGATATCGATGATCTCGCCTTCGTTGTAGTGACCGGCATTGGCAGAGATGGTTTTGATGTAAGGTGTCGCTGCATCAACCACCACATCCGAGCGGTACGCCAATCGGCTGTTATCACTCAGGATCGCCATATTGGCTTCGTTGCCGGAGATGTCCCTGAACACCGATCCGTTAGTGATCAGAGCATGTACATCCAGATCGGTTGTATCAAAGTCATTTGGCTGAACGGTGTAGCGGAAGTTCAGGAAGCTTGAACCATCGCCATCCACATACTCAGCAACCGCACCGTTGCTCAGTGCAAGGATCGGTGAACCGTTGGTAAAGTCGATGTAGACGTTTTCGCTGAACTGAACGGTCAGTTCTACGCTATCACCCGCCAAGTAAAGTGCATCTTCAACCGCAGAGATGGTGACAATCGTTGGCGCAACGCCATCAATTTCAACCACTGCATGGTTCGAGAGGTTGGCACCCGGCGTGATGTATGTTTTTGCGTCGTTACCCGCATTGTCGGTAATGTTGGCACCGTCTTTAACCAGTGCCTGCACATTCAGCGCATCGACCTGATCGTTCTGTACCACGGTGTACTCAAACACCAGTGTGTTGGACTCACTTCCGCGAACGTACTCAGCCACCTGGCCGTTGTTTAGGGCAAGGAAGGGTGTGCCGTTGACGGCATCAACGTTCACCACTTCGTCATATGTGACGGCAATCGCGATGGTATCGCCGGCAGTGTAGGAACCACTCTCGGCATTGATACGAGTAATTTCAGGCGCACGGATATCCCAAGGACGCGCAATCGACTGCTCTGCATTGAGGTTACCCAGGCTATCGGTCATCGTGCCTTTGCGCAGCGTGACAGTCACATCGCCGGTAGGGTTATCCTGTGCTGCCGCGGTGGGAGCGACTTCCAGGGTGTAGACCTGACCGGCTTGAACTTCAGTAAAGCCACTGGTCACTTTAATGCCGTTAGTCACGACAATGTCGTTCACATCGAAGTCAGTGACCTGCTCACCAAAATCGATGGTGATCAGACGGTTACCGTTGTAGAGCACGCTAGAGCTAAGCTCTGCGACAGGACCCAGGGTATCGATAGAGATCGGGTTAGAGACACTCAGCCCCGTACCGGTATTACCGGCATTGTCAGCCACCAGGCTGTTATCCAGCACCAGCGTCGTCTCATCGGCTTCGATCTTCAGGGTCGGGGTAAACACACCCTTCCACACCGTACGGGGAATAGCTGTACCTTCCACAGGCACCAGCGGTGACAGCGTACCGTTGCTGACACTGATGGCATCACGAGGGTTGGTGACAGACTCAGCGAAGGTGACAGTGACACCCGAGGTCTCACCGGCAATCAAGGCGTCGCTATCAAAGGTGATCGTCCCCTCTGGGCGCTCACCATCAAAACTAATATCGTACTTGGCAGCAACCGCAGTGATCTGTGACAGTGACACAG
>NZ_WBYR01000024.1:0-2972 GCF_013283315.1 Marinobacterium sp. xm-g-59 | reverse complement strand
GTTCGAACCGGTACCCGATACGTAGGTCGCGGTGCCGCCGTTTTCGAGCAGAAGCGTTGGACGCCCTTCAGTGGTGTCCACATTGAGCCACTCTGAAGCGGTCAATTTAATCCAGATCACATCACCGGTGTTGTACATGCCATTTTCAGACGCTTCGGTGCTGTTATAGGTCGCTTCGACTGAGCTAAAGCCCAGTACCACAGGCTCGGTACCATCCACGACTACAGATTCCTGCAGACGGTTGTTCGACCCGAGGATAGTGTTGGCACGGTTACCGGCCTCATCCACTACCAGCTTGTCATTCTCAAGGAAGGTGATCACCTGCAGTGGGTGGCCTTCCGCGTGGTCTGCGCTGTAGGTGTATTCGAACACCCACGCGTCAGAACCTGAACCCGAGACATACGTCGCAAGCTCACCATTATTAAGGAAAAGGGTCGGCAGACGCGGACTATCCGGATCGTCTGGACGGTCCTCGAGGGCCACTTGTTCAGTAAATTTCACGGTCAGTTGAACGGTATCACCCACCGCATAGGCTCCGGCCTCTGCGTGGATACCTTCGATCTTCGCTTTCACCGTATCGACTGGCTGGAGCAGAACATCCGACGCTTTGTTGGGGTTGCCAGCCTCATCGCTGACCACACCGTCCATCACGCGCACTTTAATCGGCTGCGTGCTATTGCGATCGGGGGTCACAACAAAGCTGTATTCGCCTTCAGGACGACCCGAGTTATCGGGGGTCTCCAGGCTCAGCTGATCAATGGTACCGCCTTCGACTGACAGTTTAGTCAGGTCAAAATCCTGTACCGACTCAGAGAAGTTCACCACCATGCGTACATCGCCATTAACGATGCCGTCCGCATCCGAGCGGATAGCGACGGTTGGGTAGGCGCTATCGAGGGTGTAGCTTGCTGCTGGCGATTCGCCCTCGCCGAAGTTACCGGCCAGATCTGAGATCAGATTGAGGTTCAAGCTGAGAGATTGTTCACCGGCTTGAGTGTCTTTGAGTGGAATGAACGTGCCTGTCCAGGTCATGCCATCTTCACTGCTGAGGTTGCTCAGCGCGCCGTTCTCGATGTTGAAGAACTCTGGGCGCAGCTCTTTAACTGCACCGTTGAACGTAATTGTTAGCGTCGCAGCTTCACCTGCGCTGAGGTCGGAAGATCCGTTTGCATCAAGGATGCTAATCTGTGCTTCACCATTTGCATCAACAGCAATTTCCGGCAGCGTCAGATCAATAAAGATCCCACCCTCAGCCTGCGCGATCGCACCGCCGTTTGGCAGGGTCAGGTCAGCAGATTCACCAGCAACAACGCCGTTGAAAGTCGCGTAATTGGTGCGCAGTTCAGCAATCGCCAGTGCGTCCGACTCAAAATCAGTCGCTTTAACGGCATAGCTGAAGACTAGGCGTGTTGGTGTAGAGGCTGCGGCGTTGTAGGTGGCGATTTCGCCGTTGCTTAGCTTCAGATCTGGGGTACCCAGCGCATCGTTCATCTCAACCGGTTTGTTCCAACCCAGGGCGATATCGATAATCTCGCCTTCGTTGTAGTGACCGGCATTGGCAGAGATGGTGTTGATGTATGGTGTGGCCGCATCCACAACCACATCCGAGCGGTACGCCAATCGGCTGTTATCGCTCAGGATCGCCATATTGGCTTCGTTGCCGGAGATGTCCTTAAACACCGAGCCGTTAGTGATCAGTGCATGTACATCCAGATCGGTGGTATCAAAGTCATTTGGCTGAACGGTGTAACGGAAGTTCAGGAAGCTTGAACCATCACCATCCACGTACTCAGCGACCGCACCGTTGCTCAGTGCAAGGATCGGTGAACCGTTGGTAAAGTCGATGTAGACGTTTTCGCTGAACTGTACCCACAGCTCAACGCTATCACCTGCCAGATAGAGCGCGTCCTCTGCCGCAGAGATGGTGACAATCGTTGGAGCAACGCCGTCGATCTCAACAATCGCGTTATTGCTTAAGTTCGCACCCGGCGTGATGTATGTTTTTGCGTCGTTACCGGCATTGTCAGTAATGTTGGCACCGTCTTTCACCAGTGCCTGCACATTCAGCGCATCGACCTGATCGTTCTGCACCACGATGTATTCAAACACCAGTGTATTTGACTCACTGCCGCGCACATACTCGGCCACTTGGCCGTTGTTCAGCGCCAGGAACGGTGTGCCGTTCACGGCATCAACGTTGACGATCTCATCGTAGGTAACAGCAATCGCAATGGTATCGCCGGCGGTGTATGAACCGCTGGCAGCATTAATTTTTGTGATTTCAGGTGCACGGATATCCCAAGGGCGCGCAATCGACTGCTCGGCATTGAGGTTACCCAGGCTGTCAGTCATGGAGCCTTTGCGCAGCGTGACAGTCACATCACCGGTAGGGTTGTCCTGTGCTGCCGCGGTGGGAGCAACTTCCAGGGTGTAGACCTGACCGGCTTGAACTTCAGTAAAGCCACTGGTCACTTTAATGCCGTTAGTTACGACAATATCGTTCACATCGAAGTCAGTGACCTGCTCACCAAAATCGATGGTGATCAGGCGGTTACCGTTGTAGAGCACGCTAGAGCTAAGCTCTGCGACAGGACCCAGGGTATCGATGGAGATTGGGTTAGAGACACTCAGACCCGTACCGGTATTGCCAGCATTGTCAGTCACTAGGCTGTTATCCAGCACCAAGGTGGTGTCATCGGCTTGGATCTTCAGCGTTGGGGTAAACACACCCTTCCACACCGTACGCGGAATGGTAGTACCTTCCACCGGCACCAACGGTGACAGCGTACCGTTGCTGACACTGATGGCATCACGAGGGTTGGTGACAGACTCAGCGAAGGTCACTGTGACACCCGAGGTCTCACCGGCAATCAAGGCGTCGCTATCAAAGGTGATCGTCCCCTCTGGGCGCTCACCATCAAAACTAATATCGTACTTGGCAGCAACCGCAGTGATCTGTGACAGTGACACTG
>NZ_WBYR01000023.1:0-3318 GCF_013283315.1 Marinobacterium sp. xm-g-59 | reverse complement strand
ACGCTCTTTAACAATTTGGAAACTGTAAGATAAAGATTGTCTTGTATTGTTTGATACAAGCGCCAACCGGCGAAATCGATCGTTACGAGAACCATTCAGTTGATCAGACACCTTTGGGTTATATGGTCAAGTGAATAAGCGTGCACGGTGGATGCCTTGGCAGTCAGAGGCGATGAAGGACGTTGTAACCTGCGATAAGGTACGGGGAACTGGTAAACAAGTTTTGATCCGTACATTTCCGAATGGGGAAACCCACCACGTAAGTGGTATCTCTTTACTGAATATATAGGTTTAGAGAGGCGAACTCGGGGAACTGAAACATCTAAGTACCCGAAGGAAAAGAAATCAACCGAGATTCCCTTAGTAGCGGCGAGCGAACGGGGACCAGCCCTTAAGCTGGATTTGGGTTAGAAGAACAGACTGGAAAGTCTGGCCATAGTGGGTGATAGCCCCGTATTCGAAAACCCTTTTCCAGTGAAATCGAGTAGGACGGGACACGTGTTATCCTGTCTGAACATGGGGGGACCATCCTCCAAGGCTAAATACTCCTGACTGACCGATAGTGAACCAGTACCGTGAGGGAAAGGCGAAAAGAACCCCTGTGAGGGGAGTGAAATAGACCCTGAAACCGTGTACGTACAAGCAGTGGGAGCCGACTTAGTTCGGTGACTGCGTACCTTTTGTATAATGGGTCAACGACTTACTTTCAGTAGCAAGCTTAACCGTTTAGGGGAGGCGTAGGGAAACCGAGTCTTAATAGGGCGCATAGTTGCTGGGAGTAGACCCGAAACCGGGCGATCTATCCATGGGCAGGTTGAAGGTTGAGTAACATCAACTGGAGGACCGAACCGACTACCGTTGAAAAGTTAGCGGATGACCTGTGGATCGGAGTGAAAGGCTAATCAAGCTCGGAGATAGCTGGTTCTCCTCGAAAGCTATTTAGGTAGCGCCTCATGTCTCACCTTGGGGGGTAGAGCACTGTTTCGGCTAGGGGGTCATCCCGACTTACCAACCCGATGCAAACTCCGAATACCCAAGAGTGCAATCATGGGAGACACACGGCGGGTGCTAACGTCCGTCGTGAAAAGGGAAACAACCCAGACCGCCAGCTAAGGTCCCAAACTTCTAGTTAAGTGGGAAACGATGTGGGAAGGCTTAGACAGCTAGGAGGTTGGCTTAGAAGCAGCCATCCTTTAAAGAAAGCGTAATAGCTCACTAGTCGAGTCGGCCTGCGCGGAAGATATAACGGGGCTCAAACTAGAGACCGAAGCTGCGGATGCGTTTATACGCATGGTAGAGGAGCGTTCTGTAAGCTGTTGAAGCGGAAGCTGTAAGGCACCGTGGAGGTATCAGAAGTGCGAATGTTGACATAAGTAACGATAAAGGGAGTGAAAAACTCCCTCGCCGGAAGACCAAGGGTTCCTATCCAACGTTAATCGGGGTAGGGTGAGTCGACCCCTAAGATGAGGCTGAAAAGCGTAATCGATGGGAAGCAGGTTAATATTCCTGCACCTCGCATAACTGCGACGGGGGGACGGAGAAGGCTAGGCTAGCGCGGCGTTGGTTGTCCGCGTTTAAGGATGTAGGTTTGGAACTTAGGCAAATCCGGGTTCCTATATGACTGAGATCTGATGACGAGCTCCTATATGGAGTGAAGTAGTTGATGCCCGGCTTCCAGGAAAATCCTCTAAGCTTCAGGTTATGTGGGATCGTACCCCAAACCGACACAGGTGGTCAGGTTGAGAATACCAAGGCGCTTGAGAGAACTCGGGTGAAGGAACTAGGCAAAATGGCACCGTAACTTCGGGAGAAGGTGCGCCGGTTTTGGTGATGGGACTTGCTCCCTAAGCTGAGGCCGGTCGAAGATACCAGGTGGCTGCGACTGTTTATTAAAAACACAGCACTCTGCAAACACGAAAGTGGACGTATAGGGTGTGACGCCTGCCCGGTGCTTGAAGGTTAATTGATGGGGTTAGCTCCGGCGAAGCTCTTGATCGAAGCCCAAGTAAACGGCGGCCGTAACTATAACGGTCCTAAGGTAGCGAAATTCCTTGTCGGGTAAGTTCCGACCTGCACGAATGGCGTAACGATGGCCACACTGTCTCCACCCGAGACTCAGTGAAATTGAACTCGCTGTGAAGATGCAGCGTACCCGCGGCTAGACGGAAAGACCCCGTGAACCTTTACTATAGCTTCACACTGGACTTTGACCTTACTTGTGTAGGATAGCTGGGAGGCTTTGAAACTTGGACGCCAGTTCAAGTGGAGCCGATCTTGAAATACCAGCCTGGTAACGTTGAAGTCCTAACTCAGGTCCCTTATCGGGATCAAGGACAGTGTGTGGTGGGTAGTTTGACTGGGGCGGTCTCCTCCCAAAGAGTAACGGAGGAGCACGAAGGTACCCTCAGCATGGTCGGAAATCATGCAATGAGCGCAAGAGTAAAAGGGTGCTTGACTGCGACACAGACACGTGGAGCAGGTACGAAAGTAGGTTCTAGTGATCCGGTGGTTCTGTATGGAAGGGCCATCGCTCAACGGATAAAAGGTACTCCGGGGATAACAGGCTGATACCGCCCAAGAGTTCACATCGACGGCGGTGTTTGGCACCTCGATGTCGGCTCATCACATCCTGGGGCTGAAGCCGGTCCCAAGGGTATGGCTGTTCGCCATTTAAAGTGGTACGCGAGCTGGGTTTAGAACGTCGTGAGACAGTTCGGTCCCTATCTGCCGTGGGCGTTTGAGATTTGAGAAGAGTTGCTCCTAGTACGAGAGGACCGGAGTGAACGAACCTCTGGTGTTCCGGTTGTCACGCCAGTGGCATTGCCGGGTAGCTATGTTCGGACGGGATAACCGCTGAAAGCATCTAAGCGGGAAGCCCCCTTCAAGATGAGATCTCACTGGACCTTTAAGGTCCCTAAAGAGCCGTTCAAGACTAGGACGTTGATAGGCTGGGTGTGTAAGCGTTGTGAGGCGTTGAGCTAACCAGTACTAATTGCTCGTGAGGCTTGACCATATAACGCCAAAGCTGTCTGAGAGCGAAAGCTTCAGATGAACAGCTGAGTGGTTTAATGATTGATTTAACGGTTGTAGCTTGTATAGACAACCAAGACGCATCTTACAGTATCCAATGCGTTAACCAGTTTTGCCTGGTGACAATAGAGACGTGGAACCACCTGATCCCTTACCGAACTCAGTCGTGAAACGCGTCATCGCCGATGGTAGTGTGGGGTTTCCCCATGTGAGAGTAGGTCATTGCCAGGCACCTAATAAACAAAGAACCCCAGTACCGAAAGGTCCTGGGGTTTTTTGTTTTTTGGT
>NZ_WBYR01000022.1:0-5262 GCF_013283315.1 Marinobacterium sp. xm-g-59 | reverse complement strand
CTGAATGGCTTTGGAAGTACAACAATGAGAGACCAAACACCGCTATCGGCGGCGTACCACCGAGATGGCTGTTAGAAGCAGCCTAGGCTCTACGCAAAACTCCCATTACAAATGGGGGGATTACACTAACACGTGATGATCAGCTATGGCTTGTTTTGGTGCTGCTAGAACTAAATCGCGTGCTAAGAGGTATACTAGGGCTAGTGTTCTAAAGTCATTACGACGAGTACTCACAATAACAATAAAGCCAATACCACCTAGGTAACGAACACCATCAACACACTGTTTTGAAACTGTCGCGTCAACAGAGTCTTCGTCAAACACGATGATGTTTACTGCTGTGTTTCTATTAGCTGCAGTCTCAAGCAGCTGGCTTACAGCAGTGTCTGATTTTGCGGTTGGATCGCGCTCTAGAATTTCACCTAGCTTTACACCTTTATCCAGCTTTACTTCAATCCCAATAGCAGTGTCTGAGTTGCCATTAACTTCAACGAGCACATCACCAGTTTTGTTGCGAGGTATTTGGCCCGTTACGCGAGAAAGGTCTTTAACTTGATCCTCATTAAAGCCTGCTTTCTCTTTAAACTCGTTCAATACATCCATGACTTGCTGTTCGGCGTCTCCACCTTTGCCAGCAGTCTGGAAGCGCATGCTACGAAGCTCATAAAGAGATTTAAGGTTAGAAAGGTGTTTGCCTAGATGACCCTCTGTTTCATGCAGGAAGTGGCTTATTTCGCCTTTCAACTCAGCCATTACACCAATACCAAGCGCACGTATGACAGCTTCTTCGCGCTCTGTGGCGGGCAAGGATTCTAGGTACTCAGACACTAACGGGTTTTCAATAGATACGTCTTGAAGATGGAGTACGCCGTTACGGTATGAAATAGCCATGTTTTAGTTCTCTAGTCAGTAGCGCTAGCAAATTAATGGAAAAATCTTCAAATCTTCGGATGACCTTTTCGAATCTCTGAAAGTACATTGTGTTTTGTACGTAAAAGGAGATTAACATGACCATTCTAAACACATTAAATTTTGTCTCATTCAGTGCTGCTTGTAACAGCGATCCAATTGTTGCTCGTCGCAGAAAGCTCATCGCTAAAATAGAAGAGCAGATTCAGCTGGCTAATGACCCAAACTATCTACCCATTAAAACTAAATGGATAACTGATGCAGATGGTCATCAACGTAAAATTGATGTTCCCAAGCGGATCAAACGATGGTGGACTAAATCTATCAATGGACAGATAAACCTTGTCGTTCGCTATGGTAGTAAGCCATTAGAGTTCAGCAAAGGTAAGAATGCTATAGAACTAGTAGATGAAAACGCGGTGGCTGAAACGCTTGTTAAGATCAAAGAGGCTGCTGAGAAAGGGGAGCTAGATACTTTAATTGAACAGCAAGTTCAGTTTGGGCGTGCAATTCGAAAGAAAACAGTCGCTCAGTCATAAAAAAACGGGGCGGTTATACAAACCTGCCCCATAAATGCGTTGACTCTTGAGAATGAAAACGGCCATTCAGATTAACTATCCTTGTCCATCTAAATGGCTTGTTTACGATTAAACAATAGTTACATTAAACCTTACAAGTGTACTTTTTAGGTTTTCTGCTATGTGAAATCAGTTTGCTAGAACGGTTTCATCAAATCGCTCACCAGCCAAAGTTTGAGCGCTCATATGTGGGATAAACTTGCTGTAGAACTTCTCAAGCATGCCCACGCTAGTACCCATTTGCTTAGCAATAATCGCTAGACTAATACCCTGTTGAATCATGCGAGTGGCATAGAAGTGGCGCAGCGAGTAAAGGGTACGAGGCATCTTGTCACTGGTTGTGCCGTACAATAGATCCATCTTCGTTAAATACTGCTCAAAGTTTTTGTTGAGCTGTTTAGTTTGCTCACCACTCCGCAGCCTGAATACATGCTTATCGACACGTTTTTTGAGTAGTTGATCGAATGACATTTCTGCCAGATCAGGAAAACGGCTCTGAATACGTTTGAAGTAGCGTATGGCGACGTGTCGTGCGATTAGTTGTCTATTTCCTGTTTTCCCATCGACTGTAATTTCTAGGAAACGCTCCCCAGCTTCGTTTACGTACCAATCCAAATGCTTCCACTTGAGATTAGTCATCTCAGTACCATGCCTTATCCCTGTATTAGCTAGGATTAACACATAGTCTCGCAGTAACTCACGAATCTCAGCAGTTGTTTGTTTGGGTTTACGTTCACCAACTAAAAACTTATTGGTGCTGTTTTTAGCATCTACAAATCCGCTTTCAGCCCAATAGCGCAAGCTTCGAGTAAGCTTTGCATACTCAGCGCGTGTGAAAGTAGGGCGACTATTTGACTTGGTACCAGCAACACGAAAACTCGGAACGTCAGTTGGCTTCATCCACCCTCTATCAAGGGCTAGCTGAAATACTTTATTCAAAGCACTGTTATGTGTGTTGTGAGTACTTTTGGACATTTCTGTTTTGCCCATTTGCTCAAGGCGCCAATCATCAAAACCATCTAAACGTTCATTTGTGATTTGATTGATGTTGAATTTTCCAAGATATGGAATGTGATATTTGCGCAGAGCTGATATGTAGTCTTTGTAAACAACCTTGCCACGTCTGCTAGCAAGTTCATTTTCCATGCGCTTGATCGCATTTTCTGCAACTGCACGAAATTTTGTTGTGGTGAGTGGCAGGTTATTTTTGACGTGTGTCCTAAGTTCCGTGCGAATATCTAGAGCATTTTCACGGGCCTCATCTAGGTCTGCTGACCCTGTGCTGCGTCTAATCCATTCGCCTTCAATTTTTATTCGTGCTTGCCAGCGAGCGCTGCGAGAACGTCGATATAGCACGATAAGCCCAGGGACTACTGAAACCATTTCTGCCATTTTTTCCGCACTTTTTTAGTGGATTTAACTGGATTATAGCTTCGTTAAAAGAACGGGCAATAGTCCTAAAAAGTGTGCACCGAGTGTGCTAAGCGAAATTTTTAAGGTGGGTGCAAATAAAAAATGCACGATACCTGCTTATTCGTGCATTTTATCTACATACTCTCAACATATACCAACAAGATATTGGTACCGATGGTCGGACTCGAACCGACACGCTTTATAGGCAACGGATTTTGAATTGCGAACCGTCTGATAAATTTCAATAATTTCAATTATTTATATGTATTAAGATTGGGTGTGCTAAATAGTGTGCGAAGAAATTCCGTCTTTTTAAACACTCTGTTTAACCTACACTTTGAACCGATTTTGATAGGGCTTTCTGTGGTGGCTGGCAAAATCCTGCATATCGACTATGCTATAAACTCTTAAATTAATTGTGATTTTGGACGTGGCGAGATTAAGTTTTTATCTAGGTTTGATTAGACAAATGGACTCAGCTGCCCAAGAATTGGGTTTAGGGAGTCTTACGGATTCAGACCGTATTGTACTAATTATTCTTTGGGATGTAGCTGATAAGAACGCTTCACAAGCAACATTAAGCTTTGAGCTGTTTTCTGAACTAACTAAAAAACAGGAGATTGTTGTTTCAAGGTCGCAGTTCTTCAAATCTCTTAAGAAACTGGAGGAAGTAGGTTTGATAACGCGAATCGATGGTCCTCGAAGTGGTACATATCGACTAAAGGCCGAGTAGGTTTTTAAGGTTTACCCGTTTACGTCTAGTTTTCAAATCAGATTTTGCATTTCCGCTAAGGTTTACTGGTGCCCGATAAGCGGAGTACAAAAAAATCCAGTAAAAGTCTGAACTGATTCCATTCCTTAGCATTGTGAAAGACTGGGATTATGCAAATAAGGATTGTTTATGATGAACTTCTTTATGGCTCGTTCAGCAGGCGCATCATTACTTTTGGATGGTTTTGGTAATGTTTTCTCAGCACTTGCTGGGGCATTCCCTCCAGAAACCGCTTATGTTTTAGCTATGCTATGCACATTAGCGGCTATGGTTTTGCCAAAATATCTGAATTAATACGTGCCTAGGTGCGTATTCAGTTAGGCTGGCGCATCGTTTTATATTCAAATTAGTTCTGCAGCATTACGTTTGAGCTCATCATTTACTGTTACATACCTCTGTGTTGTCTGAATGCTTTGGTGTCCAGCCATTTCAGCGAGCACAAATACACTTACTCCTTTTTGGCTCAACTGTGTCAGCCAAGTCCTGCGACCCGAGTGACTCGTGGCGCCGTGTATTCCTGCACGCTCGTACAAGCGCTGTAAGTGCTGTGTGGCTGTATTTGCGCTAAAGCGTGAAGACTTCTGTGTTGAGAATAGAAAACCGTGTGCTGGGCGTCGTGTGAGTCCTGATAGGTATTCACGTAATTGGCGCATCATTTTTTTCGGTAGGAATATTTTTCTAGCTCGCTTACTTTTAGTTCGTTCTTTGTTGAGCGTTATTTCTGAAAGTAGGGTGCCGTCATTTGTGATGATGTCATTGAATCTCAATGCTGCAACTTCACCAATTCGAAGGCCGCAGTAGTGTGTGAGCATAAGCATGGTTATGTCACGCGCTGGGTAGCGACTGCATGCTTGGGTAACGTCGAAAACTTGCTTTAGTTCGGACTTAGAAAGTGTTTTTGCTTGTGCCATATACTTCACCAAAAATGTAACTTTTTCGTGTGTATAGCTTATTTTCTGAGGTTTGTTTTGGGCAACCGAAAAGGGAGTTAGCCAGACCTTTTGCGATTCAATGACTTAGTGAGAAATGTAAGAAATTCCGAGTTTTCTTACATTTCTAGAAACAGTGCAAGAAGAGTGTACTTAAAAATTTAGTGCTTCTTTTATTTCATTTATAGCGCGGTCATATGTGTTGCTTGGAATCTTTCTATTGAAATAGATAGCATTAAGTAATTCCTGATCTTCTATCTCCTGTAGAACCTTATCTACGTGAATACTAGCTGGATTCCCTTTAACCATATCCTCTAAAAAATATCCTAGCCCATGTGAGCAAGAGTACTTGTCTTTAAAATCTATAGTTACACTTCTAATCGGCTCGGGCTGACCTTTCCCCTTAGCTTGGGCTGATTTTCGTGCTCGAATTTCGATATCAATAATGCGTCGTGCAAGTTTGATAATGCGCTGTTGCCATGCGTAGTTGCCATCAACACGTTGCTTGTTGCTAAGCACGCTAGATAACCAGAGGAGATATTGTCAAATCTGGTGTACGGCATCAGGCGGCATTCCTGTCTGATTGATCCTGTACTTGCTCACCGTCCTTGAACGGTACGTTGTTGACCACCAAGGTCAGCAGATTAAATCCTCTTATCCG
>NZ_WBYR01000021.1:0-8257 GCF_013283315.1 Marinobacterium sp. xm-g-59 | reverse complement strand
TGAAAGAGCGGTCAGGTTAGAATGAGTCATGGCGTATCACCTTCTGTTGGTTGAGATTCTTGCAGGAATCAATCAACAGGATACGCCATTCTCCCTTTTCCCCGTACACCAGAAATCACCATAACTCGAAGATATCCAACTGCTTGTAAAACGACTCAATCATTCATCACAAAGCGGTATTTTTAGTGTGGAGTCACTGCAAGAGTGGCTCAATGATGATCTCACAATCGCTGATCGTTTTGCTGGTATGTTAGTGGTTCCGATGTCTAGAAGGCCTAAGGATCTGCTTATTTTTCTTCGAAAAGAGGAGCCGCAAAAGGTGAGCTGGGCTGGCAATCCTGAGAAGCCAGTTGAGCTAGGCCCAAACGGTATTCGTTTAACACCAAGAAAAAGTTTCGAAGCTTGGATCGAAATGAGAAAGGGGTATTCAGCCCCTTGGACAGATCAACAAATTGCCTTGGCTGAACAGATCAAGACCGTACTGTTGGAAATAATTGTACGTAACTTAGATGATTACAACCGCATAGCCAGTGAAGCGCAAAGTCAAAAAGATATGCTCATACACGAACTTAATCACCGAGTTCGTAATATTCTTGGGTTGATATCAGGGATTGTCTCGCAGACATCGACACAAGATTTATCAATTAAGGATTTTCAATCGATTTTAGGGGGACGTGTGCAATCTTTAGCCATTGCACAGACGCATTTAACTGAAAAAAATTGGAATTTCGCTCCGCTCACGATGATTCTCGACAATGAAGAGAGAGCTTTAGTGGCGAAGACTAATCTCATGAAACGATCAGGTCCTGAGGTCAAACTGAGTCCTAAGGCCTTCACGACTATGACCATGGTGATTCATGAGCTTTTAACCAATGCCGTTAAATACGGCGCGGCTAAATCTGAAAATGGTCAAATAAATTTGAACTGGCAGATTCACCAAGGGGAACTGCATTTATATTGGCGCGAATCAGGTGTAACGATCGAACAGTCACCCTCACAGTTTGGATTCGGGTCGGTCATTATCAATCGATCTATTCCTCATGATTTGGGCGGGGTAGCCAAGATTGAGTATCAACGATCCGGTGTGGTTGCAGAATTTGTCATACCTGCGATGCATTTTGAGACTGCAGAAGCAGAGCATAAGAGCGACTCTACATCGAGTGAGGCAGTATCTATCATTCACAAGGGGCAACCGGATAAGGAGAGTGTTCTCATAGTCGAAGATAATATGATCATCGGATTTGAGTTGGAGAGAATGCTGCAGGCAATGGGTTACAAAAATATTGAGTTAGCTGCAACCGTTCAAGAGGCGCATGAATCGATCAATAAAAAGATTCCAGGTTTGGCGGTTTTGGATATCAACTTGGGCGATGAGTCGAGTGAAACGGTCGCAGATTGTCTTCGGAATAAGAGTGTGCCTTTCATCTTTGCCACTGGCTATAGCTCCGTTAAAGATGGCTTTAAGAAGAAGCATGCAAATGTTCCTGTTGTTGAAAAACCCTTTAGTAGCTCTGTAATACAGGCCGCCATTCAGTCGCTGGAGAGTTGATTGAGTAACTCAGCTAACTCACATCGATATCAGGGGTGGTTTAGTATCAATTGATGACGATTTTTTAACTCAATAATAAGTAAAAATTAACTTTTGTAATAGTTACGTAATTTTCACAAAAAAATAGGGGTTTTGTAGTTTTGTAGTCGACATTTGTTGGTTTTTTACAAGTTATATCAATAACTTATGAACAGTAAGTTGTATATCCTTTATTTCAATCTGTGTCATAATTAACGGGTTACTTAACCTTTATAAAGGAGTGTGCTGTGTCTCAAGAACTGATGCTAGCAGAGTGGAATGCTCGTGAATCGATCGCCGAAGCGATGGTCCCTGTGGTTGGTCGTTTGTACCGTGAATCAAACGTTGAAATTTCTGTTTTCGGCCAACTGTCTGTTCGTAAATCTGTGATCGATCTACTTAAAGATCACCGTTACGTTCGTCAGGTTGAGGGTGAAGAGCTTTCAGTCGTAGATACCTTCCCAGTACTTGAGAAGGTGTCTCAAATGGGCATCCGCAACGCACACATCGACATCGGTAAATTGGCTGTTAATTTCCGTAAATCGGGTGCAGCGGATTTGAATGATTATTTAGAGTCTGAACTTGCTGGCGCATCAACAGAAGATACTGGTGGTCAAGACGTCGTCCTATACGGCTTCGGTCGCATTGGTCGTCTACTGGCTCGATTCATGTTGAACCGCTCGGGTGCAGGTCACACGCTGCGTCTGCGCGCGATTGTTGTACGTAAGGGCAAAGCCGATAACGACCTAGAGAAGCGTGCAAGTTTGTTGCGTCGTGACTCAGTTCACGGTTCGTTCAAAGGCACTATCCAAGTTGATGAAGCAACGAACTCCCTGATCGTTAACGGTAATGCGATCAAAGTGATCTTCGCCGATGGCCCAGATCAAGTTGATTACACGCAGTACGGTATTAATAACGCTCTTGTGATTGATAACACCGGTATCTGGCGTGATGACAAAGGCTTAGCGCTTCACCTTCAATCTAAAGGTGTTGATCGCGTTATCCTTACAGCACCAGGTAAAGGCATCAAAAACATCGTTATGGGTGTTAACCATGGTGACATCGATGCATCGGATAAAATCTTATCGGCTGCTTCGTGTACCACTAACGCCATTACGCCTGTCCTTAAAGCGATTGATGACAAGTACGGTGTTGCTAATGGTCACGTTGAGACCGTTCACTCATACACTAACGACCAGAACTTGATCGATAACTACCACAAAGGTGATCGCCGTGGCCGCGCAGCAGCGCTTAACATGGTTATCTCTGAAACGGGTGCAGCAAAGGCGGTCTCTAAAGCGCTTCCACAATTGGAAGGTAAGCTAACTGGTAACGCGATCCGTGTTCCGACACCGAACGTCTCTATGGCGATCCTTAACCTGAACCTAGAGAAAGAGACTGAGCGTGAGTCTTTGAATGACTACCTTCGTGAAGTGGCGTTGCACTCTGATCTTCAGAAGCAGGTTGACTACTCTAACTCACCTGAAGCGGTTTCGAGCGACTTTGTCGGCTCACGTGCTGCAGGTGTTGTCGATGCATTGGCCACTATCTCAAGCGGTAAGAGCTGTGTTCTCTACGTTTGGTACGATAACGAGTACGGCTACAGCTGTCAGGTTATCCGTCTAGCGCGTGAGATAACTAATTGTACGCTTAAGGCTTTCCCACAAGAGTAATCACTCTTTTGTAAAAAAACCGGAGTCACCGAAAGGGGCTCCGGTTTTTTTGTCTCTGATTCATTCTTAATAAACAGGTATAATGCGCCCAACTTAAAGGCATAGGTCATTATGGAACGTATTAACTGGTTTCCCGGTCACATGCATAAAGCGCGTAAAGAGATTGCGCAACTTATGGATGAGGTCGACATTGTTATTGAAGTGTTGGATGCACGCTTGCCTCGCTCAAGCGAGAACCCCTTGGTGACCTCGTTACGTCGAGGCAAACCTGTTCTTAAAATTCTGAATAAATCCGATCTGGCAGATCCCGACAAAACCAAGGCTTGGTTGCAGGAGTTCAATGCGCAAGAGGGCATTACGGCCATCGAGTTAACGACAAGTGATAAGAGAACCATCAAGTCGATTCCGCAAATCTGTAAAGATGCCGTGCCTGCCCGTGCTAACAAAGATCGCCCAGTGCGTGCCATGATCATGGGCATTCCTAATGTGGGTAAGTCGACTCTGATCAATGCTCTTTTAGGCCGACGCATTGCCAAAGTGGGTAATGAACCTGCCGTGACTAAAGCGAATAAACGCTACAGTGTATTTCAGGGGATGGCTCTGTCGGATACTCCCGGTATCTTGTGGCCAAAAATTGAAGACCAAGACTCTGGATACCGGTTGGCGGTCAGCGGTGCAATTAAAGATACTGCGATCGATTATGATCAGGTGGCCGTCTATGGTGCTAACTTCATCCTTAATGCTTACCCTGAGCGACTAGTAGAGCGTTATAAACTGAAAGAGCTGCCGGAGTTAGGTGAAGGCTTATTGGATCAAATAGGCCGTAAACGAGGCTGCTTGCGACCCGGTGGTGTGGTCGATATACACAAGGCGGCCGAGATACTAATGAACGAGATGCGCGGTGGTAAGCTAGGGCGCATCAGTTTTGAAACAGTGGAAGAGTGGCAAGAGAAAGATCGTATTGCCGCTGAATTAGCTGCCCAAGAGGCCGAAGAAGCGGCCAAGGCAGAGGAGAGTTCTAAGTGACCCGTTTAAAAAAGCAGAAGCGCATGGCTAACAAAATCGTGCTGGATAAAACGCCCCGTAAGCAGGAGCGTCTAGCCGACCCCGACAGCTATGAGAGCCGAAAACAGCGTGCGCAAAAACAGAAGAAAAAGCATGTGTCGGTTGATCAGAAACGTATTAATGCGAAACCGACTAAATCAGCAATTGAGCGTGATACCGAGGCCGGCCGTCGTGGTGAGCGCAAGGGTGGCCGCTTAGCGGATAAGATCCGTCAATACAACGCTGACAAAGAGAGCGCTGAAAAAGCCGATAACAGCCGCGAGCAGACCAGCGACAGCGAATGAGTAAACGCAGGGTTGATGTCGTAATTATAGGTGCCGGTGCGTCCGGTCTGATGTGTGCATTAACGGCTGGCTATCGTGGCCGTTCTGTTCTAGTGTTGGAACACACTAAAAAAGTCGGGCGTAAGATTTTAATGTCAGGAGGAGGGCGTTGTAACTTCACCCACCTTCACTCAACACCGGCCAATTTTCTATCGAATAACCCCCACTTCTGCAAATCGGCATTGAGTCGTTATACACCGCAACACTTTGTCGATATGGTCGATCGTCATGGGATTGAGTACCACGAGAAGACCCCAGGCCAGCTCTTCTGTAATGAATCCAGTAAAGAGATTCTGACGATGCTCACCACTGAGTGCGATTGGGCGGGTGTAAAGATTGAGACAGAGGTGAGTGTCCATTCGCTTACACAAAATGAGCATGGTTTTCTCGTAGAAACCTCGGCTGATTCAATTCAATGTGAGTCGTTGGTTATTGCAACAGGCGGACTCTCCATCCCTAATGGTGGTGCGACCGGCTTTGCTTATGATGTGGCCGAACAGTTTGACCTACCGGTTACCCCTCGCCGCGCCGCACTGGTCCCATTTACGCTGCAGCCTGACATTTTAACACCACTCAAAGAGCTCTCTGGGACTGCACAAAATGCGCGTGTCAGTTGTGCGGGTATGAGCTTTTTGGAACCTATTCTGTTTACTCATCGAGGCATAAGCGGCCCTGGGGTTCTTCAGATCTCGAGCTATTGGCAGCCAGGTCAAAGTGTTGAAATTGATCTGCTTCCCGGTATTGATATTGACGAGCAACTTAAAGAGGCTCGACAAGCGACTCCAAAACAGAGCATTGAGCGTGTGCTCAGTGAATACATGAGTAAGCGATTGGCTCAGGTATTGTGCTCAATCTGGGGCTTTGCTGGGGCAGTGGGTGACTTCTCCAATGAGAAAATTGAAGCGCTCACCAAGCAACTGACTCAATGGCGGGTGAAACCATCGGGAACCGAAGGCTATCGTACAGCTGAAGTGACCATTGGTGGGGTAGATACTCAGGCCATCTCCCAGAAAACCATGGAAGTAAAAAGCGTATCAGGCCTCTACTTTATCGGTGAGTCGTTGGATGTGACAGGGCACTTGGGCGGGCATAATTTCCAGTGGGCTTGGGCATCAGGAAATGCCGCCGGCGAAGTTGTTTAGGCAAGTTAAGTTCAATTGTTGGAGCCTTATCGAAGATGAGGCGATAATCGCGGCCTTTGAAAGACCGCTCCAACGCTTAAAGCTTTGAATTGATGTTGGAGCCTTATCGAAGATGAGGCGATTGCGTGGAGTAGATTCGCGGCCTTTGAAAGACCGCTCCAACCCATGAAGTGTTACTTAGTTTTACAGCTGTTCAGTCCGAACAGTGTGTAAGCACCACAAAATCCAAACACACCGGTTAACAGCGGTATTACACCAATGTAACCCCAGCTACCCACTGTCTCAGTGAAGGCCAGTCCAATCAGGATTAAACCGACAATAATGCGCAGAGCGCGATCCATTCCACCGACATTACATTTCATATCACTATCTCCTTTTGAGAGGGTTTTAATAATTCGTTATACGATGTTAAGTGAAATTGAGCCCACCGCTTCAACACTGCCTTCGATACGGTCACCTTTGACAACGGGGCCCACTCCTTCTGGGGTACCGGTGTAGATAAGATCACCCGGCTGTAAGTGGTAATATTTAGAGAGGTGCATGACCAACTCTGCGGGTGACCAGATCAGATCAGAGATGTCAGCTGTCTGCTTGGTTTCACCATTCACACGCAGTTCGATTCTGCCACGTTCAAGCACTCCTGTGACCGATTTTGGAACCAGGTCGGTAATGATGGCACCGCCTTCAAAGTTTTTACCTAGATCCCAAGGGCGACGTTTGTCTTTGCCTTTCTGCTGCAGATCGCGGCGTGTCATGTCTAACCCACAGGCGTAACCATAGATCATCGCTTCCGCTCTCTCTTCATCAACCTCAAAGCCCGGTTGATCGATCGCGACGACCCACTCCATCTCGTAGTGTAGATCTTCGGTTCCTGGAGGGTAGGGTAGATCGGTTCCTGACGCCTGAATGGCGTTAAGGTCTTTAATGAAGTAGAAGGGCTCTTGTGTGGTTTTATCAATCTTATCGCCCATCTCGGCCGCATGCGCTTGATAGCTTCGGCCAACACAAAAGATGCGATTCACAGGAAATTGACGTTCGTCACCGCGAATCGTTAAAGCGGTGACTGGGCGAGGCGTAAATAGATAACTATCCGGCATATCATAGACTCTGGTTTTGTTGATCTATGGATTGTAATGCTTCCGTCAATTTTTCTACAGAGATAGGTTTTGCCAGTGCCGCAGAAGCGCCGGCTTCGATTAATCGATCACGCTCTTCACCGATTGTGGCGGCTGACACGCCGACAATAGGTCCGGAAAAACCGATCTCACGAAGCGCTGACACTAAGCCATATCCATCGAGGTTTGGCATGAAAATATCCGTCACTACTAGGTCAAAGTCGCCCTCTTTAGCCGCAGCGAGAGCTAACTGACCATCTTCCTGGGCAACCACCTCGGCTCCAAGACCCTCAATCATTTTTTTGGTAAGCGTGCGAATCATTAGATTGTCTTCAGCGACCAGAACGCGCTTATTGGTAAGGTCCAAAGCCTTAGTCGATTGTGTTGATTCTTTTGGTTCTGAAGTTTTCTGTGAATCGAGCTCGCTAGTGCCAGAGTCCGTTGAGATAAGATCCACGGCTAGATTGATCAAGAAGGTAGCGCCACCACCAGGGGTATCTTCGTATTGGATAGTGCCGCCCAATTCATGGGCAATTTGCCTACAGAGATACAGGCCAATACCGCTGCCATCCGCTTTTGAGTCACCGCGATAGTAGGCATTAAATATATTGGCTTGATACTCCTTCGGAATCCCCTGTCCGTTATCACTTATTTTAATGGTGTAGTTGACGATGTTGGTGTCGATCGTCGGTCTGTAGAGATCAACAGAAACCTGGCTAGCCTCGCTATGAATAAAAGCGTTGCGCAAAAAGTTGATCAGCATCTGCTTAAGCGAGGTCGTGTCAAAATAGGTTTCAGGGTCTTCCCAGTCCAACTCTGACACAACTAGATCAATTTGAGCCTCTTTGGCTGAGATTTGCATTGAGTTACACACTTCTAGCAAAGTTTGTGAAATGCGACCGGTTTTTCTCTGTCTTGCAGTTTGCTGTTCAGGTTTAACAACATTTCGAAGATCATCTATTAGATTCAATAGATGGTTTACACTCTGATTGATCTCTAGGCTGTGGTCGCTATCATCTTCAAGCATCATTTTTATTGCTGAGACGGGTGTTCTAATCTCATGTGCAATAATGCCAAATAGCCGTTTTTCACTCTCAAAGCGCTCCTGAAGTTGAACAAACGATAGGTTTGCCTGGTGCAAGAGTTCTTTTGACTCCTCTATGAGCCTCTGTCGATCTGTTGTTTCAATTATGCTACCAAGGATTTGCCGGTCAACCGACAATAACCCCTGACTGGTCATTGTAAGAGTTATGGTGATTTCTGGTGTACGGGGAAAAGGGAGAATGGCGTATCCTGTTGATTGATTCCTGCAAGAATCTCAACCAACAGAAGGTGATACGCCATGACTCATTCTAACCTGACCGCTCTTTCA
>NZ_WBYR01000020.1:0-8694 GCF_013283315.1 Marinobacterium sp. xm-g-59 | reverse complement strand
GACGACTTGCATTGAATTGAGAGATTACCGTAGCCATTTTGTTTCCCCTTGCGAAGCTTAGCTTCGACAATTAATTGGGCCTAAATGTCACAACCGTGACAAATTAGACATACATCCATCGTGCATGGAAACAAATATTGACACAAGTGTCAATAAAAAGGCATGACAAAATAGACAATAATGACAAATTAGTGTCTACAAACCTGTTGTACTGTTGTACTGTTGTAATAAGGTCGTGCAAGCCTGGCGTTTTGACAACTCTCAGACCAGGCCCGCACGTTAGATTAACCTACCATTGGTAATCCCAAGCAGCATCGTCAATCTCTTGGATCTGAGTACCGCCGCTGTTAGTGACGCGAAGCTGAACCTTCACTTTGTCATCATCAGCAGTGCCAGTACCCGAAGCCGTATCATAGGTCGCCATATCGAAAATATCTGCGCTGTTACTATCGTTAACGAACTTATAGGTGCCGCTATCGATTTGGCCCTGTGACAACTCTGCAGAGGTTGCGACTTTAATACCATCAACCCATAGCTCAACAATATCGCCAGCATAGGCATCAGATACATCCAGCCAAATACTTATATCAGAATCGCCTGTAGCAGCGTTACCATCATCTGTGCCGATTGTGCCGCTAGTACCATTAGCAGATGTTTCTCCTGAGTCCGCGTAGCCATTGGCCCCGTCGATATCAAAACCGACAAACTCCACAGCCGGACTCGTGTAGTCAGCGATCTCATCTATCGTGTCAACGTCGGCAGCATCTTTGTTAACAATCAAACCGTTAACGGTCGCAAGCTCTCCGGAGGTCACTCGAATCCCGAGATCTTCGTAATCGGTTACCGATGGCTGCGGATACGTTGCCAGATCATTAAGATCGTCGGCAGCATAAGCAGCGATCTTAGCAATTGCATCCAAGCGAGCCACGTTGTTGGCATCATCCAAGAGTGTTTGCAGGGCAGACCCCGTAAACGCTGTAGCTTGCTCAGCAACCAACTCATTAATTGCAGCAAGGTTGTCAGCATCCAGAGGGATCGACGATGATCCACTGTCATAGGTTGTAACGCCCAGCAAACGGTAGTCCGATAAAGTTGGAACGCCATTTGCGATGTCACTCTCAGACACGCCATTGTCAACGGTAAATGGCGTTCCACGTGCAAGAGGTTGCAGTTGACCGTTTGCATCTACAAATTTCTGATTGGAAGAAAAGTTCGATGACAGAGTCAAAGTAAAGTTTTTAGTATCCGGGCGCGAGATGGTATACGCCCCAACTGAACTGCCACTAATATCTACTGTTGTTTGTGTATCGATTTCAAAACCAGCAGACTGCGCAGCGGTCATACTGTTCAAAATATCTTTTATTAATCCTGTGCCACCTCTGCTGGAGCTCGACGGGACGACGTATGAACCAGTGATAGCGGCTTCACCATCTGCTTGAAGAGTCACTGTATAAGTGCCAGGACCATTTGAAACTGCCGCATATTCCAGTGCCGTAATTGATGAGGCAGATACCTTCGTCTCAACAAACGATCTGATGGTTTCAGTCGCGGTATCTGAAGCGATGGTTTTGACTTTAGCCAGCGTATCCGTGTTGGACGAATCAGCCACCTTTTGGATCGCTATTGCGTCCAAAACATTGGCCAACGTTGAGGCGTCAGAGATACCCGACAGGCCCGCGTTGACCACAACCGCGGAGGAATCTACGTTAAAAGTGAGCTCCTGAATAACGATATCTGAATCCACAGATGCGATGCTGTGTGGATTCGGGAACACGCCCGTTTCATCAAGTTTACTTGGAGCAAACATATCTAATCGATAACCACTGTACGCACGGAAAGTGTCCACCTCAAAGGTCATCGAGGTTTCGTGATTGTACGAATCAACAATATCGTACGACTGAACGTACTCCCAGACCTCTGTGTCGGCGTTGTAACCATAGAGATCAAACACCGTTGGCATCTTGTCCTGAGTGGAATCAATGGTAAAGCTACTGATGACCGAAGCACCCTGTGACTTCTGACTGTCAAACCAGCCCAATGAAGCCGGTCTGTCTGATGAAACATAGGCCGTTGAGGCATAACCCTCTGCCGAACCTGCGGTATTACCGTTAAACGCCTCCCAGGGCGTAAAGCCATGAGTCGCATCAGTCGGATCGCCCAAGTCGGGTTGAGTATTACTCCCCGCTGTACCCGTCCAGTTGGCATAGATCTCTTTAGCAACAACCCCCATGCCTTCGAGGTCAGTGACCGGCGACGCGGAGCTGAATCCCAACAGTTTCTTGATTGCGATCTGAGCATCGGTACCGTTAACACCATCAAGATCCGGCACATAGCTACGGCCTGCTGTCAGCAGGGTTTGAGCTAGAGTCAACTTATCAGAATCTGTCGATTCACTGTTCATTAACGTAGCCAGCGAGAGCAGACCATTAAGATTGGTAGAAACATCATCAGCAATACGTTGTAAGTCTGACACTGCCAATGTTTCGCCCGCCGCCAGGTTAGCCTGACGATCAGCAGCGATTGCATTGATTGCAGCAACATTGTCCGAGTCTACCCCGTCTATGCCAACATCCGCATAGGTCGTTGCCGTAACAGAAGAGAGATCTCCGGAACCCAAGGCTTCTTTCAAGCTAGTCAAACCAGCGACAACACCAGATACAACCCCTGTAATATCATCTATTGTTGAATTCGCATTAGTATCCTCAAGGACCTTTTTACGAATTTGAGCAATATTATCATCCGTAACATCAGGAATTCCGGCGGTTGCAAATGTTTCAGGAGTTGCCAGAGGCAATACTGTTTTAGCGTTTATGTACAGCTCTGTGATATCCACACGCGGCCCCCAATTACCCGTCGCATCGTCAAACACAAGACGGTAACCGTCATAGGCCACTTTCTCGATCCCGCTGCCATACTGAGAAGCGAGATCAATCGTGTAGCGAGAGGAGGCGTCGATACTTCCTGTGGCAAAAGAGGTAATCGTTGTCCAAATACCTTTGGCTGAATCATAACCCTGAACTCGTCCGTCCAATGTAGCAGTGCTGTAGACATCAAACCCAATAGACTGTAGCAGGGTGGGTCCAGTTGAATTGTCCTTGTCGACGTAGCCTATGTAAGCCTGGTAATTGGCTCTACCGTAGATACCATAATGATCAACATTGCCCGAGCCAACGTCCTCACGCTCAGAGACCCACCATCCGTTTGCGGTTGTTGAAGTGGTTCCATCAAAGGCGTAAGTCGCATCCAAAGTGCGCGGTCGGCTGCCACTCTCATTCTCATCCCAGAGGTAGTAGCCTGAGCTAATAACTTCGATCGGATCGTAATCATTGCGAGCGTAATTAAAGGTTTCACCTACCTCAGCGTACAGCTCACCGTCAGCAATAAACTGAAGCAGTTCAAAGACAGCGGTCTTACTGTTAACGACCGACTGCAGCTCTGTGGTTGTATCTGCATTCACCGCGTCTGTCAGCTGAACCAGATCATCGATGGTCGCCTGAATATTCGTGCTGCTGACTCCGGTGACGCCAGCAGTCTCAAAGTCTGCGACGGTGTAAATTCTACCCTCGCCTTCAACAGCAACTGAGACAGTGCTGCTCGGTTGAATCGCATTACCACCGCTGGTCAGCAACCAGGAGCCTGCCGCACCAGTTCCATCTGTGACACTAAATGACCGGCCGTCCGCTCGAACAACTGACAGTTCACCCTCAGGCGTCGACGTTATTACGAAACCGCTGTAGGCGGGCAGGCTCGCATTTAACGCGGCAGCAATGCCGCTGACACTTGATTCAGACGTCAAAGTCGTTGTGACCGTATAGGTATCGCTTCCTAGGGTTAGATCCAACGTGATTTGATCACCCGCGTTAGGTGCGCCAGAGCTCATGAAGTCGATCTCAGTAATCGCAATACCCGCAGGGTCATTGGCTTCAGTAAAGACGAGTTGCAGACTATCGACATCCGCTACCGCATCATTGAAGAAGAATTCACTGATGCCAGCACCGCTGGATTCACTGTAATCTGAGACTTCATCCAGTAGAACGGTGTAAGCACCACTGCTGTCCTTGCCGTAGACCTTCCACGCTGTCGGATACTCATCTTGATAGAAATTGAGTTTATAGCTGGAGACAGACGTTGGATTATCAAAGTCCATGGTCAATGTTACAGGCAGATTTGAGCGCGGAACTTCGAACGACTCATTCCCATTTCCATCAAGGATGTTACCGATAGCATACTGATCGGTGCCGTTGATATTCGCACCAATGGTATCGGTCGATAATGTCCACCCAGTACCAGAAACCGACATTGCGTCAGTCGCCTCCACAGGAGTTCCTGCCAGTAGACTGGCTCTTGAGAACGCTGCTGTGAAGTCGACGGAACTTGGATTAACCGTCGCAAGCTGAGCGATATCGAGAATCGCTTCAATGCGAGCGCCAACAACTGCATTGACTGCATCCGTCGGCAGCATCTCTGCCGCTATCTCAGTGTAGAGATCAGAAAACGATGCACGGTTGTTATACAGCCACTCGTTCAGCGCGGGGATGTGTTCGGCTGCCAAAGTATGCAGTAGCCCATCGCTTGACTTGAATGAGGTCAAACCGAGAGTGATATAGTCCTGTAACGTTGGTACGCCCACTTCCCTGCCATCGGCCGTGAAGTTACCGTTATCATCGGCACCTGGGTTTGTAACCAGGTAGTTTTCTAGCTTCGTAAAGGCTGCAGCAACGTCATCAACCAGAGATTGAATCTCGCTGATTAAATCTACAGTATCACTGGATGTTTGCGCTTTAAAAGCAGCATTTAATGCATCAATATTGCCGGTTGTGACACCGGTAATACCAATAGCTTCAAGCTCATCTTTGCTTAGATTTGTTGAATTATCAGTGGCTGCTTTGGCGATGAAATCCAGCTCTGAAATTTCAATCGTGCCGTCACCATTCTGCGATTTGTACGCTTTGATTCTGAAACCAGTAAAGGCCGTGCCATCCGCAGCGCTGGCGATGTCGAACTCCAAGTAATCAATACCGGAATCCGTTGTTAATGTACGCGTAGCAGTTGCAACTGTATCTGTATCTCCAAAGCTCTGAATCAATACCCAAGACTGAGAATCTTCATCCCAACCTTCGATATCAAACCAACCGGGCAGCACGTTTTGATTGGCCGTCGTACCGGTGATATCACCGGAGGCAACTCTCACAGACTGCAGAACAGACGGTTCTTTACCGTAGCTGCCATCGTCTTTCCAACCCAGTACGGCTGGAGCAGAGTCAGAAGCCGTTGTAGTGCTGAAACCCGTGCCATCAGCGATTTGTCGGTCAAAAACCTGCTGTGCGCGTTCAGACGAAACGGTGGTTCCGTCGAAGCTAACTCCATCGAATACGAACGGCGCAAGGTTATTAGCTGCTAGTTCAACCTTAATATTATCCAACCAGAAGAGCGATCCAACCTGTCCGCCACCAGAAGTTGAGGACACCGTGTGTGTTTCCCAAGACCCCGAAATAAATACAAACTTGTACTCGCCTGCCTCAGAGGCAGTAATCGGATGAGTTTCAGTTTTCCACGCAGTGGTGTAGTTGTCGTAATGAGACGATGAACTACCTGCAGCAGAGCTGCCATTGGAGATACCACTCTCGTTCAACAGTTCAACCGTCTGGTTGGCATCAAGTATTGCATTGCCGTTGGCATCTACTGGAGCAAGATACCCGATAACGTCATACTGATCATTGATGTACAGCGAACGCCAATCAAAGCTCACCGTATCGCCTTCAGAAAGGATAATACTCTCTTGGCTAACGATCGCCGGTCCTCGAATAGTCTTAGTACCGTAGCTCGGGTGGTCGACATTCATACCCAATTCCAGCACTTCATTGTGCTCTTCATAATCTCCGTTAATGTTGTTGGAGTTCGCTGAATACGTATTCGAACCTTGCCACTGAGTTGCTACCGTTGTTTGGTAGTTATCATCAGAATTAACAACCCGTACCTCAAAGTACTCGGTATCGCCTGATGCAACACCGCGATCAAGAGCATCCGTACCATTACCAGCCACAACGTTATCGACACCTGCTTGCTGAGGATCATCGTATGTTGTGTCCGTTGGTTCTGCGACACCAAGAACGCCATCGCCAAGGATGATTTGATCGATGAATACATCCCAGCCCAACATCGACCCAGTGCGATCTGCTGTTCGGAAATCAGTGTTGGCATTGTCAACGCGGAACTCAGCATCCGGATCACTGCTAAAATCACCATTCGCAAACGAATAGACAAGATCGACATAATCAACGCCAGACGACCCAGTCGAATCCCATACCCCTGTAGCAAGGTCGGCAATTTTGTTAACTATCTCGTTAGCCGCATCTACATATGGCTGCAGCTCACCCGCCGTATTCACAGCTGACGTAGCACTCGCGGTGTAGAGTTTGTTATTAATCGCTGTCGCTAGAGCAGCCGAAATTCCACCGGTGCTCTCGCTGAGATCAAGTACACCGGCATGATTGTAGTCAGACGCACTCGGTACCAACGAAGGATTGTTCATCAGGTAAGCGTCGTAATCGTTCTGAGACAGGCCGTTCACGGCATCGGCAAAGGCTGCGATTTTGTTCAAAGACGCGATACGCAAGCCAAAAGTGGTGTTGCCACCGCTCACCGTTTCTCCGGCAGCTTGCTGCACGGCTTGCTGAATATCAGTCAGTGTTGCAACAGTGCCTGCATAATCTAGATTGGTCTCGTTAGTAGAGGCGTCAGGATCTGTATCCACAACGTCTATGCGCGCGCCGGTACCCACATAGCGCATCGCCATGATGTCATTGACCTGCTCAACGTTGTTAGCATCAATAGAGACCATGTTGGTGCCATCGAAGAACTCGGTGACACCAGCCATCGCCCACTCTGCTGCTGTCGGTACGAAGTCACCGGTTAGCGGTGTAACACCGTCCGCCCCAAAACCGTTGGCATTAGCGTATTCGGTGATTTTGATGCGCGCACCCAAAGCCAGAAGCTCGGACACCTCATCAGCTTCATCGCGACCGATCTCATTGGTGACAAGTTCAGCATTTAACAAGTCAACGTATGGCTGTGGGAAGGTGGATAAACCTACCGTCTGGTAGTCAGTAATGGATGGCACCGGTCCGCCGTTGTTATCGGCGTACGAGACAATCTTCGAATAAGCGGCCAACTCTGCTATCGCCGCTGTCAACACAGACTGCTGCTCAGACTGAGTGCCTGCCAACGTAGCATCGCCGGTACCTACAGTACTTGCCGCAAACAGTGCATTTGCCATACCCAGGTTGTACTGGTCGACGCCTGTCAGCTGCGCAGCCACATAGTCGTCCAGTGTCGGCACGGCGCCATTACCGTCAGAGTCAGCGTAAGTACTGATCTTAGCGACGGCATCGAAGTAGGGTTTCATCTCCAGCGCTTCTTGCACTAGCAGTTCGATCTCAGCGGTATTGTCTGCAAGATCTGCGGCTACATCCAGGGCGAAGCTGTTTACCCACGCAAGGTTAGAGGCATCAACGGCGTAAATACCCAGCGAGTGGTAATCCGCAACTGTAGGTACTTCAAGGCCAGTGGCGTCGGTCGCATCGGCATAGGTTTCAATACGCACCTGTGCTACAGCAGCCTGAATTTCCGCGGTCGTGTTTGCGCCGCCTGTGTTCAGTGCCTGAATAGCGCTGTTGACCGCATCTTTGTTCCCAGCAACAACGCCCACGATACCCGCGGCTGTGTAGTCAGCCACATCAAGCGTGACACCTGCCACTGCATTGTTGTAATCCTCGATCTTCGCGATCGCGGAGATCACACCATTCACAACAGACTGCAGCTCTGGGTTGGTATCTACGTCTGCTGCTGACTTCCCACTCAACACCTGGTTAATAGAGGCCAGGTTGTCAGCCGTCACCCCGGTTACACCCGCTTGCTCGAAGTCAGACAACGTCATAGAGACATTACCGAGTGCTTCGGTCGCGTAGACGGTCAGTGTTTTAACACCTGCTTTAACGGTCGGGACGTCGTTTGGCATACCGCCGTATTCGACCATATAACCTCTGATCGAACTGCTGGAGTTCGGATAATCATTCCACGTACCATTTTCTAGGTAGTGGGCGTAGTTTTCGCTGCCTACAGCGGCTCCGTGATCATTTGGCTCGCCAGACGCCCAGTTGGAATACTGTCCGGTTACCGCTGTTCCTCCGGAACCATTATATGGCTGGTTAAAGAAGGTAGTACCGGTTTCAGGACCGGTTGCCCATTGCCAAACACCTTCGCTACCAGCGTCACTTGCACCTATCCACGCTTGTGCTTTGACCTTGTCAGCAATAAAAGCGTTCTCTTCAGCGCTGGTAGGGGTTGCAAGGTAGCCTGTCATACCCTCGAACGATCTTAGCTCGGCTGCGGCCTTTGCATTTGTCCAAGTAATTCCGCTACTTGCGACATACTCGTAGTAATGTCCATTCTCGGGGTTGTAGACCATGCCACCCGGCTGAACATCGATAGAGATATCGACCTTCTCACTGCCATTGGCAATCTTGGTCTGCAGCGTTTTCAGGGCCGCATTGATCTGTGCTTGAGTGCCTTCAATACAGATCTCATCGCCGCCGGTTGTCGCGTAATCGAAGCCAATTTGAATTTGAGTAGCCCCACTCAGGTTACCGATCTTCACATCGCCACCTGTGGCGGTGATCACCACACGCAGGCTGC